>CAZIII010000444.1:0-1000 GCA_964539425.1 uncultured Tissierellaceae bacterium | reverse complement strand
TATCTGTTAAAGTCTTGGAATATTACTCCTATTTTCTTACCTAAGTTTTCTTTGTTAACTTGTCTTATTAATACTCCATTTACTAATATTTTTGCTTCATAATTGTCATAGAATTCTGATAATAGTTTAAGCAATCCCCTTTACTTATTTTCCCTTATATTTTATAATAATGGTAATATATGTAAAAATCAACACCATTATAATGGTGTTGATTTTCAAGTAATATAATGATATAATCATTAGTTTAAATTAATAAACTTTAGATTGAATGGAGTGATTTATTGTACTATAATTTAGAAAAATTTGGGCAAAAAGTATCTTCTATTAGAAAATCCCTTTCTCTTACTAGAGAGCAACTTTACGATTTGTCATATGTTAGTGTTGAGACTATTAGAAAGATTGAAACAGGTAAATATCACCCTAGTTATGAAATCCTCGACTCTTTATCACATGTATTAAAAGTAGACTTAAATAGACTTATTTTAGATTATAGACTTGATAACTTTGAAGAATTCAATATTATAAGAAACAACATGGAATCTAAGTTTGATAAGGATGAATACTATACCTTAGAAAAAGAGTATGATGATTTTGCTAATTTACTTGAATCTACAAAAAATCAATATTACCAAAAGCTTATTACTCAATTAATGCTACTTATAAAGTCTGTTATATTAAATAAAAGTGAAAAAAAACCTAAAGAGTCACTTGATAAATTGGTTGAAGCTATGCAATTATCTACACATAATTTTTCATTATCTAATTATCAAGAATTTGTTTATAATGATATAGAAATTAGAATTTTAATGAATATTGCTTTACTATTGAGAAAACTTAAGTCTTATGTAGATGCTGCCAATATAATGGAATTCTGCATGGGAATAGTTAATACGAATAATGAAATCTATCCAAAGCTTTGCCACAATTTATCTGGTATCTACAGCTTATTGGATGATTATAAAAACTCTTTAAAATATAGTAACTTAGGAATTGAGTATTG
>CAZIII010000443.1:0-1011 GCA_964539425.1 uncultured Tissierellaceae bacterium | reverse complement strand
TCTTAGTTCCATAGGCAATTTCCTTACCTTCATCTATGATGAATATATTATTGCAAAGATATTCTACTTCCTCCATATAGTGTGAAGTATAGATTACCGTAGTGTTTTTTTCTTTATTTACACCTTTGATGAATTCGAAGATATGGTTTCTTGATTGAGGATCTATACCTACTGTAGGCTCATCAAGGATTAGTATCTTTGGTTCATGCATTATAGCTGCAGCTAAGTTTAGCCTTCTTTTCATACCTCCAGAGAATTTTTTTACCTTATCTTTTCTCTTTTCAGTCAATCCAGTGATGTTAAGTGCATAGTTAATCCTTTCTTTCAAAAGTCTCCATTTTAGCCCATCAAGGCTAGTTCCTGTGGAACAAGACCTAGGAATTCCTTTGCCTTGATAGAGTTCTTTTTTATATCAAATCCACCAATAGTTATATTTCCATTTTTGGCATCTATTAGCCCAGTCATTATATTAATCAATGTAGATTTACCTGCTCCATTTGGACCTATTAGACCAAAGATATCCCCTTCCTCTACATTAAAAGAAATATTATCTAATACA
Organism: uncultured Tissierellaceae bacterium; assembly: GCA_964539425.1. Taxonomy (GTDB): domain Bacteria; phylum Bacillota; class Clostridia; order Tissierellales; family Tissierellaceae; genus JAVKTS01. The sequence continues at coordinate 452 of CAZIII010000443.1, read as the reverse complement.
ATCTTATCCTCAAAATTTTTGCTGATATTATTTATTTCTATAATATTCATATTTATCGCCCCCTTAATTTGGTGAATAATTATTCAATGATTTCAAAATCATTAACTTGCTTCTAAATATACAGTAAATGGATGTTAATTCATATTGTCATAGGTAATAAAAAGGTAGTGACTAAAGTCACTACTTAGTAAAATTGTTTTTAAATGCAAAGACTACTATCTGAGTACGGTCCCTCAAATCAAGCTTTGATAAGATTGTACTTACATTATTTTTAATTGTACCTTCAGAAAGAAAAAGTTTTTCTCCTATTTCCTTATTAGACAGGCCGTCAGATATATATTTAATGATTTCACATTCCTTTGGGCTTAAATCATATTCTTTGCATATTTCTTCTGGGTCAGCTTTTATTGGGCTATAGTTAAGAATATTATTCGCTACATCAGGGTGGATAA
>CAZIII010000442.1:0-1028 GCA_964539425.1 uncultured Tissierellaceae bacterium | reverse complement strand
TTAATTGCAAGATATCATAAGGATAATGTGGAAGATGCCATAATTAAGGCTCTAGATACTATAAAAGGAACCTATGGGCTAGTTATGATGACAACTGACAAGCTAATTGGAGCTAGGGATCCCTTTGGAGTTAAATCTCTTTCATTAGGTAGATTTGGAGATGATTATATATTAGCATCGGAGACCTGCGCCTTTGATACTATTGGTGCAGAATTCATTAGGGATATAGAGCCAGGAGAAATTGTAGTGATAGATGAGTATGGGTTGAAATCCATAAGACAAGAAAAAAGTGGCAAGAAATTATGCCTCTTTGAAATAATATATTTTGCTAGGCCAGATAGTAAATTAGATAATAAGAGTATTTATCTTTCTAGAATTGAAGCGGGAAAACAGTTAGCAAGAGAAGCTGGAGTGGAGGGAGATATTATAATTGGTGCTCCAGATTCTGGTACAATTGCAGCTATAGGATATGCAGAGGAATCAAAGATCCCTTATGCAGAAGGCCTAATTAAAAATAGATATGTTGGAAGAACTTTTATAGAGCCAACTCAAGAATTAAGAGAGCAAGGAGTTAGAATTAAACTCAATGTACTAAAGGAAAATGTAGAAGGTAAGAGGATAATTCTAGTAGATGATTCCATAGTTCGAGGTACTACTATCAAGAGAACTGTTGAAATGATAAGAAATGCTGGAGCTAAGGAGATACATGTTAGAATATCTTCACCACCAGTACTTTATTCTTGCCATTTAGGTATGGATACAGCAAATAGGAAAGATTTAATAGCAGCTCAAATGAATAAAGAAGAAATACTAGAATTAATTGGCGCAGATTCTTTAGAATATTTATCTCTAGAAGGCTTGCTAAAAGCAGCAGGTGGAGAGGATTTTTGTACGGGATGCTTGAATAACAATTATCCAATTGAGCGAAAGGAGAGAGTGAATTGAGTTTAACATACAAAGATGCGGGAGTAGATAAGGAAGCAGGATACAAAGAGGTACAACTGATTAAGGGCATGATTAAAAAGACT
>CAZIII010000441.1:0-1040 GCA_964539425.1 uncultured Tissierellaceae bacterium | reverse complement strand
TTGATAAATTTGCAATGCCTATGTATACTAAGTTTTTAGCTGCCATGAAAGAAATAAATACTCCTGTGATAATCCATATATGTGGAGATGCAAAAAACATAATAGATAGTTTAAATTCTTTAGAAGTACAAGCCCTTAGTTTTGATTCCATCGTAAATATGAGAGTTGCAAAATCAAAGCTAGACACCAGACTAATGGGTAATGTAAGCACATTGCTATTGCAGAATGGACCTATAGACAAGATTATTTCAATCACAAAGAATGCCATGGACTCAGGGGTAGATATTGTATCTCCTGCATGTGGCTTAGGTATGTCTACTTCTATAGAAAACCTTAGGGCTATGACAGACCATGTGAAAGGAAGTATATAATGCCTACAGTTAACTTTATTAAAGAAAATATAAGTATTGAAGTAGAGAAAGGTACTATTTTATTAGATGTCATTAGAGAAGCCAATCTAAAAATTGAAACTCCATGCAATGCTATGGGGTTTTGTGGTAAATGTAAGGTAATAGCTAGGGGACATCTATCTCATCCTAGTGATGGAGAGAGAAAAGTCATTGATGAGAAGAAATGTGAAAGACTATCCTGTATGGCAGTAGTCCTTGGAGAAACAGAAGTAGAGCTTATTGAAGAGGGGAAAGAACTGAAAACCATAAATAAGGGTTTCAGCATAGATGTTTCCATAGATAGCCCTGTTAAAAATATAAAGCTACCAGATATTCTCAAAGATAGTTCTCTTCCATATGCTGATTATATTGGATATGGCTTCAATTCAGTAGAACTATATAGAAAGCTTAGTACAATAGAAGAGGCCAATCCTACAGAAATATGGGGTGTAGTATTTGGAGATGAGCTATTGGATATTAATGTTTACGAAAAGAATACATTAGGTCTAGCCATAGACATAGGTACTACGGGTATCTCCTATTATTTAATAGAATTATCCAATGGAAAAATAATAGAAAAATTATCATCTTTAAACCCTCAAACTCAATATGGTGGAGATGTACTTACTAGGATTACATATTGTATGGAAA
>CAZIII010000440.1:0-1054 GCA_964539425.1 uncultured Tissierellaceae bacterium | reverse complement strand
TTTGATGACAATGCAGCTGTTGTTATAAAAGATGACAAGAACCCAGTAGGCACTCGTATATTTGGACCTGTTACTAGGGAACTTAGAAGAGGAAACTTTATGAAAATAATATCCTTAGCACCGGAAGTACTATAGGAGGAGGTGTAGAGCATGCATGTAAAGAGTGGAGATACAGTAATTGTTATCGCTGGAAAAGATAAAGGAAAAAAAGGAAAAGTTTTAAAAGCATTTCCTAAACAAAATAGAGTTATCGTTGAAAGCGTAAACATGCTTACTAAACATAAAAAAGCACAAGGACCAACATCACCTGGTGGAATAATTAAATTTGAAGGACCAATTAATGCCTCAAATGTTATGCACTTTTGTGAAAAAGACAAAACTGGTGTTAGAGTAGGTTATAATATATTAGCAGATGGCAAAAAAGTAAGAGTATGTAGAAAATGTGGAGAAGTTCTAAAATAAATAGTCTAATGTAGAGGGGAGGTAATAGGTATGACTTCCAGATTGAAGGAAAAGTATACTAATGAAGTAGTGAACTCATTAATGGAAAAATTTCAATATAAAAATATTATGCAAGTTCCAAGACTTGAAAAGGTTATAATTAATATGGGCGTTGGTGAAGCAAGAGATAATCCTAAAATACTTGAATCAGCCGTAAAGGAATTAGAAATTATTGCTGGACAAAAACCTGTTGTAACTAAGGCTAAAAAGTCAATAGCAAACTTTAAATTACGTGAAGGTATGAATGTAGGTACTAAAGTTACTCTTAGAGGAGAAAGAATGTATGAATTCTTAGATAAATTAATGAACATTGCATTACCTAGAGTAAGAGACTTTAGAGGAGTAAGCGACACTTCTTTTGATGGTAGAGGAAACTATGCACTAGGAATTAAAGAGCAATTAATATTCCCAGAAATCGAATATGATAAAATTGATGCTATTAGAGGACTAGATATTGTAATAGTTACCACAGCGGAAACAGATGAAGAAGCAAAAGCATTCTTAGCACAAATGGGTATGCCCTTTAAAAAGTAAAGAAGGAGGGAAATATTTT
>CAZIII010000439.1:0-1060 GCA_964539425.1 uncultured Tissierellaceae bacterium | reverse complement strand
TTATCCACCCTGATGTAGCGAATAATATTCTTAACTATAGCCCAATAAAAGCTGATCCAAAAGAGATATGCAAAGAGTATGATTTAAGCCCTAAGGAATGTGATATCATTAAATATATATCCGATGGCTTGTCGAATAAGGAAATTGGAGAAAAGCTTTTTCTTTCAGAAGGTACAATTAAAAATAATGTAAGTACAATTTTATCAAAGCTTGATTTGAGAGACCGTACTCAGATAGTAGTCTTTGCATTTAAGAATAATTTTACTAAGTAGTGACTTTAGTCACTGCTTTTTTATTACCTAGGGTAATATGATTTAACATCCATTTACTGTATATTTAAAAGTAAGTTAATGATTATGAAATCATTGAATAGTTATTCAACAAATCAAGGGGGCGATATATATGAATATTATAGAAGTAAATAATATCAACAAAAAATTTGACGACAGAATTGTATTAGATAACATTTCCTTCATAGTTGAAGAAGGGGATATCTTTGGTCTAATAGGCCCAAATGGTGCTGGTAAATCTACATTAATTAATATAATGACTGGGTTATTGGATGCAAACAACGGAAATATAACTATTGGTGGATTTGATGTAAAAAAGAATCCCATCAAGGCAAAGGAATTTCTAGGACTTGTCCCACAGGAACTGGCTCTGATGGAATCCATATCAGCATATGATAATCTAGAATTCTTCGGCAGCCTATATGGACTAAAAGGAAAGCTTTTGAAGGAAAGAATTAATTATGCACTTGAGCTTACAGGCCTTAGTGACAAAAGAAAAGATAAGGTAAAAAAATTCTCAGGGGGCATGAAAAGAAGGCTAAATCTAGCTGCACCCATAATGCATGAGCCAAAGATACTCATCTTAGATGAACCTACAGTGGGTATAGACCCTCAATCAAGGAACCATATCTTCGAGTTCATCAAAAATGTAAATAAAGAAAAAAACACTACAATTATCTATACCTCTCACTATATGGAGGAAGTAGAATATCTATGCAATAATATATTCATCATAGATGAAGGTAAGGAAATTGCCTATGGAACTAAGA
>CAZIII010000438.1:0-1066 GCA_964539425.1 uncultured Tissierellaceae bacterium | reverse complement strand
TGGAAAGTATGTAGAATCTATTGACAGGACCATCAGGCAAACAGTATCTGATGCTGATCTGATGAAACTCAATAAATTATATAATGATGGTGACCACGAATTCTATGATAATTGTTATATGGCTAAATTCAAAAGTACAGCAGGACATGAAGCCATAATATATGTAGAAATAAATGGTGAGACTTTCCATGTAGATATGGAATTACTAGATGTATTTCATAAAAGCATATCAGCAACATTTGATAACCTTTGTTTAAATCTGGAAATAGAAGAAACTCAAAAAGAAATCCTCTATACACTAGGAGAAGTAACAGAAGCCAGATCAGAAGAAACAGGATTTCATGTAAAAAGAGTATCTAAATACTGTGAGCTATTAGGTGAAGAATATGGCCTATCAAAACGAGATATAATACTCCTAACACATTCTACACCAATCCATGATATAGGGAAAATAGCAATCCCAGACAATATATTGCTTAAACCAGGGAAACTTACACCAGATGAATTTAGCATAATGAAAAGTCATACAACAATAGGACATAATCTACTAAAAAACTCAAAAAGAGAAATCCTAAAAGCAGCAGCAATAGTAGCCCACGAACACCACGAAAGATATGATGGTAAAGGCTATCCAAGAGGACTAGCAGGAGAAGAAATCCATATCTATGGGAGAATAGCAGCCGTAGCAGATGTATTCGACGCCCTAGGCAACCCAAGAGTATATAAAAAGCCATGGGTAACCAATAATATACTAAAATATTTCCAAGAAGAACAAGGCAAACACTTCGATCCAGACCTAGTAGACATACTATTTGACAATTTAGATAGATTTTTGGAAATAAAAGAAAAATATTCTGAAGAAAACACTAAAGTAATAGGACAAACATCCGATAATAATATTGAAAGTTAGAAAACCTTTGGCCAAAAGGAAAAAAGACTTAAAAATTGTGGCAAGGATGCCAACAAACAAAAATCAAGGAGGAATAAATAATGAGAATTAATAACAACTTAATGGCAATGAACACACACAGACAATTAGGTATAGCAACTAATGGTGGAGCAAAAT
>CAZIII010000437.1:0-1091 GCA_964539425.1 uncultured Tissierellaceae bacterium | reverse complement strand
TTCAACATCAAGTCAACTACTAACACAGTATTATGCTAAGGATTGCAGGTAACGTTTTAAGGCTTATCGACTCGGATTTCCCAATACTATTTCTTCCCGATGTCGATAAGCCTCTGTTATGCCAAGTCAAGTTAACAAAACCTAAGAGCCACTAGTAAAAAAACTCTTTAATTCTTATTATCTTGCTTATATTATTTTTAATGTTAATTCTCGTAAATCTATAATCGCTCCTAGTTTTATCAGTAAATCAAGACCTAATAAACCATTTATATAGCCTTTAGGATCAATTACACCAAAATCAATTTTGGTGTAATTAAGGTTGCATTCACCCAAACTAACTATGTCTATTTCCTTTGAAAAAAAGTAATGCAAACTTCCTCCTACTCCATAAAAAGAATTTATTTCATCATTACCTTCAGCAACAATTCCAATATCTTCTACTATATCTGGTGAAATTATTGTTTCTGCTGCCCCTGTATCTATTACAATATTATTAATTTCTTTTACAACACCTCTATAAGTTATATGGATTGAAGTAAATATTAAGCCATCTCGAAATTCTAATTTCATTAAATGACACCTCTATATCCAAATATTTGTTTTATTTTTACCTCAATTTCCTCATTACTAGTATGATATATTAGAATATCATCTTTAGCCCTTACTAGTTCTCTAGTTGCTTGTATATCATCTTCAAATGCCTCTATAACTGCCATATCATCTATATATCTTATATCATCCTTAACATGAGATTTTAATATCTTTATCTTAACAAAACTATTAGGATATATTTTTCTTACTTCTTCCCATTTCATCTTTTACACCACCTTTTTTGATTGTATATAATAATTATATCATATTAATATTTAATCAACTTTGTTTTAAAGTACATTCTTCAAAATATTTATGAAGATTCAAAACCTTTTTATATGATTTTACATAACTTATTATTCACGACAACCATCCTACCATATAGGGCATTTAATCTCTCCCTTTCTAAATCCTTATAATATTTACTTAATACCTTCATAAAAGTGCTACCCATAACACAATCATTCCATCATACAGTCCATGAGTAATAACCAGTGACA
>CAZIII010000436.1:0-1104 GCA_964539425.1 uncultured Tissierellaceae bacterium | reverse complement strand
ATTATATCTTCTGCTTTTCTAGATACTTGTTGCTCCTTTTCTCCTACTTCTTCCTTTTCTTCTACTTTTGAAGATACTATATCCTCTTTTTCAATCTTTACTTCTTCTCCTAGATTTGCTACTATTTCTTCTTTAAGCCTTAGAGAATATTCTACAGTTTTATTATCTATGGTTTTTTCTACCTTTACATCCTTACCTTTTTTCTCCACAAGTACCCCTTCTATATCATAGGGAAGGGTTGGTTTTACTCCATAACCATTTATTATATTGTCTTTATTATTTATCTTTAACATTTCCATTAGTTTTTTCCTTTCCCTTTTGCACAGTAGAACTCCTTTGTGTCTCAAGGATATCATCTGATCTTATAAGGTTTTAATTTCAATTCTTAATTAAGTCATTTTATCTATCGACATTTTCCTCCTATTTCTTGAGAAGATATTACTTATTTCTATTTTTCTGCCGATAATATATAATAGATAGGGTGGGAGGGATTATTATGAATCGAATTAATAGAACTGGTATGGAGAATATTTCCCCTGTTCAAATTTCAAGGGCTGTGGATAAAAAAGCTGTAAAGGATACATTCAAACTGAAACTAAATGATTTGGAACAGGATCAGATAAGAATTGAGTTAAAAGCCCTATATGATAAAATTGAAACTCAGTCCAATAAGTTGTCTAATAAATTGTTCATAGATGATTTAATTAATTATAAGAAATTGGTTAAAGAATTTTTAAATATAACTGTAAATAACTCTCATGTGTTTTTTAAGGAGAATTCCCTTGATAGACGGGGTCGACATAGGATTTATTCTTTAGTTAAAAAGGTGGATCAAGAATTAGATGAAATAACTCAAGAATTTCTCGATTTAGAAAATAAGAGGATAAATATATTAAAGAGATTAAATGATATCCAAGGAATATTAATGGATATAATGACATAAAACCAGCTAAGTTATTGAACTTAGCTGGTTTTGTACTTATATTAAAAGCACCTCTATTATTTTCAAAACACCATCTCCCTTCTTCTATATTAACCGGCTAATTCACCCCAACCTACTCTATCACCAGATTTAGGAATGTAAATAAGTCCTCCATCAACATA
>CAZIII010000435.1:0-1114 GCA_964539425.1 uncultured Tissierellaceae bacterium | reverse complement strand
TATAGAGTTGACAAACAAAGTATAGTAAATGTACCTATTGGAAAAATATCTTTTGGAACTGATAAAATTAAAGAAAACTTTGATACAGTAGTAGATGCTATAATTAAAGCAAAACCAGCTGCAGCAAAGGGTAAATATTTAAAGTCAGTTGCGATATCAAGTACAATGGGACCTGGTATTAAAATAAATGGACAAAAATTAATGGATTAATCTATTGACATAGGTTTGATTTGTTGATATAATTTCATTATTAATTAAATAAATAATCTTCCGTAGACAGTAGGTACCTTAGGGTTTAATTTCCTACCAAGGTTGAGATCGAACTAATTACAAAATAGAAATTAGGGTCTCTCTGTGTTTACGGAGAGACTTTTATTTATTGCTTTTATGGGAGGTGAAGTCTGTGAGGGAAGAAACCCTACAAGCTAAAAGTCAAAATATTGAAGAAATAAAAGAGAAGATTGCTAAAGCTCAATCGGTTGTGTTAGTTGACTATAGAGGCCTTAATGTTGAGCAATTGACAGAATTAAGAAGCAGATATAGAAAAGCTGGTGTTGAGTATAAAGTATACAAGAATACAATGATGAGATTTGCTTTCAAAGATTCTGGACTAGAAGGATTTAATGAATTCTTAAAAGGACCATCAGCTATTGCATTTGGTTACGATGATCCAGTTCAAGTTGCTAAAATCACATCTGAGTTTGCTAAAGCGAACGATAATTTAGAAATCAAAGCTGGTATTGTAGATGGCAAAGTTATCGACGTAGAAGGAGTAAATAGTTTAGCAAGCTTACCGCCAAGAGAAGTACTTATAGCTCAAGTACTTGGTGGATTCAATGCACCAATACAAGGTTTTGCAAATGTACTTCAAGGTACAATTAGAGGTCTTGCAATTGCATTAAATGCTATTGCAGAAAAACAACAAGAAGCATAAAAAAAGAAAATTATAGTGGAGGGATATATTAATGGCAAGTGAAAAAGTATTAAATTTAATCGAAGAGGTAAAAAACTTAACAGTTTTAGAATTATCAGAATTAGTTAAAGCATTAGAAGAAGAGTTTGGTGTAAGTGCATCTGCACCAATGGCAGTAGCAGCAGCACCAGCAGCAGGCGG
>CAZIII010000434.1:0-1119 GCA_964539425.1 uncultured Tissierellaceae bacterium | reverse complement strand
ATATATACAAATATTAGGCTACATTATGTATCCTAATATTTTTTTAAGGAGGAAAGTGTGAAAAAGCAAGCCTAAAAAAGGCCGACTTTAATAAAGGGATCAATGTAGCAAAAATAAATTAAATATCTTTTAACTTTCGTTGCAAGAAAGTTCTAATACTGAAATATCAATACCTTGTTGAGCGATAAAATTTAAGGCATTTTCTAAAGTTAGCACTACTTTTGGTTGATGGTTGTGTGGGTTCTTTAATTCTTCGTAGTCGCATGGATTAAATGTTTCACCATTTGATAACATGTGGTAAATACAAACCAACATCATACGGGCAATGGCTATAATAGCTTTTTTATGACCACGTCGTTTTTTCAACTTTTCATATTTGATTGCAAAGTAAGGTTCTTTTTTGCTTTTAGTGGCAGCTAAAGCACATTGAACCATGAGTGGTTTAATGTATTGCCCTGCATGGGATATTCTAACGGATTTCTTTTTGCCAGCACTTTCATTGTTAGCAGGAGTTAAACCAGCCCAGGATGCCATATGATCTGCATCGTCAAAAACACTCATATCAGCACCAATTTCTGCAAGTATTAGTGTGGCAGATAATTCAGTAATACCGGGCAACCCTGCAAGCAATTTTACCAGTGGCATATAAGGAGTAATACGAACAAAAAGTTCAACCTCAGTATTGACTACCATCTGTTCTAAATAGTCCAAATGTTCTCTAGCTAAAGTCATCTTTAAAGCTTGATCAGATTCAATTTTAAAACCCTGGATGGAGTCAATAATTAGATCAGCTTTCTTTTTAGCTTGACCTTTAATAAGTTTTCTGCAGACTTCTTCATTAGGTGAGTTGGTAGAAAGAAGATAGCTAATGATCTGAGTAGCTGTAACGCCAAAAGGATCACTAAGTATACTTGCAATACCAATATTAGATACAGTCATGCAGTTTTGAATACGGTTTTTCTCAGAAGCTTTCATACAGACCAATTTAAATCGATAACGAGCAATTTCGCGTAAAGCCCTAATATCTTTTGGAGGTATAAAAGAATTTCTAACCATATCAAACTTAAAAAGATCAGCAATCCATTTAGAATCCTTTTTATCAGTTTTCTTACCCTTAAT
>CAZIII010000433.1:0-1136 GCA_964539425.1 uncultured Tissierellaceae bacterium | reverse complement strand
AGTTAATCAAAAAGCTGGACGGATACACCGACGCCATGCCTATAGGTGGAGGATATACTCTGGCTCTTCACCAAGTACCCTATGGTCCAACGGTGAAATACCTGGACACAGAAGCATATGAGGGCTATTGGACTGTATTTGACCGCAATGGCAAGATTGTGGTTGACCATGTTCAAAAGAACAACTTCTACCTTCTTAACAGTGCCTATGGCTATGCGAACGGCTACGTCTATTTCGGGGGTGAAGGCTACAAAGTTCCTTAGACACCCTCTTACGTCCACACCCATCAACACCAAATCATGATTTATGTAGCGGACGGTTTTTTTCGAGAAACAGCCGCTATAATGAAAATAAGAAAGCAAAACAAAAAATCAAGGAGGAACACACTATGAAAAAACGAATTATGGCCATACTGCTCGTCCTGTGCATGGTACTCTCCATGCTGACCATGTTGCCCATGACGGCTTTCGCCGGATGTCCGATGGATGTGCTGATCGGAACAAATGAGCCGTGGGGGATGACAAGAACCTTTGTCGTAGGCGATGCCTTTGACGGGATAGGGGAGATTTATGAACATAAAAAAGCTGGATACATCTCCCATACCAAAAACAGGGAGTGGTGGGCAAACGGGGTTCAAATAAAGCAGGGCGATGTTTTCAAGCAGGTAGGGATGTATGAAATGGTCATGCGGTCAGGCAATATTGTGGCAACGCCATATAAATTTGATGTTATCCCCCGCCTAGACCACGGCTGGCAAAACGTTAGTGAGCTTACACTTATCACGCCGCCGAAAACGACCTACCGCCAAGGGGCAGATCCCTTTGATCCAAGGGATATTGTAGTACGGGTTACTTTCAGGAACGGTCAGACACAGGATTTACACCACGAGGATTTGATGATTTTTGCGGGGCCACGAGGTATGCGCAGTTACGAGGAGGGTGTACGAGTTCTTCAGGGCTTCCGTTTTTTTGAAGCAGGCGAAAAAGATTTTATTGTAAGGGTAATAGGCAAGGAATTAACAATACCCTTTACAGTTACACCGTTTGTTGCCGCTGTGGAATTGACCCAGGAACCTCTAAAAGGTGGCAACCGTACAGATACAATGGTTCGTTCAAGCGACTTTGAGATCCGTGCCA
>CAZIII010000432.1:0-1155 GCA_964539425.1 uncultured Tissierellaceae bacterium | reverse complement strand
CACGAATCTTAGAATCCTTGTTAAATTGCCAAGCGGGATATTGATTTCTTTCCTCTGCACTTGCATTGGTTCTCTTTGCAATAACAGAAAGAATATTTAAAATTTCTCTCAAAGAACTACTAGAGGCCGACCGTACAGAAGTAATTATCTCAATGATATTATCCTTTTCTTCGATAATAGCATTATTTAGACTAGTCTGGACTAGTCCTTCAATATCCTTAGACATGTACTGGACTCCATCAGGGACCATGGTAATATAGTCAATTAAATCATCACTTAATTTTTTAGTATATACATCTTCTAGCTTTATTTCTTTTACATCTATATTTAATCCACTTTCCTCTACACGATATTCTTCCTTAAAATCTTCTGCAAAACCTTCCACAATCTTCTTTACCTTATCTAGGTCCTCTACTAGGATAACTGCACTTGCATCACTTGGTATGGCATTATGTTTTGTACCACCATGGATTTTAGATAGTCTTATATTAGCTTTCCTATTACAATCATCTAAGATTCTTCCAAGTAGCTTAATTGCATTTGCCCTTTGCTTAATAATCTCCATACCTGAGTGTCCACCCTTAAGTCCTGAGATTTTAATTTCTAATCCATCACCATTTTTCTTTTCTCTTTCCAAATTAAATGTTGTAATCTTATTGGATCCGCCTGCGCAGCTTACTAAAAAAATTCCCTCTTCTTCTGAATCTATATTTAATAGAATCTTGCCAGATAGATGCTCATTTGATAGGCCGTGGACTCCGTCCATGCCAGTTTCTTCATTTGTCGTGATTAAAACTTCAAGTGGAGGGTGTTTTATATCGTCAGAGTCTAAGATAGCCAAACCATAGGCCACTGCAATACCATCATCACCACCTAATGTGGTATTGTTTCCTCTCATAATATCTCCCTCTACTATGATTTCAATAGGGTCCTTTGTAAAGTCATGATCAGAACCTTTTCCCTTTATACAGACCATATCTATATGCCCTTGAATAATTACAGGGTCAGCATTTTCATATCCCTTAGTTGCAGGCTTTTTTATAATAACATTATAAATCTCATCCTGATATACCTCTAAATTCCTCTCCTTAGCAAAGCCAACCAAAAAATCACTAACTTCTTTTTCTTCACCAGAACATCTTGGAATTTGATTTA
>CAZIII010000431.1:0-1161 GCA_964539425.1 uncultured Tissierellaceae bacterium | reverse complement strand
CAGAGCCGACACCAGAACCTGCTCCAGCTCCAGAGCCGACACCAGAACCTGCTCCAGCTCCAGAGCCGACACCAGAACCTGCTCCTGCACCAGAAGTACAAAAATATGTAGTAAAAACAGATGATGTTCTTTGGAAAATTGCTAGAGCATTCAATACTACTTGGGAGAAATTAGCAGAATATAACAACTTAAAGAATCCTCATCTAATCTTCCCTAACCAAGTAATTTTAATCCCGTAAACATACTAGACTAACAAGCAATAAGTTTGGAATTCGGTGCCTGGCACCGATTTCCAAACTTATTTTTAATTTTATGAAGATAAATAGAGGATATTTCCAATTTGTGTCGAATACATTATGTATGAGATATTAGGAGGGATATTTATGGGGAGAAGACCTAGGATTGAATATTATGGTGCTATATACCATATTATTCACAGGGGGAACAATAAGGGGTTTATCTTTGAGAAGAATGAAGAGAAAAAGGCTTTGTTGAATATATTGGGTGAGGTAAAGGAGATATTTGACTTTAGCTTATTAGCCTATGTAATTATGGACAACCACTATCATTTCGTCATAAAAGTTCACAATATTCCCATTAGTCAAATAATGCATAGGATAAATACAAAATATGCAAAATATTATAATCTTAAGGAGGAAAGAACAGGTTCTCCTTTTGAGAGTAGGTATAGGGGAATTATAGTCCAAAATGAATCCTATTTCTTCAATCTAATAAAATACATTCACAATAATCCAGTATATGCCAGTATATGTGACTCAATGAGCCAGTACAAATGGAGCTCAGATGTATTCTATAGAATGAATATAGGTAATCTCGTAAATATTGAGGAATTACTGGAGATATTTTCTTTAGACAGGGTACAAGCCATTGCAAAATACAAGGAATTGATGAGTGGACCACCAGGTGACTACAAGACTTTCAATGATCAATTTGAGAATGGAGAAGTAATAGGGACGGAAGAATTCAAGAAATCTCTTGAAGAAGAAAGTAAGGTAGAAAAAGAAATTGATCTTGATGATATATTAAAGGCAATATGTCCAGCCCCTTTGGACTATGAGCTAATCAAAGAAGCCTCTAGAAAAAGATACCTAATAAAGTACAAGTATGAATATGCAATTGAAGCATTAAATCAAGGATATA
>CAZIII010000430.1:0-1165 GCA_964539425.1 uncultured Tissierellaceae bacterium | reverse complement strand
TGTAGGGCATCATCAAATAGATTTTTTAGATTTTCTTTATTTGTGGTGTAGTAATATCTGTTGTTTATAATACTTGGCTCAAAATTCAGTATTCCTAATTCCAATAGTAAATTTAGGTGGTAGGAAAGTGTAGCAGTAGTTAGGTTAAAATAATCTGCTAACTCTTTATTATACCATGGCCTTTTGGCAGTCATTTTTAGAATCTCAATTCTTTTTTCATCAGACAACGCTTTAAATAAAGATTTATAAGTATCCCTTGCCTTTCTAGTTTCAAATCTATGCTCAACAGTTTGACCACAATACATAACCAAAGTATCCTCATAGGTAAAATAAAGTATTCCTACATCTATAAAAAAACTCATATATAAAATTACATTATTGTGAAGCTCAATTGCTTTGGAATAATCACCTAGACCCATAGTATTTATAAAATAAATGGGGTCTTTTTCAAATAATTCATTGTGTAAGGATCTTCTTTCTTCCATATAGTTATAAACCATTTCTTCAAAGGGACGATAGAATTCTTCATAAAAACTTTGTAGCACTTCAATCACACGAGCCATGTACTTTTCTGGATGATTTTTAATTTGCAAAAAAGAAGATGCTATTTCTTCAGAAAAGTTTTCAATTAAGGCAATCCTTAGTCTTTCATCATCATCTAAGGGAGCATCAAGCTCATAAAATTTATATGCGATTTCAATCATGGTGGACGGATCTAATGTTTTTAGAGCTTCTATTAGCTCCAAAGGTTCCTTTATATCTTGCATTAAAACAAGATGAAAACAAACATCTAGTATTCTATGGCTTTCATTTGTTACAAATATTAGATCGTTGCGTAAAAAAGGAGAAATATTAGTATCTACATGTTTTAACCAATCTTTTACCTTTTCATTTGGAGAAAAATCCATTATGTCTTTGGCAATATCCTTTTCAAGTTCAGGTGTATTCCACTGAGCCTGTCGTGTTTTATTGTTGGTATATTTTAGAATTGATGCAATAAATTCTACTGCTTTATTGTACTGGATTATACATGATATACTATCGTTCATATCTTTCCTCCTCGTCATCTTATTATAAATAATACAATATACAGAAAATTAATGCAACATTAAATTGAGACAATGTTAGAAATTCATCTAATGCAATGTTAGATAAAACATTGACA
>CAZIII010000429.1:0-1194 GCA_964539425.1 uncultured Tissierellaceae bacterium | reverse complement strand
TGATAAAACTGCAATCTTTATCTCACACAGACTTTCATCTTGTCGTTTTGCAGATCGTATAGTAGTCTTTGATAAAGGCAAAATAATAGAACATGGTAGACATGATATACTTGTACAAGAGAAGAGTAGTAAATACTATGAATTATGGCAGTCTCAGGCACAATATTATTTGTAGTATAAGGGGAGAACATTGGAATAAGGCACGCATACAGAATTATTAAAATAAGGTCTATAGCACAAAAAAATTGCTATGGACCTTATTTTTGACCACGCTATATCTCTATATAAAACTACCATGAATCATGGTTCTTTCAACAAGAATATCCTTTATCTCTTCAGGCTTTATAGTAAATATATCCCTATCAAGTACTATTAAATCTGCTACAAATCCTGGTTTTAATCTACCTTTGAATTCTTCTTTAAACTCATTGAATGCACTTCCATAGGTGTAACAGTCAATAGCAGTTTGTAAATCCATTTTTTCATCAGCATAGAATCCACCTTCAGGTTTACCATCTAATCCCATTCTAGTTACTGCACAATATAAATTATGCCATGGATTACAGTCTTCAACAGGTGCATCTGTACTTAAACTAATAGGTGCTCCTAATTCACATAGGGTATTGAAAGCATAGGAGGTTGAAGCTAATTCCTTGCCAACCCTATCTTCTACTATATTTAAATCATAATCTAGGAATATAGGTTGATACATAACTGGAATATTTAATCTTGCTATTCTTTCCAGTTGCTCCATGCTTGTTATTTGGCAGTGAACTATTCCATGTCTCAAGGGGTTTTGGCCATTAACCATGACCTTTTCATAGGCATTTACTATCATTTCAATAGCGCCATCGCCAATTGCATGGGTAACAATCCTTATTCCATTTTCTGCGGCTAGACTACAGATTTTGTCTAATTGCTCAACAGTTAATACTTCAACACCTTTAGTTCCAGGAGCATCTTTGTAGTCATTAAGCATTAATGCTGTTCTTGCCCCAAGGGAACCATCTATAAATAGTTTTAAAGCTCCTTTAGATAAGAAATATTCATCATATTCACCAGTTATAAACTCAGTATTTAGATAATTTTTTAAACCATTTATATCTTGGAAGTTAAATTGATGACCAAATCTTAATTTGGTTTTTTCATTTTTGTATATATTGTGAATTAAGTCAAACATTAGGTTAGCATCAT
>CAZIII010000428.1:0-1194 GCA_964539425.1 uncultured Tissierellaceae bacterium | reverse complement strand
GCAGCTCCAATTTCCAGTGGTTCCTTCAAAGTAGATAAAACAATAATATTACCATGTTCAATGAAAACATTAGCGTCTGTTGCTTGTGGTTTTTCAGACTCTTTATTAGCTAGGGCCTGTGATGTAACAATAAAGGAAGGGCGACCATTGATATTGGTGCCTAGGGAAACACCTTTAAGTGCTATACATTTGGAAAACATGTTGAAACTATCTCGTATGGGAGTAACTATTTTTCCACTGAGTCCAGGCTTTTACAATCATCCACAGACAATAGAAGATATAGTATTTAATATGACTGGAAGATTATTAGATGCCCTAGGGATTGAAAACGATCTTGTAAAAAGATGGACAGGACAGTAGAAAGGAGGGTTGCTAATTGGAAAGACAAATGCTAAGACATACCTTAGATAGATTAAGAAGTAAAGATTTGCTATTAGAATGTAATAAAGAAGTTGACTATGTATATGAAATGGGCGCAATACTTAGTTATTATAACAATAAAAAGCCTATGTTATTTAACAAAATAAAGAATAATCAACTGTCTTCTATTGGAGGATTATATGGAGATAGGGATATTATTTACGACTTACTTAATTTAAATCATGAGAATAGAATAGAAAGATTTATGGATGCCATAGTTAATCCTGAACCTTATAGAGTAGTGCAAAATGGGCCCATAAGAGAGAACATCATAAAAAGAAATATAGATTTACAAAAGCTATTACCAATTAATAAGTTTCAAGAAAAGGATTCCTCAAGCTTTATTACAGCTGGAGTAATGGTGGTGAAGGATCCAGATACTGGCAGATATTTTACTTCTGTTAGAAGGCTTCAAGTAAATGGAGGAAATAAGCTTTCAGCCCTTATAGCATCTCCAAAATTAACTAATGATTTTTTGAAAATGGAGAAACTTAATAAGCCTTTAGAAGTAGCCATAGTATTTGGATATGATGCAGCATTTTTAATGGCATCGCAAATAAGCTCCGCTACCTATGGTGTAGATAAGTATCAGGTAGACAGTAGATTAAGGGGAGAACCCCTAGAATTAGTACAATGTGAAACTGTAGATATTTTGGTCCCAGCTTTTGCTGAGATTGTATTGGAAGGTAGGATTGTACCAGGCAAGAGAGAATTAGAAGGCCCATTCGGAGAATTGATGGGATATTATGGTGCTCAAGCTCCTCATCCAATTAT
>CAZIII010000427.1:0-1200 GCA_964539425.1 uncultured Tissierellaceae bacterium | reverse complement strand
AAATTAAATATCTCAATATCGATATTGTAATATCAAGTTAAAAATTTGTCAATATATGAATGCATTTAGTTGTTTAAAATAATATATTAAACTTTTTTTTGCGACATATTATGACAGTATATAACTTTAAATGGCGGAAAATGTAGGAAATAAAATCTTGACGGGAGCTATTGTAAAATGATGTAATATAATTAACAACAAAATATTCACATAATAAATAACAAACGATAATTGCTTTTGCAAATATCAAAAGTTAATTATTAATGGAGGTGGTGTGTTGGGCATTGTAGAGGCAGAAACAACCACAGGGGAAGGCTTGAGAAGAATACTGGAAAATCTAGATATCAGTGAAGCTGATATTATAGGAGGTGGAATTGAAAAAGATTTATTAGACTTAATAGAATCTGATGAAACTCCCCTAAAGACAGATGACGCGCAAATAATTTGCAAAAGTATAAACAAAATTCTGGAAGATAGAAGTATGGATTTAATTGTGGATGTAGAAGATTTACTTAATCCCCGTCGATATGAGGCAAAGGAAAAAGCAGAAGTTTACATTTTTCAGTTGGACAAGCATAGGAAAGAAAAAGACTATGTAATTGACCCAGATGACTTAGATGATTTAGAATTTCTTCTCAATGAATATGATCTAGTGGATAAGAAGATTAAGGCCTATGAAATAATAGGAGATATTTACTTTAATTCTAGGGATTATGAGAAGGAATACGAATATATGCTAAAGGCTTGGGAGCTAAGGACTAGATATCCAAAGAGAAAGCAAAATTATAGAATAATGATAAAATTAGCTAGTAATTATATCGATAGGGGAAAATATGAAGATGTAATTAGAATATATCAAAATGCTCTACTAAACGCTGACACAATACCTAATAAGTATTTGATCCATATCTATTATAATTATGCCTTAGCCTATTATAGATTAAAGATGTATTCAGTTTCCTTAGAATTGATTTCAGATCTATTAAAATACTCCATGACAAAGGATTATGATCTATGGAGAAAAACTTACATCCTAGAAGGTGTATGCTATCTTGAAATGGGTGAGTATGAATCAGCTCTCAGCAGCTATACAAAGGCTCTTCAAGTTATAACTTTTACAGGATACAGTGATCTCAAATATTTAATATATGCCAATATAGCCGAAGTCTACACAAAACTAAAAGATGAAAATCGTGCTCA
>CAZIII010000426.1:0-1220 GCA_964539425.1 uncultured Tissierellaceae bacterium | reverse complement strand
GAAGTATTAGGAGAACTAACTATGAACATTGAGGTTATAAAAGGTGAAGTAATTGCTAAGGTAATGGTAGAAAGTCAAAGAACTAAAGAGGTTATTGAATCAAATTTGATTCAACTTAAGGAAGGCATAAAAGATACAGGACTAGAAATAAAAACATTTGAAGTTTTTGTTGGTAGTGGGAGTGATTTTGACAAACATAATTCTGGTCAGTTTAACTTAAACAAAAACAACCAAAAGACAAAGATTAAAGTTCAGGATAATAAATCTATAAAAAATTATGAAGAGGGTTCAATAGATAATAAAATTAATTCAATAGGTTTGTATTCAGAAAATGGATTAAATTTATTTGCGTAGAGAGGAGAGATGTAATGACTACTGTAAATGGTACAAATAATAATGAGTACAAAGAGTATATTTATAAGTTTGAAGACCAAAAAAATACTACTACTACTGATAAGCCCAAAAATGATCTAGATAAGGATGCTTTTTTAAGACTTTTGACTACACAGCTAGCTAATCAAGATCCACTAAATCCAATGGAAGATAGGGAATTTATTGCGCAATTAGCACAATTTTCTTCATTAGAACAAATGCAAACTTTAAATAAAACGACGGAACAAAAATCAGAAGAGATGCTTGAATCATTGGAGCACATGAATCTTAATCAAATACAAGCTAATGTAGAGATACTCAAAGAAATCTTAAATATTCGAAAGGCTATGGAAGCTTATACAGGACAAAAACCAGAAATAAAAGATCCAACAGATGTAGGAGATGGAGATAATCCAGAGGAAGATAATACAATAGAAGACTAATATGGAGTTGGTATTATGAACAAGATAGATGTTAGACAGCTTGAAAATCGTTTAATTAATTCAGTAAAATCCGTCGATAAAAGGCAAATTAATCCTAGTAAAGACTTCAGGACAATACTAGAAAAGATTAGAACTAATGATGAGGAAATAAAGTTTTCAAAGCATGCAACCGAAAGGTTAAACAGTAGAGATGTAAATTTAAATTCAGAAGAAATGGATAGACTTAAATCAGCATTTCATAAAGCTGAAAGCAAGGGTGTAAAAGAAGCATTGATTTTACTAGATGATAAAGCATTTATAGCAAGCATTCACAACAAAACAATAATTACAACTGTTACAAAAGAACAACTAAAGGATAATATATTTACTAATATTGATGGAGCAGTAATTATATAACTGGACCTT
>CAZIII010000425.1:0-1241 GCA_964539425.1 uncultured Tissierellaceae bacterium | reverse complement strand
GAAGCAGAGGGGACTGTCCCCTCTGCTTCACTTTTGATAAACTAATATGGTATAATAAGACTTAATGTTTAAAGGGGGTCTTAATATCAAAAGTAATAATAAAGAGAAAAAATCTAAAAAGTATTTCAAAACCATAGTTTCAAGTGCTATCTTTTTAACTGTCTGCTTCATAATAGGATTCGTTTTAGCTATGTGTTTTGGAGATTTTATGTCTACATATATTAAACACGATAGTTTATTTATTGAATTAATTAGGATTTATGGATTACTGTTAATATTCTTCATTGGGTTTTTCCTCCATATAATAATCCATGAAGCGGGTCATCTAATATTTGGATTGATTACAGGATACTCCTTTGTATCATTTAGAATAGGATCTTTTACAGTAGTAAAAGAGGATGGGAAATTAAAAACAAAGAAGTTTAACATACCTGGAACAGCAGGACAATGCCTAATGATGCCGCCAGATTTAATAGATGGAAAATTTCCATTTGTAGTATATAACTTCGGTGGAGTTATAATAAATCTTATAGTGTCTACACTAAGTATTTTGTCTGTAATATTTATAAAAAATATCATTTTTCCATTTAATGCAATATTGATACTTACAGGGATGGCTGGAATTATTGCAGTATTGACTAATGGAATTCCATTGAAGATAGGCGGTATTGTCAATGATGCTTATAATGTAATATCCATGTTAAAAGATGAGGAAGCTAAAAGGGGGTTCTACCTTCAACTGAAAGTAAATGGATTACAAAGTAAAGGTATTCGAATTAAGGATATGGATTTTAGCTTGTTTGAATTACAGCCAGATTCAGATATTTCTAATCCTCTAAATACTAGTATTAGGTTAATGGAATTTAATTGGCATTTAGATAATATGGATTTTGATAATGCAAGGAAATGTATCAATTCTTTTATACCGTATTTTAACAAATTAATACCATTATATAGATTTGAAATTAATTGTGAACGGATATTTTTAGAACTGATAGGAGAATGTGATAAGAATTTTATTGATAGATTGTATGATAAGCAACTTAAGAAGTATATTAAATCGGCTAAGTATATGATTAGCAAGAAAAGGCTATTGATGGCTTATGAATACTTTTATAATGAAAATAGTGATCAGGCTCTAAAGCATTATGAGGATTTGAAAAAACTATCTAATAGTTACCCAAACCGAGGAGAGGCAGATATGGAATTGATGCTAGGGAGTTGGATTAAAGAGAGGATTA
>CAZIII010000424.1:658-1248 GCA_964539425.1 uncultured Tissierellaceae bacterium | reverse complement strand
AATTAGTCATTTGTGTTCTATATAGAGTAAGTTAAACTCAAATACAAAGATTTTCTATAGGAATAAGAACATAAGTTCTTTAATTAAATATATCAGATTTAAGTAAGAAATTCAATATATATTTTAAAAAACGAAAAACAGCCACCATCTCTTTATAAAAATAAAACCCAGAATCAATCTGGG
The DNA here is from genome assembly GCA_964539425.1 of uncultured Tissierellaceae bacterium. Lineage (GTDB taxonomy): Bacteria > Bacillota > Clostridia > Tissierellales > Tissierellaceae > JAVKTS01. The sequence goes on along the minus strand of CAZIII010000424.1, from coordinate 1,065 downwards.
TTTTATTCATTACTTAGTTAAATATGCTATTCCTAATTTTATTGTATTATCAATTGCTTCTTTGTGAGTTCTTTCGAAGCTATGGGAAGCGTCAACTCCAGGTCCGATTAGTCCAACTTTAAAATCATATCCTGCTCTTAAAGCTGCTGATCCATCTGAACCGTAGTATGGATATATATCTATCTTGTAATTTAAGTTTTCTTCTTTAGCCAAATCAATAAGTCTCTTTCTTAGGTCATAATCATATGGTCCAGAGCTATCCTTAGCACAGATTGTAACTGAGAATTCATCTGATGTTTGGCCATCTCCAGGAGCTGCCATATCTATTGCTATAAATTCAAAAGTTTTTTCTGGAATAGAGGTCGCTGCACCATGGCCAACTTCTTCATATGTAGAAATAAAGAAAT
>CAZIII010000424.1:0-648 GCA_964539425.1 uncultured Tissierellaceae bacterium | reverse complement strand
CTCCAGCTTTATCATCTAAATGTCTTGATTTTATATATCCTGATTCTGTGACTACTACTCTTGGATCAAAGGATACAAAATCTCCTACATTAATTCCAAGCTTTAAAGTATCTTCTTTTGATGAGACCTTTTCATCAATTCTAATTTCCATATTGTCAGCATTTCTTTCTATGCTCTTAGTTCCCTCTCCATGTACATGTGAAGAAGCCTTAGTAGTCATTAGAGTACCTGTATATGTTTTCCCTTCAAGGGTTTCAATAGTCACATGTTCACCTTCAACTGTGTTCCATACATACCCACCTAGTTGAGTGATTTTGAGTTTTCCATTACCTTTGATTTCTTTTACCATAGCACCTAAAGTGTCTACATGGCCAGATAAAGTTACTTCTTTATCTGTATTCTTTCCTTCAATAGTAGCTATTAAAGCCCCCTTGCAAGTTCTTCTAGTTGAAATGCCTAAAGATTTAAATTTCTCCTCTACAAATTGGATAGCTTTCTCAGTATTTCCAGTTGGACTTGAGATTTTTAGTAATTCTACTAAATTATTAATAATATAATCCATCTATAATTCCTCCTTTTGCCATTTTATATAAGAATATTATATCTTTATTATATTTATAAGTCAAAATCATTTAGTAAATCTAATGA
>CAZIII010000423.1:0-1253 GCA_964539425.1 uncultured Tissierellaceae bacterium | reverse complement strand
ATATCCATTTTTAAAGGATTTGAATATTGAGGATATAGATATAGATGAACTTATAAGAAAGATAGAAGAAAACATAGAGAATGAAGCTGAAATTCTTAATTTATCTGAAGAAGAAATAAATAAAAATGAGCTATTTGAGAACAAGAAAAATGATAGTTTTAAAGATATAGTAACAAACTTAAAAGAAGAAAATTCTTCAAGTATATTTGATAGGAGTATAAAAATACCAAAGGAATATTGGAATGATTTCAAGGTATTTGCTAATAAAAACAATATAAAATATAAGCTTCTAGAAAATATTGATAAGAAACATAAGATAGAATTCTCCAGTAAGGACAGGGAAAATGTTTTAGATTTCCTAAAGGAAAAAGAGATTGGGAGATTAGATAATAGTATAAGAGATTTAAAGACTCAGATATTTGGAGAGAGTAAGGGATTTAAGAAAACATTGAATGAAATATTAAATATTATAAAACCTAAAATACTATTGGAGCAGAAAAGGCATGAGCAGAATAAACTTAGAAAGAAGGATTTTGGTATAAAGGAAAGGTAGGAGATAGGATCATGGAAGGACCCTTAATGGCCATTGGTTTATTTGTTATAACTTTTGTTCTAGGTAGCATAGGATTAGTAATTAAACTTTTATTTAAAACTGGAATAATATTTCCAACATTGGTAATCTTCTTTTTTATTATGTGGGATAAGGCAATAGATTTAGCAGTTTTCAACTTAAATATATCCCATCTTAAAGATGCTGATCCTAAAATATTATTGTTATTTATGGTGGTTTTACCTATATCCATGATACCTATGGCCATAAAAATTCTTAGGGCAGTAAAATTTACTTTTAACTTTGTATGGGATTTGTTATATCCCGTAACTTCCAAGTTTACAACTAAGGAATAAATGCAGTATTGCGTTTATAATAAATAAAAAATTGAAAGGGGTGGGAAAATAGAAACAAATAAAAAATTTTATGAAGAGAAAAAAAGACTTGAAGCTAAAGGGGTGGTGGTTGGAGATAGTTTAGAAGAAAACATAGAAGAAGATACAGAAGAACTTCTTGAGGAAGAACCTGGACAAAATATAAGGATAGAAAAAAAGAAACTTGAAGAAATTGAAGAGGAATTGCTAAAGGAAGCACAAATAAAAGAAAGGGATAGGGTAAAAAAGGATAAAAATCTTGAAAGATAGGGGAGTGGGTAATGAATGAAGACTTAAAAAGAAAAAACCGAAAAAGAGAAACAGCTATA
>CAZIII010000422.1:0-1286 GCA_964539425.1 uncultured Tissierellaceae bacterium | reverse complement strand
ACATTTATATATGGATCAAATTTTTGTATAGTTACCTTTAAACCTCTACTTTTAAATAATTGACCTAAACTTGCAGCTGAAATACCTTTGCCTAAAGATGAAACTACTCCACCTGTTACAAATATATATTTAGTAGGCACTTTAACAAAACCTCCTCAAAAAATCTCTTCAATTGTATTATTCTATCCTAACATTTTATCTTATATGAAAAAATATGTCAATCTGAGCTTAGTACTAGTTTCAAAAAAAAATGAGCCAATGGTAGCCCACTGACTCATTTTCTATTTCATATTATGGTATACAAATTATTTGGCCAACTCTTAAACTGTTTGGATTTATACCAGGATTAGCTCTCATAATAGCATCTACTGTAGTGTTAAACCTTTGTGCTAGAAGAAATAAAGTATCTCCTGATCTAATTGTATAAGCTGTACTTCCCGGAGGGCAAGTTGGTGGTTGTTGGGAACAATTTACACCAAGAGCAGTCCAAGTCAATATGCCTACTATTCCATCAGCTACAAGATTTTTACTTCTTTGGAAAGATATAACAGCCGCTTGTGTTCTAGATCCAAAGATTCCATCAATAGATCCAGGATTAAAACCATTACTCAATAAAAGTTGTTGTAATTGTGCTACAGAAGCACCTCTACTCCCAATATTTAAAGTAGGACAAGAAGATATAGGTGGTGGTGGAGCTGCCGATGGTACACAAATCACCTGACCTATAAATAATCTATCAGGGTCTACCCCTGGATTTGCTGCTATTAAAGCATCAAGGGAAATTCCAAAAGTTCTAGCTATGGCAAAAAACGTATCCCCAGCCTTAATAGTATACGGCATTGATCCTATGGGACATGTTTGAGTTATTTCCATATGTTTACCTCCTTCATTTGAATTAAAGTACAATACATTATATTCAAATAAAGGGGATTAGTTCCATTAGATAAAATAGTATCTATCTATTTCCCTTTTTTTCTTGATTCTGCTTATTCCCATGGGAAACAAGGCCTTTATTATTTTTCATATCTTCATTGTCGACTATACCCATCTCACCAGCCATTTCATAGCTCATTGCCTTAAAGAAATTTTTATCAACTATTTCCTTACTCTGTTTTTCTTTCATGTTTTCACCTCATATATAGTTTTTCTATAATTTTTGCTTAGATACAAGGTAATTTTTGGTCTTAGCTATCTTAAATCATATATCCCAATCAATACTCCCAATATAAGAGAAATACTAGTACCTAAAGCAAGGCCTGCAGCTCCCATATATTGTGATAACCAAA
>CAZIII010000421.1:0-1316 GCA_964539425.1 uncultured Tissierellaceae bacterium | reverse complement strand
AATAAGGCATGCTGTTTTAGTTTTCAGCTTGCCTTTTCTTTTTTACATCTTACCTTTAGAAATTAACAACATACTGATTTTTGGTTTACAACCATTACCCCTATGCGTATTATAATATTATAAAAAGAAAGAGGGTTATAGTAATGGGAATTTTTATAATTATTACTGCATTAATATTTGAAGTTGCTTTTATGGCTTACTGCATAAAAACTAAGGATAATCAAAACAAAGTTAGAAGTTGGGTTAGGATAGTAGCATTCCTTATATTTATAGGGCTTATCTTATCGCCTATAATTGATTGGACTTTTCGATGGTATTTACTTGGATCTTTCCTACTCATATTTGCGATAATCGGTGGCATTAGATTAATTACAAAGAAATTTGGGAAGAAACCATATGAAAGATGGCGTATTATTTCTAAAGGAATAGTCATGGTATTGATTTTTACCTTTGTTACCATACCGGCAATTATATTTCCCCAGTATGAGGATCCTGAAATAACTGGAGGATATAAAGTTAAGACTTCATCATACACCTTCACGGACACCAATCGTATTGAAACATTTACTGATACAGGTGAAAATCGTAAATTAACTGTTGAGTTTTGGTATCCTGAGGAAGCAGAAGAATATCCACTTATTGTTTTTTCTCATGGTGCTTTTGGAGTAAAGATGAGTAACTCATCTACTTTTATGGAACTAGCAAGCAATGGTTATATAGTCTGTTCCATAGACCATCCTTATCATGCTGCTGGAACTGTAGATACAGATGGGAAGCTTACAATCGGTAGCAGTGAGTTCATGCAAGAGGTTATAGATGCTAACAGTGATATCTACAGTGAAAAAGAGCAGTTTCAGCTTTTCGACAAATGGATGAATCTGCGTACAGATGATATTGATTTTGTAATAGATAATATACTTAAAAATACTGAAAACAACAGTGGAGAAGTCTATGGACTTATTGACACTAATAAAATAGGTCTTATGGGACACTCACTTGGGGGAGCAGCAAGTACACAGCTTGGACGCGAAAGGGAAGATATTGGTGCTGTTATTAACCTAGATGGTTCAATGCTGGGTGAATATAGTATCAATGAGAATGGAAATATTGTTATTAATGAAGAACCCTATCCTCTTCCACTGCTAAATTTCTACTCAGAATATGTAATTAATGAGCTAATAGCTGACCCAGAATATGTATATCCTAATAAATATATTACATCGATTTCTCCAAAGGCTTTTGAAACCTATATCAAAGGTAGCAACCATATGAGCTATACTGATTTACCATTGTTTTCACCATTGCTGGCAAATCAG
>CAZIII010000420.1:0-1321 GCA_964539425.1 uncultured Tissierellaceae bacterium | reverse complement strand
GCCTTATCTCCATTTAATATTGCCTGACCCCTAGATCCGAAGTTGATTTTTTTCATAGGATCTAATACAAGAATATCAGGCTCAGTTTGGTCCATTTCGTTTATACTTCCTTTTCCTGTTACACCCATTTCCTTGCTAAAACGCATAATATAGCCAGAATTAGGCAGATCTATAAGCATAGGATCGCTTCCTATTCCATCTCCGCCAGTTCTTTCGCCAACTAAAGTAGCCATGTTTGATTCCTTAGCAAAGGATGCCATCATTTCAGATGAGCTGTATACATACTTATCAACTAGAAGATATATTTTCCCCTTAAAATCTATAGAATCCTTATTAGGAGTAAGCTTAGCGTTGCGGGATGTAAAATGTGAAAAGTCATCTATCATCTCAAGAGTTTCCTTTGGAAAGTCAAAATTCTCTATTATGTCCTTATTTAACTCTTTAAATCCAGATTGTTTTTTGACTTTACTCATAAGGTCTCCACCCTTTATAAAGCTATAGGTTTGCTGAGAATATTCCTTATGGACGATTAAAGGCATTAAAAAATCAGACCAGTAACCTGAATTGCCTCCGCCGTTTTGTCTAATATCTATTATTAAAACTTGATAATCCTTTATCTTCTGTAGATAGTCCTTTATACTGTCATACTCTTCTTGAAAACTAGGAATACTTAAATCAGGAGTAACCATCTGCTTTATTCCTATGTAGCCTACTTTATCTGGAACTATATCTCCTGTTATAGCATTTTTGTAGATAGTATTTTTAGGTAAATAGCTATTTTGATCCTCTAGTATCCTGTCAATATTTTCATTAGTCACCCTATATCTTGCCTGTACCCTTGGGTTTTCAAACATCTTTACCATATCAACACGCCAATCAAATCTGGAAAGCCTTTTGTAAGAAACATAATAATTCAATCCATAATCGGTGCTCAGTATATGGGTGTGTCCATTATTTAGGTCTTGTAAAATTTAAATCATATTCTCATAGAATTCATCGTCATTTTTACACTGAGATATTTTATCACGATATATATCCCGGTTTTCAAGCCAGTTAACCCCATGTACCCTTTCATTTACCTCAATATATGGATAGTAGGATTTTAAAATATCATAAGCAAAATCAAAATCCTCTAAATACTCCTCTTTTGTAAGGCTCACCATCTCTTCTATAGGTGCAAAGACTGGATATGCTGATGGTGATGAAAGATAATTAAGTATAAGTCCCCCTGCTATTATGATTAAAACTAAGGATGAAAGAATTAATATTTTTTTAGATTTGAATCTTTTCATAGCCTAGCTCCTTTATTGTTAAATTTTTC
>CAZIII010000419.1:0-1335 GCA_964539425.1 uncultured Tissierellaceae bacterium | reverse complement strand
TTCTGCTCCAGTAAAAAAGACAGTTTTCTTATCATTATATTTGAAGTATAATCCACCCATAAAATACTCAGATTCATCAGCAGATCCCAACTTTTCAATAATCATATCAGTAGAATCCCCTACTGCGATATCTATACCATCAACTTTTCCTTGACGTGCCAACTCTAATAATGGATTTTCATCATGAGTAATTGGAATATTATCTTCCCTCACAACATATTGTTCTACGATTTCTTTCGTCCCATCTTTTTTTATTGCTTTTACTTCTACATCCTTTTCATCACTAAGAGCATACCAACACCTTTTATCCCCTTCAATATTAATTATTGTTGCTGGGGTCTCTCCAGCATATACTTCAGAAATACTATTATCATCAATTGCACCAAGATAAATATATGGTGGGTTATTCATTGACTCCCACTTAATAGGACTCTCCCATCTTGTTCCTCTTGTTTGTCTCCACTCCCAATCACCATTTTGTTTTTCATAATATGCAATAAAAATAGTCTCTTCTTGATCCTTATTCTCTACAAACATTGCAATAGCATCATTTTCATGTACAATATTGAATTCATTATGGATAAGTGAATATGAGTAATCTTTTTCCCCTTTGTGCATTTCTTTCATAGTCTTATGAAAATAATCATCAAAGGCAGACTTCTTTGAACAGCCAGTTAATAGGGTTATACAAATAAGAACCATACAAATAATTTGCTTTTTCACTTCATCTCTCCTCTCAAATTATCCTTTATTCATAATATGCCACTTTTGGAAGGTTGATATGGTACTCAACAAGCCTACCACATAGGGAGGGTCGTATCTTAATTGCGTGAAAAACACTAGGTCTCGAACTGTCACTTTTATTTGATTTTTTGTTACTTGAAACACTTCTTACTATATTTATTCTACATGTACCCTCAAAACTCCTTCTTTTCCTAAAAAATGATTTGACAAATGAAAAAAAGCATCCAATCTTTCAATTGAATGCTTATCAGATTAATTATCTGGGACACAAGACCTGTCCCAATATTTACTTAAATATCTTCACAGATCTTTCTAATATTCCTGTCATATAGGCTAGTACAATACCATAGTTTGTAACAGGTACTCCCTTATCCTTACAGATATTTATTCTTGTCTCCATTGTTTTTTTATTTAGCATACAGGAACCACAGTGAAGAACCAAGTCAAAGGTTTCTAAATCCTCAGGAAAATCTTCTCCCATTCTGAAATGGAAATCAATTTCTTTTCCTATATGTTTAGTCAATAGTCTTGGAATCTTTACTTTCCCAATATCTTCATGGGAAGTGTTGTGGGAGCAGCTTTCCATTATTA
>CAZIII010000418.1:0-1362 GCA_964539425.1 uncultured Tissierellaceae bacterium | reverse complement strand
ATTATCTTTTAAATTCCTATTATTTTACACTAGCTCTTTAGCAAGATGTTTAATTGCACTGATTTTGGCTAATATTGTAGACACTATTTTACAAATGCTATAAAATATGAAGAGATTAGACAGATTAAAAATAGATGTATTCAGGAGATGATTTCATGCTAAGTGAGTATTCATTTGATCAGGCGATATCGGGACGACTTTTTAATGCCTTAAGGGAACATGTTGTACGTTCAAGAACTACTATTACTGCAGTTTTCCTTGGTGTTTATGATGAGAGCATATTCGATACAGGTGAGATTTTAGATATAGAGAAAAAACTAATGGATTTTTTGGAAACTAAAATAAGAAAGACAGATTTCATTTTCAAACTATCAAATCGATCTCAATGGTTTATCATATTATCTCAAAGTGGTGATAAAGAGGCCACTGCATTTTTACAACGACTCTATTTAGATATAAAAAACCATGGTATACCTTTATTAGAAAATAAAGAAATATCATTTTCCTCAAGTGTTGCAGAAATAGGCAATAATGATGGAGATTTTGAGGAACTGCTTAAGGATGGAAATGGCTTTTTAAATCATAGCTTATCTAAGGGACCTTGGCAAATTGAATATATTACAGCCTATAAGAAAAAACCAATGGAAAAAGTTAGGGTTAGTATCTTAGAAGAAAATGAAATTTTTAGAAATGTCCTTCATACTACTCTTGAGAATTTATACATTGAAGATTTTGAGATAGATATAAGAGATTTTCAAGATGGTTATGAATTTCTTCAATCTGATTGGTATATTTCTAGTCATACGCACATTATAATCATGAATGATATATTGCCTAGGCAAAATGGATTAGAAGTATTGCATAAGATTCGAATGTTGCCAAATAGCAAAAGATTTGTTGTTTATATGATGACAAAAAGAAACTCTGAAGAAGATATGATATACGCTTATGAAAGCGGTGTGGATAATTACTTGATTAAGCCTTTCAATTTGCGCTTATTTGAGGTTCAAATCAAGAGAACATTTAAAAGGTTGTGGACATAATGGATGTATCTATTGACTTATTACTTAAAGGTATTACTATACTTTCTTTAATACTTATATTTTTAAGTATTTATTTAGCATTTAAGCGAAGTAGAGAGATTGCAATGAATAAGGGAATAAAGCTATATATACAAAATAAACAAGATAAGTGGTATGAGTATTTCAATAATGAAATTCCTTTATCTGCTGAACTCATTCCAAATAATGAAATCGAGATTAAAGCCATAGAGGAAATTTTTTCTATTATGTGTTTAAATACATAAAAGAAAAAATTGGACTTTCTGTGGTAGCCCAGAAGGGGCTAATGCAAGTGCATGTG
>CAZIII010000417.1:0-1376 GCA_964539425.1 uncultured Tissierellaceae bacterium | reverse complement strand
CAGTTAGAATCCAGGGGAGAAATTTCTTATACAATTTTCGATTCATGGTTGGAATCTATAGAATCGAATAGTCTAAATGATAAAGATATATTAAAATACTCAACCCTAATTGATGAAGATGATACTATACATCTCGTGGCATTGATAAATACAGGGGACTTAAACTACTATAAATACAATGAAAAACAATGGTCTAAATCAACTATTGCAAAATTTGATACAAAATCAAACATATATAATCAAATAGAAATTTTAAAAATTAATAATAAACTGCATATTATATACAACTATTCCAATTTAATTAATTCTAATATATGGACCATTCAACATGTAGTTTATGATAGTGAAGAAAAACATAATGCTATCAGATATCTATCCAAAAAAACAACAGATCCCTTTGTCTTAAGCTATGATAGTCAAGGTACTATTCATATACTCTATAGAAACGATATTAATAATCCTCAAATATATCATTGTTTCTATAGCCCCTATACTAGAACATGGAGCTCATTGCCAAAACAAATATCTTCTGATAACAGTAATACCTCATTACCCTTCTTGTTTATAGATTCAAAAGATAATTTACATGGACTATGGATAGAAGCATTAGATGGAAGATATCAGCTCAAATATCTAAGAATGAGCTCTAAAGGTAAAGAAAAGTATATATGGAAGGATGCTATACTCCCATATATACAATTTTCAAAATATCCACCAATAATTTTTCAAGAAAACAATATCTTGAAATTAATATTTATATCAAATAGTGGTATTGACTTTCTTTATTCCCATGACTATGGCTGCACTTGGTTAAAAAGCGAAAATAGTCAAAGTATTGATGAAAACATTGTATTAGCTAGAACTAAAACAAACTCTAATAATATTAGTTACCTATATTGCTATCCTTTTAATAATCTTCAATTTTATTTTTTAGATTCAATGGTATCTAAAAAGTCTACAAATTTAGTTGAAGAATTATCATTAGAAATTGAAGATATAGACACTTCTTTAGAGATTTATAATACTGAAAATAATATCTTTAATGAAATGAACACTAAACTAGATAAATTATTGAGCAATTGTGATACTTATAAATCTCAGTTAAATAAATTATTAATTAATCAAGAAAGTATACAAGATAAATTAAATAAAATCGAAAAATCAGTTGATATAAAAAAACCATCAATTTTTAGCAGATTGTTTAGCTAAATTAAATATAAACTCTCTTGTAATTATATTTACCATCTTTCCTTTCAGCAATATATATCTCAGGAGCTTCAATACCTAGCTCCTTTGCCTCTTTATTTATAATATCTGTGTTTTTTAAGTTGTTGAATTTTATTGAATAATTACACCCAGCCTTTATCGTGCAAGGA
>CAZIII010000416.1:0-1392 GCA_964539425.1 uncultured Tissierellaceae bacterium | reverse complement strand
GTGAGGAATAACAGGCATTGACCACAACATATAGTGGTTTGAGGACGAAAATTGGGTCAAAAATCGGTGAAAAAGCACCCTTTTTTGACCCTTAAAAATAGGGCATTTGACAGATGACATTGGAGAATTGGAGATATTTGAAGATGAAATGGTTAAATTTGGTTGATAAGATGGCAAGTGAATTATATACTATAGATTATAAAGGGGGTTAACAACTATGACAATGAGTGATTTTATAAATGAGCTTAAAAATTGGAAACTCACCAGGTATAAAGCAATCAATTTTGTTATTGGTATTTCAGCTTTACTCATCTATGAATTTATTGGGTTGCCAATATATCGTCCTTATATATACACTAATAATATAAATGACTTTCATATTGCAGATACTTTAGGTAATACACTGGGAACATTTGCGACTATATTCTTTTTAATAACATTTTTATCTAGGGATACAATAAAAGGGAACTATTTGATACGAGTTGGAACAATAAGTGTTGTTGTGTATGAAATTGCCCATCCTTTGCTAGGTAAGCCAATAGATGTTTGGGATATTGTTGCTACTATTTTCACAGGATATGCAAGTCATTTAATCTATAATAATATATTTAAAGGTAATGTTCAATAAAAAAATAGTGTTTAGTCTAGAGCACTAGCCTAAAGCATAGATGGTAGAATATTATTTCTTGGGATCATGAATAGGTATACTTATTAAAAGAAATAAACAACTTAATTAACATTTATAAAAAAACAGAAAATAGACATTATAGCTGCATTAGAATATAAAAGATTCTTATATAAATCAAAATTAAATATAGATTGTGCGCTGGCGAAGTATAGGTCAACCAAAGACCAAAGAACTTCGCCCTTTTTATGCCTAAAAATAGAAAGAGAGGACTGAGATAAAGGCCAAAATTATTTATGTATGGAATATCACTGGAAGGCTTAGGGCAGCTCATGGTTATGGTTCCAAATTTCCAACCAAGAAGAAGTGGGGTAGTCATAAATAATTATTTTAACTGCCAAGGAGGTGGAAAAGATTGTAACTGCAATGATATTAATACTAACAAGATTTGGAATAAATGTGGATACATTGGTTCATATTTAAGAACTAATATGGATAGTTTCAGATACAAAGATCTATTCAAAGAATGTTTTGGCAAGGTAAATAACTATTCTTTTCCTTTTAACTGTAGATAAACGCTATGGAGAAACTCAGAAGAAATATTAAAGGATAATAGTAGATATGCTTCAAACTGCAAAGATCATATGGTTGCTAATACAATCTATTATTATGTTGAGAAGAGGAAATAGTATATTAAAAATATTAGATCTAATGCTTATAGGGAATACATATGTGATATAATTAATAAAAGGATTAAATTTATAGTT
>CAZIII010000415.1:0-1409 GCA_964539425.1 uncultured Tissierellaceae bacterium | reverse complement strand
GAGGGTGCGAAATGAATTATCGCATTGTTGAGAAAGGACCATTTAAGTTAATAGGATTTAAGAAGAGGATTCCAATTATTTTTGAAGGTGTCAATCCAGAGATTGCAAAAATGACAGAACTTTTAACCCCTGAGGCTATAAAAAAGTTAAAAGTACTTTAAAATGTAGAACCAACGGGCATTATTAGTGCATCTACTAACTTCTCGGAAGGGAGAATGGAAGAAAAGGGTGAGCTGGATCATTACATCGGTGTGGCAACTTCAAGTGATGAAACAGCCGAATTTGATGTATTGAAAATAGAAACCAGTACCTGGGCGGTTTTCGAATCTATTGGGTCATTCCCAGAAACACTTCAGAATGTGTGGGGTAGAATATACTCGGAGTGGTCTCCTTCTTAAGGATATGAGGTAGTTGAAGGCCCCCCTGAAATTTTGTGGAACGAGAGTCCAGACACTGGAAATCCACAGTATAGAAGCGAAATTTGGATTCCAGTAAAGAAAAAAGACTATTAATTATATCAATGTTTGTGATTGAGGGTGCTCCTAGTCAGAGTGCCCTTTTCGTAAATTGTAAAATTGGTGGATATGTTCCCGGGAACGGACGGGTTCAAATGACATTCATTCTGTCCCCTCAAAACACGTAGAGTGTGTTGTGTTGATGTCGCGGCTAAAAGAATGAACTTGATAAAAAAACCTTATATATCAAGAATTTTAACACATACGGGTATAAAACCATTAAGCGGAATAGACTAAACGCCACGTTTAAATATTGAATCATAAGAATTTGTTCACTTTATTGACTGCCCCAAGGATTAAATTGCTTGAGTGGCAGTCTTTTTAAATTTCATATGAAATTACTGGAAGGTTATTGACATATGCCATAAACGGTGTATAATAAGAATAAGTGGCATATGTCATAAACTATAAGGAGGTGAATAATATGCCTGGAAGAAATGGAACTGGTCCAATGAAAGCTGGACCAATGACTGGAAGAGGTTTAGGTGTTTGCACTGGAGCTAATGCAGTCGGGTATGGCTTAGGTCGCGGAATGGGATCAGGCCTTGGACTTGCTTGTAGGCGCGGTTTCGGCCGTGGTTTTGGTAGAGGTTTTTCAATCGACGAAACATCTCCTAAAACTCAAAAAGAGCTACTAAATGAACAGAAAACTATATTGCAAGATCGACTCGAAGTTATAGATAAGCAATTAGAGAGCCTATAATTGGCATCAGGGAAAACTGGAGGACGCTCTGGTTATTTCTGATTAGGATGGGGGTGATAAATTATGGCGAGACCGATGAAGTGGAGAAAAGTTTGCTGTTTGCCTGAAAGCAATAGATTTGGACCTCTTGATTCGTCTATCGACGCAGAAGACCATGTAAACATGACTGTAGACGAGTATGAAACCATAAG
>CAZIII010000414.1:0-1434 GCA_964539425.1 uncultured Tissierellaceae bacterium | reverse complement strand
GCTACCCATAACACAATCATTCCATCATACAGTCCATGAGTAATAACCAGTGACAGCAGTGTACAATTTCTAATTTTCTCACGTAAAACACAATACAGGAAACCAATAAATGAAGTCATAATAACTTGAATCAGATTACCATTGAAGATATGAAATAGTCCAAACAATATAGAGGATACAATAATAGCAAACCAACGCGAATCCTTAACTTCAAGTAGTTTATGAAAAATATAGCCTCTAAATACAAATTCCTCTGCTAGTGCCACACCAATTATCGAATATACAAAATCATAAGCAAATTGCCATGGTTTATAATATGAAGTGTTTCCAATCTTTTCTTTGAACCCTAAGAGAATAGGGACTATAGTCAGAATCAGCGACATCAATAGTGCCAAAATGACGCCTATTAGAATCTGATGTGAAATATTCTCTGTTACCATCCCAAAGTAGCTAAGCTTGTCTTTATTAACCATTATTAGAATAGCTGGTACCAACATAATGATCCATTGACTAACAATCATCAATACCATCCGTACTCCAATCGGAAATTGCATCAACAGATACCTATTGAACATACTTACTCCAAATATAGTAATAAAAACACCTATAATTGCAACTATGAGTTGAATAATGCTATTCGATGACTTTGACATAAGTCCTAAATCTTCAATATCTCTTTTATCCATAATAATTACCCCTTTAAATTTTAAATTATTTGATTATTTATATATATCCTAAGTTATAAGGAACAATACAGGGATCCCTCTGTCACAATACATGGACCTTTCTTCTCCTATAATCCTTCGTATAATTTAAAGAATGTTTATCAATTTACATGAAGTTATTAATATCTTTCCTAATTTCATTATAAAGCTTATATATCCCCTCAAGCATGTAAACATCATCGTCATTTAATATTACATTTTCTTTACCTTCTATTCTTTTCAAAAGGTTTTCATAGTATATAATTGTATCTTTTAGATTTATTTCTTCCTCATAATTATACTTATCCCAAAGCTTTTGAAATTCAGCACTTAGATCTTCATTTATAAAATTAGCCTTTTTCTTAAATCCAAATACAGTTCTCTCTAAATCACCATGATACATCATAAGAAGTTCTATATCTTTATATTCTATATATATTTCATCCTTATTTGAAATAATATTATCCATCTTGACTTTGCTTTTAATGATTAAGTTATTAATCTTACTAATAAATTGTTCTTTATCTTCATCTATATATCTCCTATGTTTGGCATTAATACCAATAGTATAGCAAATTAATATAATAACCAAAAGTATCAATATTATCGTCTTCCACTTATTAAGTATCGTCACCTTAGGTCCCCCCTCTTGTATTAAAATAGTTGCACACTTATCTACAACTGTGACAATTATCTAGTCATTATTCTCTTTTTCCATCAATCAAACGAT
>CAZIII010000413.1:0-1452 GCA_964539425.1 uncultured Tissierellaceae bacterium | reverse complement strand
GAGGAAGAACTAGATAGGTATCTTTTAATATTGGAATAAATGAATCGGTATTTGTTGTATTTGTCAAGAAATATATCCTTCCGCCAAGTGGATAATATGAACCTACGACATCTTTATTGACCTCTCAAGGCGGTGTTTGTCAAGTAAGTTGTCGTATATCCATTATATACTATTTTTATCCTACGACTACTATCCTATAACATAGGGGTATAGTGGTAGAAAAATTTGAAACAAAATATTACAGAGGACATCTCTAAATGCAAAATATAAAGAAAATGCAAATGAGGCTATATATTCTTTTGGAGTTTAATTTAAAAACTAGGCTATTAGATTCTTAATGGCTAGTGGTTTATATTGAAGATAAAAAGGGGTTAATTTTTTGAGATATCTCCTCGGTAAAATCAACTAAATTATTAAGTATGTCATTAAGATTCAACCAAAAATGGGGGATCTAGCCATTTCAAAAAAAGGTTGGAAATATGCGAGTTGTAGAGTTTGGCAACGAGCTAATTGTTATTAATTAATAGGAGGAAATATATGTTTAGAACAATGAGAAGAAACAAACAGTTGTTATCTATGAGTGATATAGTAGTTGTAATGGAAAGATGTACAAATGGGGTGTTGGCATGTATTGGGGATAATGATTATCCTTATGCTGTTCCTCTTAGTTATGTTTACTTCAATGGAAAAATTTATTTTCATTCAGCAAAAGCTGGACATAAAGTAGAATCTATTATCAAAAATCCCAAGGTTTCGTTTTCGGTAATTGACGAAGATACAATAGTAAGTAAAGAATATACGACCTACTTTCGCAGTGTTATTGCGTTTGGAAAAGCAAGGATTGTTGTAGGGGATGAATGGGTAGATGCCTTTACGGCTTTTGTTGAAAAATATTCAGGAGATCAACCAAAAGAGGCAAAATATAAAGAAATAAGTGAATGCAAACAGTCTTACATAATAGCAATTGATGTCGAGCATATAACTGGGAAGGAAGCTATTGAATATGTCAGAGCAAAGAAGTAGAAATTGTATTTATAGGTACTCCTAAGGAAATGGTTGATAGTTCAAATACGATTACAGCAAATTATCTGAGGAAATCTTTATTGGATTAGATTTAGAGAAGATATTGAAATTGACATGAATAGAGTATTATGCTACAATTGCAGTAAAATGAGAATCGGGTGATAGGATGAATAAATAATCTATGATTTTGTGAACTAGAGAAATGCTTTCAGAGCCTAAAATATAGGCCATTTTCAGTTGCCAAATTGTAGATTATTACATAAGTCCTTGTTCAAGTTGTAGTTGAAACTACATGTAGTTTCTCAATGCTTAATAAGAAGATGATTTTTGTGTATTAGTCTGCTCTTAGGTTATGAAATCTGAAGGCAGACTTATTTTTTAGGAGTTGATAATATGTTACAGATTAGAAATCTTAATATAATGCACAAA
>CAZIII010000412.1:0-1489 GCA_964539425.1 uncultured Tissierellaceae bacterium | reverse complement strand
CAGCTAAGAAAGCAGTATTAGGACGAATACCTATTGAAAGGACAACTGCATCTGCTTTCATTGTACGTTTATCAGTTTGAACCTTTTCTACCTTCTCTTCCCCGATAATTGCTTCTAATCTTGTCCCAGTAAATGCCATAATACCAAGATTAGCCAAATGATTTTCAACATAGTTGGCAATTTCTACTTCAAATCCAGGTAGGACTTGATCAGCCATATCTATTACAGAAACCCTAATGTCTTGAGCTGCTAAATTTTCAGCTACTTCTAGACCAATGAAACCACCGCCTACAACAACTGCACGTTTTATTTTACCCGCGTCAATTGATTCTCGTAATGCAATAGCATCACTTGGTGTTCTCATGAAGTATACTCCATCTAAATTAATGCCGTCTAATGGTGGCTTAATAGGATCTGCACCTGATGCAATGACTAATTTGTCATATGTATAAGTAGTATTTTCATTAGTTTTTAAATCCAGTGCTTCTACGCTTTTTTCTGCTGGATTAACCTTAGTTACTTCAACTTCTGTCAGCACTTCTACACCAGTTAACTCTGAAAAACTTTTTGGAGTATTTACGATTAATTCTTCTTGATCCTTAATTACATTTCCTACATAGTAGGGTAGACCACATCCTGCATAAGAAATATCCTTACCACTTGTCAATATTGTTACTTGACAATCATAATTATCTCGTTTTAATTTTGCAGCTACTTTAGTGCCAGCAGCAACACCGCCTATTACAAGAACTTTCACGATTTAACCCCCCTCATTAAATTTTTAACAATACTCTTGTTAACAATGTAACAGTTGATTTAAAAATAGTAAAATGATAAAATCTTATCAAATCCATAGGTAAAACCTATTAATGATTTTTAATGTGATTAACAAGGGGGAGAAAAGTTGACAATTAGGCATCTGAGAATTTTCATCGAAGTTGCAGAAACTGGAAAGATGAGTACAGCAGCAGCTAAGCTATTTGTTTCTCAGCCAACAGTAAGTCAAGCAATTAGGGAGTTGGAAGAGCATTATGGACTTTTGCTATTTGATCGTTTAAATAGGAAATTGTATATAACAATTGCGGGGAAAAAACTCCTAAAATATGCAAAGAATGTAGTTACCCAATTTGATGCTTTAGAAGATAATATGTTTAACTTAAGTAAGGTTGAAAAAATCAGAATTGGAGCCACAATGACAGTAGGTGAGTGTATTTTAAGTAATATAGTAAATAGACTTAAAAAGGACAGCCCACAAGTAGAAATATATTCCTACTCCAATAACACACAGATTATTGAAGAAAAGATATTAAATAACGAAATAGATATTGGAATTATAGAAGGAAAAGTAAAGAGTAAGGATTTAATTGTTATGCCTGAAGCTAGTGATTATCTAGTTTTAGCTTGTAGTACAGACCATCCATTTGCTAAAAGAAGTAATATACATGTAAAAGAACTTGAAGGTGAAAAATTTGCAATGAGGGAGAAAGGG
>CAZIII010000411.1:0-1498 GCA_964539425.1 uncultured Tissierellaceae bacterium | reverse complement strand
TGAAACTTTGTTATAAATTTGTGTATCCATTAGTTTAATTATATGCTATAATAAAAAAAATTTTAATTAATTACAAATTTATACTATTAGGAGGTAATATGAAAAAATGGCGAAGTTTAAACAATAATAACAACTTTAATCTTTTATTATTATCATTTACTCCCCTTGCTTTAATTATCATTGGATTTATAGTTGATTCACCTAAAGAAATATTTAAAGGACTATTAGAAATAATTATAGCTCCTGATCTACTTCTTACAGATTATCTAGTAGTTGGTGGTATTGGAGCAACCTTTCTAAATGTAGGACTTCTTAAATTATTATGTATTTCCATTATATATTTTCTTAAAGTGCCCTTAACAGGTTCTTTGATTGCTGCAACATTTACAGTTAGTGGCTTTGCATTCATTGGAAAGAACATCGGTAACAT
The DNA here is from genome assembly GCA_964539425.1 of uncultured Tissierellaceae bacterium. Taxonomy (GTDB): domain Bacteria; phylum Bacillota; class Clostridia; order Tissierellales; family Tissierellaceae; genus JAVKTS01. The sequence continues at coordinate 1,068 of CAZIII010000411.1, read as the reverse complement.
ATGGCCAATCATAATTGGAGGATTGTTATATTCCCATTATAAGAAGATAGACTTTAAAACTGTACTCACACCAATTCTATTTTCAACTACATTAGCTCCTGCAGTGAGCGAAATAGCATTTGGTCTCAATATAAGCCATTATATAAGTATACCATTAGGTATTACAACTGGTACATTAATTGGATTTACAATTATACCAATCTCTATTCATATGTCAAAATTCCATGCTGGATATAATTTATATAATATAGGTTTCACTGGCGGTATAATAGGTACATTGATTACTTCTTTGATTAAAGGATTTGGCTTTAGCATACAAACTCAATCTGTTTTATCTACAGAATATAATGTTCTTATCTTAGGAATATTAATTTTTATTTCTTGTTATTATTTAATAATAGGAATTTTAATGAATGGGAAAAGTTTTAAGGGATATTCTAAGATATTAAACCATAGTGGTCATTCACTAAATGATTTCACAGAGATCTTCGGATACGGCTTAGCATATATAAATATTGGTATTATGGGGCTTATATCCATTCTATATGTAATACTTGTAAAAGGCACCTTTAATGGTCCAATAGTAGCTGGAATAATGACAGTCATAGCATTTGCTCCACTAGGAAAAAACCCTAAAAATTCTATACCTATATTATTAGGCGTATATTTAGCTACTTTGCTTAAAGTCTTTAATGCTTCTTCAACTGGCATAATAATGGCTGCCTTATTTGGTACAACACTTGCTCCAATTGCAGGCTCATATGGGATTTTAGCTGGTATAGTTGCAGGCTTTTTACATGTCTCAGTTGTTTCTAATGTAATACAAATCCATAGTGGTTTAAATTTATATAATAATGGCTTCTCCGGAGGAATAGTTGCTGCTATAATGGTTCCAATTCTTCAAACATTTTTCGAGAAAAAGAAGGATATGAATTTAAAAGAATAATCTAAATCTAAATAAGCTATAAAACATAATAAAAAAAGAACAAACCTCATGGTTTGTTCTTTTTTTATTATGGTGGGCCTTCAGGGACTCGAACCCCGGACCTACCGGTTATGAGCCGGGCG
>CAZIII010000410.1:0-1502 GCA_964539425.1 uncultured Tissierellaceae bacterium | reverse complement strand
CGATGCGTGGCTCAGCTTGGTAGAGCGCTGCGTTCGGGACGCAGAGGTCGCAAGTTCAAATCTTGTCGCATCGATTTACCCCTATTTTATAGGGGTTTTTCTTATTTTATGAGTTAAAATAGTTGGTTGGCTTTGGTTGGGATTTATCCAACTTGGATTAATGCCTTTAGTTTGGTGTTTCGGTCATGGATTACCTTTTTCTAAATTGTAAAGTGGAAGAAGTGGTTGTATACAGAGAAAATAGAGAAATGGAAAATATTTTATAAAATAGCATTTAAGTGTTTTGAAAGAATACCCATTATCATGGCAACATTATTCATGTAGGCATGACCATATAATAAAAAGAAAAGGATTAATTCCGAATTAGTATAACAGGAAGCAAAGAAGTGGTTAAGGCACTAAATGATTACATTAATACATGGAGTAAGACAGATGGAGAAATGTAATTCAGGTATTCTTTCAGATTATTATTAATGTGATATACTATTTATATATAGTTGGTTACAATAAATTTTTTTGAAAATTATACTTGTTTATAGGAGAGGTGTTGAAATGAATGATAACAGATATGGACACTTGGAATTTAATATTGAGCAATTGTTGAAAGAACGTGAAATTAGCAAGAATACAATTTGTAAAGAATTGGATATACCACGTTCAAACTTGAATAGGTATTGCCGGAATGAATTTCAGAGGATAGATGCAAATTTAGTTTGTAAATTATTAAGTTATTTTGAGTGTTCTTTGGAAGAATTGATAACATATAAAAATAAATATAATTATAAAAATAAAAATTGACAACTACTGTATTCTGGTAATTCAAGACGCAGAGGTCGCAAGTTCAAATCTTGTCGCATCGAATTTACCCCTATTTTATAGGGGTTTTTCTTATTTTAAAAGTAAAAAAGCTTGTTGGCTTTGGTTTGAATTTATTCAATACGTGCCAGTTCCTTAAACTTGGCGTTTCAGTTTTGAATAATTTTTCTATTCCTTTTGACACCCTAACCTCAATATGAAAACAAGGGCTAAACTAACCCCATCTTAATATGACCTCTACAATCTATTCCGTATTGCTATCCCCATTTTACCCGGTATAAACTTATATTTAAGATCAATAACTGATAGTTTAGAAATATCACCTTATCCATTTTGAGTAGCAGGCACTCTTATGATTAGTAAACATAATAACAGAATATACTTCAAGATTCGACATTTTTCTTTGAATATTTGCTATAAGATATGTAATTGAAAATATAGGGAGATGGGGAGTGAGGTAAATGGAAATAGAAATTAATCATCAAAATACAATCTTTAAGGATTTGATTTATTTAAAAATGGAAGTCAGTAATCCACAACAAATAAAGAAAAAATCCCTTATTCAGTTACAGAGTGAAAGATATAAGTAAGAGATAAGCCTCGTTCGCTATATCATTATTATACAAGGAGAAAATTAAATGAAAAGATTTCGTAATAATAGGAAAAAAATATGTGCATTAATATTG
>CAZIII010000409.1:0-1503 GCA_964539425.1 uncultured Tissierellaceae bacterium | reverse complement strand
CCAATATTTGAAATAATTAAGAATTTATTATTTTTCCATATTGTAAAATAAACAAATATCATAATAGCCCATAAAACAAGAAACAAAAAAGTTAAGTTCTCTCTTTTCAAATAAATACCCCCTGATTTAAATCTTTCTTTGTATATAAGCCTCATCTATTCTCGATATTAAGTGTAATTGTATCATATTATATATATTTAATACAATGCAGTAAAATTGTAATAATAGTGTAAACTACTGTCATTTAAAACAGTAAAAAACAGCGATACAAACCATGTAAGATTTGACCACTGTTTCCATACTTTTCTTCCTTATCTCATACTATTTCTTCTCTCTTTTTTACCCTTTTATATCTAACCCAGCCTTGCTTAGATACATACCTTATAAATTCTACAAGTCTTCTTAGATCCTCTTTAAATTCATCATCTGTCTTTTGACTTTGAATCCTAGCTATTTCATATATGGATTTTTCTCCATCTATTGAAAGCCATGCAGAAGTGCACATATTATCAAGGACCATATCCTTTTCAGGCCTCTTCTTAGCTAAAAATCCTGCAAATCTTGTGATTGGATTTGTGATTCTAAAATTTAGTAGCACCTTATCATCTACTATCTTCCAATCATCATGGATAATCTCTGGAACATATAGGACAAAGTTGTATTCATCCTTTTCTTGTTTTTTTATCTCGATACCTTTATTTTCTTCCCTATTCTTAAACATTCTCATGATTTCCCCTTATCCTACAAGAGTAGTTATAAAGCCAAGCAGCAAGGACTACGAATACTCCTAAACTTACTAAATTCTTTAAAGCTTCATTTGGAATAATAGCTGCAAGGAAATCAATCCTAATATTTAAGGCGGCAAATACACCAATTAGTATACCTGTAAGAGCATCTCCAGCTACCAGACCTGAGGCGATCAATGTACCTCTCTCTATGGCATTATCCCTACCACTTTCATTATCTTTAAATCTTATTTCCACTAGCTTTCGAATAATTCCACCAAAGAAAATAGCTGTATTTAACGATATTGGTAGATAAATACCCAATGCCACTGGTAAAATAGGAAGACTTGCAAAGGCACAAAATGCTGCTATTATGCCCCCTATTATTACAAGAGTCCAGGGAAGTTGCCCCGTCATTATACCTTCTACAATCAACCTCATCAGTGTTGCCTGAGGAGCTGTAACCTGTTCGGAACCTATTCCATAAGCACTATTTAAAAGTAGTACAGTAGCTCCAGCCATAAATGAGGCTATAGCCAATGATATAAACATACCATTTTGAATCTTTCTAGGGCTGCCTCCTAGGATATATGTTGCCTTTAGAGACTGAGCTACTCCTCCCCCCACGGCTATTGCAACGCAAACTATACCAGCAGTTAATAGGACTACTCTCATTCCTTCAGTTCCAGTAGCTCCCATAGCCTTATATACGGAAGCAATTACCAGGAGTGTTGCAATGGTCATACCAGATACAGGGTTATTACTTGCCCCAATTACC
>CAZIII010000408.1:0-1520 GCA_964539425.1 uncultured Tissierellaceae bacterium | reverse complement strand
CCTTATCTAATATTACATAGCTACTTATTTCATGATTTTCATTATCAACAGATATGTTTGTAATACCATCTTCAGGGCGATAAGAAAATCTAATTTTATCACCTTGGTTATTTGTAAACTCTATATTTGTAATACGACCTAATACTTCATAATTCTTCAGTGCATATCCTTTAGGCAAGTAATTTAATGTCCAATCTTTCTTCTCACCAATAACCTCATCATCTCTAAATGTAAATGAAGTAAATTTTTCATACCATTCAACAAGAACCTTTCCAACTGCTGCACGAACTTCAGTATTAAAAAGCAATGTCCCAAACAGTAAGCCAAGTACTATAATAAGAATTGATGCTACCTTCCTACTGTAAATCATGGCATTTTTAAAAGAACTTCTTCTACGATCTTTTGTAAGTAGTTTTTTTATCCGAATTTGAAAATCTGTAGAAAATGAATATATCTTGGCAAGTTGTTCATTTGTTGGAATAGAATCAATCTCTTCATTAAAATCATCAATAACTGCCTGCCGAAATAATGCTTCAAAAACTGTATCACTTACTTGATTTTTATTCATTATACCCCACATCCTTTTCCATGAGCTTACGGACTTTCTCCTTGGCTCTCATAATTCGTGTGTCTACGTGTTTTGAAGTCATGCCAAGTTCTTCTCCGATTTCTTTGTATGACATATTTAGGATATACTTCATAATCAGCACTTGCTTGCTTATTTCATCAATTGAATTGATATACTTACGGATAAGTTCATACTCAGACTCAAAAATAACCTGCTCATCCACAGGCACCTCGTCTGACTCAAGAAATATTTCTAATTCCTCCATTGATATATTAGCAAAAGGTTTTTGCTTTCTTAATATATCAATGCATTTGTTTCTCACTATAATAACGGCTGAGCGACGAAAATCCCTACAGTCTAAATTTAAATATTTTTCTTTTTTCTGTATTATAGATATAAAAGCATTATGTACTGCATCCTCAGCCATATCCTGATTTCTCATAATCTTCATAGCATAATAAAGCAGGGCATATTTATGATCCTCATATATGTCTGTAATCTTTTTTCGTTCCTGCGCTGTTTCAAGCATGGATAAATAAATAGTAAGCAATATTATCCCACCTTTCTTCTAAGGAAATTTGTTTTAGTATGTCTTTATAGTTGTTTTTATTATAATATACTATATACGGTTAGGCTAATATTTTCGAGATAGCTGTTAGAATCATTTTTATACTTACAAAAAAGACATCAAGATTCTTATCTTAATGTCTTGGATCTTTCTATATACAATTTACATTTTGGGGTGTCATCACTTAAATTATCCTATGTCATCTATAAATCACCCCAAAAACAGAGGTCAAAATACGGTGTTTTTTTGCTCTTATTTCGCTCCTAAATCGTCCTCAAACCACTATATGTTGTGGTCAAACCCTATTATTTCTCTTCGGAACCACAATGCGTCATCAGAATTATACTCTCAACGTGGCTCGAGTTGATGGCATTGATGTCATAT
>CAZIII010000407.1:0-1538 GCA_964539425.1 uncultured Tissierellaceae bacterium | reverse complement strand
AGCATGACTTAAAAAGCAGGAAAGGACTGAAACTTGTAAGTTTCAGTCCTTTAAAATATTATAAGGATCTTTATAATCAATGGGGGGTATCGTAACTTACATAAGATAGAAGCTGCATTTATTAATATTAAAATCGGTAGGGAATTTAAAACACAGAAAATTATTGTTCTGGTAAAGTTTAAATACGAAATAAATGACAGTAGCATAATACCAAGTGATTATTGCTATAATCGTATGAATTTGGGTAAATGGAAAAATCCTCAATTACTAGATTTTAATATTTTCGAATATGTAGATAAAGGCTTATATAGATACTTAGGTGGAAGTTATATTTATAATAATATGTTTCCAGTTGCTGAACCAATACAGTATCCCACAATTGAAGATATAATTTCAATAGATGTTCAATTGATAAATATATTATGATATAATCAATATATAATGTATAGTTAAATAACTAAGGAGGCTTAGAACTATGAAATCTAATTTCATTTCAGTTGAAACTATAAGGAAAAAAACAGCTCCCATATTTGAAAATTATCCTATAAATAAGGCAATACTATTTGGGTCTTATGTAAAAGGTAATGCCACAATAAGTAGTGATATAGACTTATACATTGATACAAATGGAAAGTTAAGAGGACTTGATTTTGTTGGATTGCTAGAAATACTTGTTAATACTTTAGAAATAGATATAGATTTGATTGATAGGTCTCATATTGAGCAAGATTCTTTAATAATGCAAGAAATAGAAAATAGAGGTATGGTTATATATTAAAAATCAAAAGATTATTCAAAAGGTAATTAACTATATCGACTCTATATTAAAATATACCAATGATGTAGATTATGCTGAATTTAGAAATAATAGTATGATGGTTGAAGCTTGTGTGTTTAATTTAAGTCGAATAGGTGAATTAGTTAATAAGCTTGATAAAGAATATATTTCAAAACATCATGAGGTTCCTTGGTTCAAAATGCGTGGATTAAGAAATCGTATAGTTCATGACTATGATGGTGTAAATTTAAATCTAATATGGGAAATTATTGATATGGATATAAAAATATTAAAGGAACAGTTGTTGAAGCTAATTAATTAGCTTCATTTTTATATCACTTAAATTGTGAAATATATCTTACCACCAAGGGGTTACTAACTCTCTACGACATCTTTATTGACCTCTCAAGGCACGTCGAGTGTGTAGTAAGAATACAGAAAACTTAATAACGAAATTAGACCATAGGATGGCTAATTATCAACGGAAACGATATGTTGTTATGAAATTTACCCATAATGAAAAACATATCGTTTTTTCAGATATTGGGAAGGGAAGAAGAAAAAAGGAAGTATATGATAGGATTGAGGTTATTATAGCTATGAATTATTGTTAAAACTAGAATGAACTTGAGTAGGTGCATAACGCATAAGCTGTACACATATTTTAATGATGGTTATATAAAAACACCATGTTTAAAAGGTTTTAAATTAGAGAAACAACCTAATAATACAAAAATAGGATAATATATTCATTACCTCA
>CAZIII010000406.1:0-1548 GCA_964539425.1 uncultured Tissierellaceae bacterium | reverse complement strand
GGACCATAATACATTCTTCTAATTAACTTGCCTTCAACTACAGAAACACTTGGTTGGAAATTGTATTTCTCAGATTTAGTATTGTTAGAACAAGCAGATAATCCTATAATTGTAGCAATAGATAATAATAATATAATAAATCTTTTCATACCATCGCTCTCCTTATTAATATTTTATATTTCATTACTTAGGAAAAACAATAATATATTTATATTACTCCAAATTCTTTCATCCAAAAATAAATTACCGCAATTGTCATAATTATAATATTATATTTTGCTGATATAACTTTCCTGGTTCCCTTATACCTTTTCATATCCAGTATTCCGTTATATATAACTATAACTGCAATGGTAGTTATAATTATAGGAAAGGCAATTAAATAAGCTTCAGATTGTTTGTCAACTGAGTCAGTAAGAGAACGTCTTATAAATGCCAAAACCACAAATATTATTATGTATAATCCATCTGATAATTCTTCCTTTTTAAGCACCTAATCATCTCCTCATTTTTTAAGCCGTTATTGCATTGGCCTAAATGCTACTTTCCAGATTCTATCCCCTCCATTTACCAGGTTAAAACCAAATCTAAATGGATTACCAAAACCATCATATTCTTCTAAATATTTATCTTCCCAAGAAATAACTGCATATTCATAGTTGTCACCATAATTAACTTCTATATTTATTGGATTTTTATAAGCATCAAAATCTCCCACTCTTTGGTCAACTCTAAGGTTCATATGATATTCTTTGTCCCAACCTAATTGCTTTTCTTCTTTTGTAAACAGTTCCCACTCTGCTTCATAATTCTTTTCTCTCAATGCATGTAGCCATATCTTCATTACATTCATTGGCGTATAGCCATTAAGTTTATTATCATCGAAGTCTATTATATAGTCCTCATATAAATCAATTTCAATATCTGTTAGATCTAGAAATCCACTTCCTATTATATCGGGGGTTCGTCTAAAAGTTCCTAAGCTAATATAATGGATTTCTTTTGTATCTTTGTCATAAGGAATACTAATTGTATAGTGGTCCCTATAATAATAGTCTGAAGAATGTATAATACCTTCTCCATAGTCTTTTAATTCATCAAAGATACCCATAGCATCAGGTTCACCTAACACTTTTCTTGACTCTTCTATTGTTATTCCTGATTTAACACCATAAGCTTCATTTGCTTCAATAATTACTATGGTACCGTTAGAATAAGTCTTATCATCATTAAGATAGCTATCCGTATAAAATACTACATTTTCATACTTTAGATACAAACCACCATAAATATAGTCTACTTCCAATGGAGGTCCCCATTTTTCTACAAGTTCTTCAATACTGTCTCCTATACCGAATTCTATATTATCTATGAATCTATGTGTTGATGATATATCAACTTTGTCAGCAGGATGAATCCCGGGAGCAGACTCATCATTTAAATTCTCATCTCCTGTGTTTTCATTGTTAGATAAGATCTTTTCAGGTTTATTATTTTGTGTAAATACTATAATTGCAATTAAGGTGATTAAAACCAGGGATGTGATTA
>CAZIII010000405.1:0-1554 GCA_964539425.1 uncultured Tissierellaceae bacterium | reverse complement strand
TGGATTATACTTCAAATATAATGATAAGAAAACTGTCTTTTTTACTGGAGCAGAAGTTGATAAGGGTGAAATAATTCATGACAAAGTAAAATGTATAGGAGTATTTGAAGAAAACAAGGAAGTCTTTAATGTAAGGCTTGGTATGGATTTCAAAGAAATCATATCAGTATTAGGCATGCCAACATACGAAAATACCCCTAAGCAAAGTGAAGAATCAGAACTTTTGCAAGGAGCTTGGACTATTGTATATGACACTGGAGATTATAAGATAGTATTTGCTTCTAATAGTGAAAATGGACCAGCAGATGTAGTTTATTTATGGGCAAAGGACCTATAATATTTCCTAGACTTTTCATACTAGATGATAGATTTAGTTACAGAATATAAAGAAATGGCTGTTGAAGTGATTGGAGCAGATGATATTATTTATAAGATAAGGATTAAGAAAAATAACTTAGTATGGGTCATATTTAAGGATGAGGAGGAAATATTAATGAGATTAGAACATTTAAGGAAGTTGATGTTGCTTCCAGTAAAAGAATACATAATTAATAAAAGTGTGAATATTATGGGGATGGATGTTCATATACTTAGTTTTACAGTAGAAGAAAATAAAAACCGACTGTGGCTTATCTATGAGCAAGAAGATAGCTTTGAAGATGAATTAGAATATAATATGGAACACGAGTATAGAGAGAGAATCAAAATTAATAGAGATGAAAAGTTAGATAACATTCAAAGACATAGTAGAGATAAGAATTTCTTTATAAAAGAAATGAAAATTCAAAATCAAACAGTCACCTTTAGTTCCTCCAGTAGTAGTCCCATTTATGAGATGAATAGGGAAGGGATAATGCAGCTACAACACTTTATTGAAAAAGGTATGATTTTAAATAGGTGGGACGATGTAAGATTAATAAATCTGGTAATTGCTCAATATGAGCAAAATGAAGATGAAGAAGGTCCAACTATAGATAATACTAAAGAATTGGATATTAAACTACATACTAATGGGGACTCAAGAGAAATAGCAATCCAACATCCTTTTAAAGTAAGATTTGGTAAACAAGATATAGGGACAAAAATCATATATTTTGATGAAGAATTTGGTAGAGAGAATTACTTTTTTATAAATGACATATATTCCTTTGATGTATATGAGGATATCAGAAAGAAGGCAGAACAAGTCGAAGATGAAGAAATGAGAGAAGATATGCTTAATAGTTTTATGGAAGCACTAGAAAGAGTATGTCCAAGGGATAAAAACCTAGCTGTTATAAAATATGAAACAGTAGATGATACACAGTTAAATTTTTATCTCAAAGATTATCTAGACGGAGAACCAATAATTTATAGGAATGATAATTCAACAATTGGTGGAGCTTCATCTGTTGGAATTGTCTGGGGGTCCAATGAAAAAGGGCTAGGAATCAATGGCTATAAATTGAGAGAATGTGTACTGCAGCCTATAGATAAAAACTTTAGTGGAGAGTTGGAATTAGAATTATTTTCAAGATATCTTCAAATCCCAGGTGAGACTGTAAGAGTGATAGA
>CAZIII010000404.1:0-1554 GCA_964539425.1 uncultured Tissierellaceae bacterium | reverse complement strand
GAGGAAAGAAATCAATATCCCGCTTGGCAATTTAACAAGGATTCTAAGATTCGTGAAAAGGCAGTTAAAGTCTATGAAGAGTTATTTGATAAAAAGGCAGAAGTTAGTGCTATTCATGCAGGACTTGAATGTGGTCTATTAAAGGAAATCTTACCAGATACTGATATGTTAAGTTTCGGACCAAATCTATATGATGTGCATACTGAAAAAGAACATTTAAGTATTTCTTCTGTAGAAAGAATATGGAAATTTCTTATAAAATTGCTTGAGGATTTAAAATAGATAAACATAGGAGGATTTTTTAATGTCAAATGATTCAAGAAAATTATCTAAGCAAGCATATGGTGGAGTAAGGGGAGAGGATTATGTTCCCTTTGTCTCTACAACAGAAGTTATGCCTGAAGCAACAGGTTACTCAATTATTATGGGTATCATATTTGCAGTAGTATTTGCAGCAGCAAATACCTATCTAGGACTTAAGGTGGGTCTTACTATTTCTGCAGGTATCCCAGGAGCAATTCTTGCGACAGGATTATTAAGATCAATATTTAAAAGAAATAGTATACTAGAAGCAAACTATGTAGCATCTCTAGCAGCTGTAGGGGAATCCATAGCTGGAGGTATTATATTTGTGTTGCCTGCTATTATATTAATAGGCTTCAATCTTTCACTTATTACAGTTGCATTTGTTACTGTTATTGGTGGGGTTATGGGTGTATACTTTGTAACTCCCGTTCGAAAGTATCTAATAGTACAGGAACATGGGAATTTAATCTATCCAGAATCCATGGCCCAAGTTGAAGTTTTGGTAAATGCTAATCAGGGTGGTGCAGGATTTAAATCTGTACTAAAAGGCCTTGGCGTAGGCCTTGGATATAAGGTATTATCTGGAGGATTTGGTCTATGGAGTGAAACAGCCTCATATACCATAACAGCTTATCAGGGAACTATGATAGGTGTTGATACCTTGGCATCTCTTTTAGGAGTTGGATTTATAGTTGGAACGGGTACTTCAATATTAATGTTTGCAGGTTCAGTTATAGCGTGGCTTGGACTTATTCCATTAATAAAGTTTTTTGGAGTCTATTCACCTACACCTATATTCCCATCTACTATGTTAATTTCTGAAATGTCAGCCACAGAGATTTGGGCTAACTATATTAAATATATAGGTGCCGGAGCTGTAGCTATGGGTGGGTTTATATCTTTGGCTAGATCCTTACCTACTATTATCAGCTCCTTTAAAGAAGCAATGAGTGGTTTTGGCAAAGGTGAAGAATCTCAAGATAGGGTAAATGAAGAGGCTCCAATTATTTGGGTATTAGGGGCAGCTGTATTTGGATTTTTACTAACTTGGCTTGTTCCATCAATAGGATCAGGTCCAGTAGGCGCAATCCTTGCCGTACTATTCTCTTTTTTCTTTGCAGTGGTATCAGCTAGAATGGTTGGGGTAATTGGGGCAAGTAATAACCCTGTATCTGGTATGACCATTGCAACACTCCTAGTCATTGCTTCAGTATATAAGGCTATGGGAGCTACTGGGACTGAAGGAAT
>CAZIII010000403.1:0-1557 GCA_964539425.1 uncultured Tissierellaceae bacterium | reverse complement strand
AAATTGAGACAATGTTAGAAATTCATCTAATGCAATGTTAGATAAAACATTGACACTAATTGAAAAATAAAATATACTAAGGCCATTAGATATATAAAAATAACAAAGATGGGGGTTTGAAAATGGGCAATAAAAGATTTGCAAAGTTTAGTGCATTACTTTTAATCATGATGCTTTTACTAAGTACTGTAAGTGGATGTAATTCTAAGGATGAGGTTACGACCATAGCAATGGATGCATCTGAATATGGCATAGTAGAAACTAATATGTCCACAGAAGAAAAACTTGAGGATTTTGAATATATGTACAAGCTACTAGAAGAAAACTATCCTTTTTTCGAAGTTAACAAAAGGTTATATAATGTAGATTGGTTAGGGAATAAAAAGAAATATACAAAGATAATAAAAAACACTAAAAATGATGCAGAATTTTTTGTTGCAATAGGAAGGATTTTAAGTGATTTAAACAATGATCATACTCATGTTTTTAATGGTGAGGTTTATAACCGTTATTATAAACATTTTTACCCTATGGAGCATGAAGTGTTAAGTTATGAAAAATCAATGGCTAGATATGGTTTCGGAGGAGATGTGGAAAAGATAGAAATTGATCCAAATTCCAATTTCTTAATCAGTGATGAGCCTGTATTAAAGACAGATATTTTGATAGAAGATGAAGTAGCATATATAAAGATAAAATCAATGTCTGCATACCATATAACAGAGGATTATTCTAAGATAAGTGATTTTTTAAAGAAAGTAGAAGATTATGACAAAATTATTATAGATATAAGGGGTAATGGCGGAGGTTTTGATGATTATTGGAAAAATATAGTAAGGTTTTTAATAGATGAAAGTAAAACAATGGAGTATTATTCTTTTTTTAGAGGAGATTATAGGGATAAATATGAGATGTATAAGGTGGCTTTTGCAAAGCCAATAGATAAATTAGATGAAGAGATTTTAGCCAAGTTTCCACCAGAGGTGAAAACAGATTTTGATAAATTTGATACGAATTATGTTTCATTGCAGCCATGGAATGTATTGGATTTTAAGGGGAAAGTATATTTATTAGTAGATAAGTATGTTTTTTCATCCTCTGAAAAATTTGCTTCCTTTGCCAAGGATTCAGGTTTTGCTACTTTGGTTGGAGAGACAACAGGGGGCGATAGAGTTTTCCCTGAGATTCCCTTTGCATACTTACAAAATAGTGGGCTAGTAATCAGATTTAGTGCTGAACTTGGAATAAACGCTGATGGTACTATAAATATGGAGACAAGAACAGTTCCTGATATTGAAGTAGATCCTACAACTAATGGAGATTTTACACAAGATAAATGTATTCAGGCTGTTATAGAGGATAATTAGTAAGCTTTAATTTTAGTTATAGTTGAAGATTTATCATAGAATTTACTATGTTAGAAATTCATCTAATGCAATGTTAGATAAAAGATTGACATATGTTAGAAAATAATCTATACTTAAAGTAATTAAATTATTTTATCTAATACCAAAAAGGAGGATTCACAGATGAGAAACAAGAAGTTTTTAGTACTAT
>CAZIII010000402.1:0-1567 GCA_964539425.1 uncultured Tissierellaceae bacterium | reverse complement strand
TAGGATATTAATAGATTTGTAAATATATGAATATCTGTGAAATTTTTCCTAATCTTATAAGGATTTCATTATCTATGGCTCTATAAAATAACTAATATTTACATCTCCAAGTTTATCAGTAAGTATCTTTTCCATGGGATCATGATTATCAAACATTAAACTATCCCTGTAATTAATTAAAAAATGCCAATCCTGAACAGCCTCAATACCATAACGATAAATACAATTCTCAATAAAAGAGCTTATATATTGGTGGGTAAAACCATTTTCAATATTATCACTACTTAACTTAATCTGAGCCTTAAATTCAAAATCAAATATAAGATTAAGCAAAAGGTCTAAGGTCCCCCAATTAAAGACAATACTACTATCATCTAAATTAATAGTAGAAAATTTCAATGGATCCAATAAAAGATATTTAGGAGTATCTGATTGAATTTTATTGTGAATATTATGGTAATATTTCAAATACAGATACTTATCGATTAAGCTCGGGAAATCCATATCTCCATTCGGGTCATTGTGGAATATAAAATACTTTTTCATATAATTAGAAAACAATTCTTCAATTCTTGAAAACTCTAATTCTTTGTATTTAGAGCCCTTAGTCTCATACAAATCACATTTTCCTTTATGTTCTAAGGGCATACATCCATACCATTTTTTAAAGTTTTCGTAATAGTACTTTACATCAGAAAATCCACATTGCTCAGATATTTCCAAGATTGTCATGTTCTTAAATAATAAAAACTCAGATTTTAATACTCTTTCGTAGCTAATTCTTTCTCTAAAAGTAAAAGTGCTAAGATTTTTCCAGAAGTGAGAAAAATATGTCTTAGTAATATATTCTTGAGCTACAATATCATCTAGGCTTATTTTGTTCTGATAGTTTTCATCAATATATTTTACGATTCTGTGATACCTATCCAAAAGATCAGAACTAATAAAATCCCCATCTTTTTGCATAAATTGTATCCAATTAAACTCATAAATCATTTGATAAACCAATTTATGTACTAATTTATCCAGCAAAGATTCCTCTGAAAAGTTGCGATTCATTGATTCTAAAAAAAGACTGATTAATAAGTTTGTAAAAGAAGTCTTAAACTTTTTCTTAGTCTCTATATCAAATTCACTTTGATTTTGTAGATCGTCATTATAAATACTATTTCTGAAAAACATATTTTTAATATATGGAAATTGTTCTTGGAAGTAATTTAAATTAATATGGAATATAATTACAATTGCATCATTAGGACTTTGAATATAGTGGATAGTTTTATTATTAATAAATATAAAATCCCCTTCAGCTATTACAAGATGCTCAAAATTGGATTTGACTTCAATTGAACCTGATATAGGTAGTATGATTTCCGTAATATCCTCATGCCAATGGATGGGATACCTATTTATTGATTGTATTTTAATATGATAAGGTTTATTGTCTTTAAAATCAATCTTTTCTAGTTGCACTTTAGTTCCCCCTTTTCCACCTAATTACATTATACTAGAAAAAAACTAAAGGAACAAAGAAAAACTCCCCAAAGGGAGTCTTATAAATACATAT
>CAZIII010000401.1:0-1568 GCA_964539425.1 uncultured Tissierellaceae bacterium | reverse complement strand
ATTAATCAAACAATTCAAAATTTAATAATAAAAAAGGGCAAACTGGTCGTGAGGCCAGGACGCAAAACTAGAAGTCTGCAAATCATATGTAGATAGTTCGGTTGCAAATATTCTGTTTATATTTGTGGCCTTTTTTAGTATTTACATAGCTTTCATTAAGTAAGGTCTTGTAGATGGTTCGGTCGCAAATAGTTTATATATTTGTGACCTTTTTTATTATATTTTTTTAGGGTGCTAATAGTAAGCAAGCACCGACTTTGAGTACTCAAAGTCAAGGAAATTTTAAGTTTAGGTACCTGACCTAAACTCACAAATATAAAATTATATTTGAAATTTCCTGCTTGTTAGGGTTTCACCCTAAGACCCTAAAAGATAAAAAAATAAAGGAAAGAAAGTGGGATTTATGGTCTATAAAGAAATAGGAGGGAATAGAAAAAGAGTCAATAGGATTAGTTTTTATTTAACTGATGAAGAACTAGAACTCTTTGAAAATAAGTTCAAGAAAACTATATTTACAAGTAAAAGTGAATATATCAGAGAAGCAGTTTTAAATGGAATTATAGTTATAAAGGACTACACCCACTACAAAGAATTAATAAATGAGATAAATAAAATAGGAGTAAATATTAATCAAATTGCAAAAATAGCTAATGCTTCTGGAGAACTTTATCAGGGACAAATGGCAAAATTATTATTAGAAATGGATAAGATTTGGGATAAACTTTCTGAAGAATTATAGGAAAAATAGAAGGGGATCTTATGGCATATGTAAAGAGACATCCAATAAAAAGCACCTTAAATAAATCTCTAGACTACATAGTAAATCCAAAAAAGACAGATGAAAAAATATTAATTTCTGCAAATAATTGTGCCATAAATAGTAAATTAACCTACAAGATTATGCAAAGTACCAAAGAAAATTTTAAAAAAACTGGTGGAGTTTTGGGAATACATTTTACCCAAAGTTTTAAGCCAGGGGAAATAAAAGATTATACTGTGGCCCATAAAATTGGACAGAAGTGGGCAGATAAATTTTTAAAAGAATATGAATATATCTTGGCAACCCATGTAGATAAAGACCATGTTCATAACCATATAGTAATTAATTCTGTAAGTTATGAAACAGGGAAAAAATATTTAAAAAATGATCAGGAACTAAGAAATATTAGAGACTTATCTGATGAGGTTTTAAAAGACTATGGGTTATCCATAATAGAGCCTAAGAAGGAAAACAGGAATAAGTCCCACAAGGAATGGCAAGCAATAAATGAAAATATTTCTTGGAAAGATAAAATAAAAATAGATATAAACGAGACCATAGAAGAGTCCAAAACCTACAAAGAATTTATAGAAAAGATGAAGGAAAAAAGCTATGAATTAAAATATGGGAATGTAAAATACAACTCTTTTAGGCATAAGGATATGGGACGAGCCATCAGAGGGAAAACCCTAGGTGATGATTATACAGAGGAAGCTATAAGGAATAGAATAGAAGAATATCAAAAAGATAAAGTAGGATATTCGAAAAAATATAAGGATAAAAAAGAAATCAGTTTTGATGAAGAAAA
>CAZIII010000400.1:0-1578 GCA_964539425.1 uncultured Tissierellaceae bacterium | reverse complement strand
AACTCTGAGGTAAGATATACATCCCTAAGACAAACATTCCCAGAGTTATCAGATGCTAAAGCAAGATATAAATAATATAAGAGGTTAACAGAGTAAGATAAAGTAAAAAGGTTATTGATTAAAGCAATAACCTTTTTACATATATGTAGAAAGGAATATAATTTAGATTGTCACTAATTGTCGATAATTGTGGGAAATGAAAGATTGACTTGATTTGAGCTGATAGAATAGAATGGGTGTAAATGGTAAAAGTGCAGGAAGGAGGATTAAAATGACTAAAAAAGCAATAAAGCCTCTAATTGCTATTATGCTAATAATACTATCAATATTCATAGCAGAGAGAATTTACAACAGTAGAGATGAACTTAAAGTAACTGCAATGGACGCATCTTATTATGGAATAGTTGAAACTAACTTAACTACTGAAGAAAAACTTCAGGACTTTGAGTATTTATATGATGTTTTGGAAAAAAACTACCCTTTTTTTAAGGTAAATGAAAGACTATATGATATAGATTGGTTAGGAAATAAAAGCAAATATGAAAGAATGATTAAAAATACAAAAAATGATGCAGAATTTTTAGTGGCTATAAATAGTATACTAAAAGATTTAAACAATGGGCATACAACAGTTTTAAATGGTGAAAGTTATAAATGGTTCTATAAGTCATATGATATATTTTTAGATGAATATGAAGATTTTTTCGCAGAAAATTATGGTGAAGAATTTTTATCTAGATATGAAGCTTTTAAGAATCCTGATATTATGCATAGATATAAATTTGAAGATGATGTAGAAACACTTGAAAGTATTGAACTATTTGAAGAATCTGTCTTGGAGTGTAAAGTTTTGATAAAAGATAAAGTGGCATATATGAAAATTAAGAGTATGGCAGATTATGATGTATTGGAAAAAGATTATCTTAAAATAAAGGGCTTTCTAAAAGATGTAGAGGATTACGGAAAGTTGATTATAGATATAAGGGGTAACCGTGGTGGTGGAGATGAGTACTGGAAAAATGTAGTTGAATTATTAATTAAAGAGCCCATAAGCACTAAATACTATTCCTTTTTTAAAGATGATAGCAGATTTAAATCTGATCCCTATAATATAAAATTTTTATATAACATAAATAAATTAGAAGAAAAAACATTGGATCAATTTCCAGAAGAAGTAAAGGCAGAATATAATTTTTATAAAACTTATGCTATTAGGCTTAATCCAATAGGTATTAACCTAAATCCCCCAGAAAATATTGATTTTAATGGTAAGATATATTTATTGGTAGATAAAAATGTCTTTTCAGCTGCTGAAACTTTTGCATCTTTTGCTAAGGATACAGGATTTGCTACATTAGTTGGAGAGCCTACAGGTGGAGATAGGGTTTTTGAAGAAATTCCCGTTGATTATTTGGCCAATAGCAAATTTGTTTTTAGATATAGCAATGAACTAAGTATAAATCAAGATGGTACAATAAATATGGAAACAAGGACAACTCCCCACATCTATGTAGATCCAACTCCTCATGAGGAGTTTAATAAAGATGAATGTATACAAGCAGTTATAAGGGATGGTGG
>CAZIII010000399.1:0-1603 GCA_964539425.1 uncultured Tissierellaceae bacterium | reverse complement strand
CAGCTTTTTGTGCTTTTAGTACAATATTATATACCTGTTTTTGTCTTTCAGTAAATTTGCCATTCACAGGGAAAGTACGGCTTATATCTGCATTGTAATACTTATATTGTCCACCTAAATCAAATAGGATTAGGTCTCCATCTTTAGTTTTAGTGTCATTATCCACATAATGAAGAATAGTAGCATTTTTTCCAGCTGCAGCAATAGTTTGGAATGCCCTATCTCTAACACCATTTTTCTTTAATATAAAATCAAAATATGCTTCAATTTCATATTCCTTCATATCAGGCTTCATATTATCAAGCATATTCAGTATACCAGCATTAGTTATTTCTGTTGCTCTTTTTATTAAGTCAATTTCTTCTTCAGATTTTATCATTCTAAGGTCTGCAATATCATGATAGATATTTTTTATTTCTATATATGGGTACTTTTCTATCATTAACTTAGCAAATTCTTGGGATTCCGTCATTGATGTCCTAATCCCTTGTCTCTCTAAATCTAAATATACCTTTTCAATTCTATTTCTATTTAAAATAGAACCAAGGCTTCCCTCAAAACTATCTAAGTATTCAATACCCTCTATTCCTGATGCGTTCTTTGCTTCTTCCTCTGAGATTGTAGCTCCAACCCATTTAGCCATAATTGGGTCTGGCCTTTCTATGAATAGTTTTTCTGAAACTTTACCATTGATCTTAGTAATTAAAAGAATAATTTTTTCTTTATCAATACCTGTTAAATAATAAAAATTTCTATTTGGTGCAAATGGATACAATTCATCTGCAGACTTATATGGTGGTGTTCCTGCAAATAATAGTAAAATACTATTATCCTCTAAGTTTTTATGTAATTCTTTTCTGTTTCTAGTGAAAAATTCTTTATTCATGTCTAACCCCCTACTATTTATAAGTTTTGCCATTAAATACATAAAAGAGCATATCTTCATTATATGTTAATAAAGAGACAAAATCAAATATAGCTTTTCTAATTAATCAAAAAACAAAGCCACACCTGTATAGCAAATACTAACAGATATGACTTTATATATTCTTATATCATTCTCCTTATATGGAACTTATTCTTTTCATTCATTATATTGATTTTAGCATTTAATATTTCCTCTTTATCCCTTTTCTCCAATTTATTATCCTTATAGGAAACATAGCCATCATCAACTAAGCATTGAATACTTTTAAGAGTAACTCCCGTCTCGGAAATTATATCTATAATGCTAGCATCAGGAAATTTTCTTATATATTCAATGATTAAATCATGCTCTTTTTCAGTCTTCCCAATACAATCCTGGCAATATGATTTTCCATTTTTCTCAAACATCTTGCTACATCTTCTGCATACTTCATATGCCATAAAACCACCTCAATTAATTTTTTCTTTTGTAGTCTATCAATAATAGTATTATATCATATAATCCAACATTAAAGAAATGGATAAAAATATTAGTTAGACCTATTACAGCCTAGGGTATAAATAGGACAAAAGAATTAGGAGGTGTTTTTATGTCATTAAAAACGAAAATTTTCATAGGATTTAGCCTTTCTTTAGTAATAATATTTTCATTATTTTCCTTTTATACATTTAATGA
>CAZIII010000398.1:0-1618 GCA_964539425.1 uncultured Tissierellaceae bacterium | reverse complement strand
ATAACCGACCTATACCTACAATCATCTTTCTTAATTTCTTCTGATATGTCCGCACTATAATTCTCCAAATCATCAATATAATTTCTTAGTTTTGAAACCTCTTGATTTCTATCAACCTTTTCCCTTATAATTATTAAATTAGCAACCTGACTCTCACGGTCTAATATTTCTATCTTATTTGAATATTTATTTACTAATTCATATATTTTATTATCTAGAATTCCCAGATCATGATTTCCACCCTCAAAGTAGTTATCCCATTGTTGTTCCTTTGATTCTCTATAAAGTTTAAGATATTCATTTTTAAAAGTATTTAACATAACATATCTCCCTTTAAAATTTTAGCAGCCATTTATGCAATTCCCTTAATTATTTAATATATTTTCTTATAACCATACCAGTAGATCTAAGCATATCAAATCTTTCATAAAATCCTTGCATTTCAACGTCACATGTGAGATCAATGCAATCTATAGTACCTAGTAATTCCAACATTCTTTTCATTAGTTCTGTTCCAATTCCACGATTTTGATATTCTGGAAGTACCTCTAGCATTGGAATAAATGCAAAATTTATATTGTCGCTTAATGCATTTATAAATCCCACTACCCTTGATTCTTCCGTATCATATGCCACAACTATATAGTTGCTATTTCTTAATATATCATAATGTTGTCTCTTAGTTAAGGGACTTCGCCAGCCAACAAAAAAACCTTCTAATTGCTCTATTGATATATCTTCTGTATCAGTCCTATATATTATCATGCACTATCCCTCCTATAATCCATCTAATTTTTTTATTATTTCACCAATCTGTGAAATAAGATAATCTATTGGTAAAGCCCCATCTACAGTAATAACTGGACATTTTAATTTTTTCATCCATTCCTTATGCAGAGCTCTACTTCTTTGTTCTACTCCTAATTTATCATACTCCTTTGCCCATTTAATAAGTTCAATATGTTTGTCATACATATCTCCACAAATATGCCCCCAATCGCTTATCATTCAAAGAATATATTTTATCCATTCAAAATGGTTTTCTTATAGTTAATTCCTTCCTAATTTTTATATGCAATATACCAAATACTGTCACCAACAAATCCTGATTTTCTATATAAACCTATTGGATTGCTAATATTGTTACAGTCCCCCGATACAGTTGCAAACTTTGCCTTTCCCTTCATTCTTCTTAGCAGTTCAGCCACTAGGAATGTTCCGAATCCCTTTCTTCGATATTCTGGCAGAACCTGTATCCATTCTAGTATTCCTTCTTTTACAAGAGGATCAAAATCTGCAATTCCAAATGCAATAGGTATATGCATACCATTGTTTATTATATCAATAAATACCCATAGTTCATTTTTATATACATCACTTTTTGTATATTCCTTTAACTTATCTTTTGTTAGGTCTGTATTTGGATAAGATATTTCGATTATTTCTAAAGCCTTATCAAAATCTTTCTCATTATTAATGTCAAAGGTTCTATACCTACAGTCCTTAGGTAAGTCTTCTTTATTTATTTGATCTAAACTATGTTTAATTCTAAAAAATTTATCTACTTTAACGAATCCCTTTTTGGTATTCGCGCATAGTCTATTCCATTCAATTTCAT
>CAZIII010000397.1:0-1630 GCA_964539425.1 uncultured Tissierellaceae bacterium | reverse complement strand
ACTTTTTTTATTATTTATAGCATTGTTGATAGTTTCTATAGTGATATCCAGAAAATCAAATCAATCAAAGATAGATGAAGTAGTATTAGCTTTTAAAACTCATCCTAAGCTAAGCGAAGTAAACAAAATGAGTCCTAATAACATAGGAGTTATAAGAAGAAAATTTATAGGAGATAATATAAGAGGTTTCCATCATATTCCCCATGAAATTCGTCACAATGGAGTTGTAGTTACATTTGGTGGTTCAGAGGGGACTGCCAATGATCATATGGCATATTATCTTGCAAGTGATGGATATGAAGTCATTTCAGTATATTTCTTTGGACAAAAGGATCAACCAGAAAATGTGGAGAAAATACCTCTCGAATTATACGAAGAGATATATTCATATGCCAAAGAAAACTGTCAGAATCTAGATACTATCACTTTGTTAGGTAGTTCTAAAGGAGCTCAGTTAGCATTATTACTGTCTACATATTATGATACTATTGATAATCTAGTATTATTTGCACCTTCCAGCTATATAACTGGGTCATCATTGTATGCTGAAGTATCTCCATGGACATACGAAGGGAAAGAATTAGATTATCTAAATGGAAATGTTGGAGTAGTGCAATTGTTTGATAGGATAATTAGTGTGTTAACTAACAAGCCTCTTGATCAGCTTAAAGCTATGAATGTTCAACTTAAAAACAGTACAAATATAGAGGAAGCCAGAATTAAAGTTGAGAACTCTAATGCTAAAATTTTAATATTTTATGGCGAAGACGATAGGGCTTTTGACTCTAAATTACATTCTGATGTTATTAAAGAATATACTAAAAATGAAATTATCATTCATGGATATGCCAATACTGGTCATAGTTTCGGTGGCCCGACTATTTCAATTCGTACTAATAGTAGCGGACTTAACGGTGGAGATCTAGATTCTAATATAGAAGCAGATTTAGATAGCAAGAGAATTCTTCTTGAAACACTTGAGTTATGGCATAAATAATTCAATCACAGATTTCTAAATACTAGGGGGAGATTCAATGAAGTTCAGATTTAGGAGAAAGAAGTATCTACCAATTTATTTAGTTGTTATTATATTAGTGTTTAGCTTGATAGTTTATATGAAAACTACAAGTGGTAATACTAGACTTAAGCCACTTACTAAGGAGCAGAAACTAGAGGATTTTGAATATCTTTATAATTTTATTGCTGAAAATTACCCATTTTTAAAAGTTAATGAGAGGGTTAATGGAATTGATTGGTTAGGAGAAAAAGAAGTATTTATAAATACAATTGAAAACACAAATGCAGACTATGAGTTTGAATATGAAATCAGTAATATTATAAGACAGTTAAATAATGATCATACGCATGTACTAACAAAAGATATGTTCGGGTATTTTTATACGGCTTATTCAGATTTAGAATATGAAGATAATTATAAACCTTGGGCAGATGTTCTTAAAGATGAAGATGTTTTGAACCGATATGCTTTTGATGAAAAAATGTTAGAAGAATATGAGGCGAAACAAACTTTCTACTCTGATTTGTCCTATTGTAAAACAGATATTATAGTTCCTAATGAAGTAGCATATTTAAAAATTAGCCAAATGAATACAGAAAGAATAGAAGAAGA
>CAZIII010000396.1:0-1632 GCA_964539425.1 uncultured Tissierellaceae bacterium | reverse complement strand
GTGCGAACGAAGCTGATATTATTGAAGCCTTGATTGAAGCTGGCTATCCAGAGAATGGTAAGATTTATCTTAGAGATGGAAGAACTGGAGAAAGCTTTAATAACCCAGTTACAGTAGGTTATATGTATATGCTAAAACTACACCACCTTGTTGATGATAAGATACATGCTAGATCTACTGGACCATATTCATTAGTTACACAACAGCCATTGGGCGGTAAAGCACAATTTGGTGGACAAAGATTTGGAGAGATGGAGGTTTGGGCTCTAGAAGCATATGGAGCTGCCCATACATTACAAGAAATATTGACAGTTAAATCTGATGATATTGTTGGTAGAGTTAAGACATATGAATCCATTGTAAAAGGTGAAAACATACCTGAACCTGGTATTCCAGAGTCATTTAAAGTCTTGATAAAAGAACTCCAGAGTTTGTCATTAGACATTAAAATTCTAACTGATGAAAATCATGAAATAGAATTAATAGAGTCAGTTGAGGATGAGTTATCAGATTTAGAGACAATTGGTGAGGATATCACTGAGGAAAACGTACTTGATGAAGAGCTAAGTGTAAAACAAGGAATAACTAGAATTGAAGGAGATATTCCTAGTGGTTTCATTCTAGAAGAAGATGACGAAGCTGATCTTAATGTTACCTATGACGAAGATGTTGACTTTGAAGAGGTTGACGACTTTGATGATGATGACTTTTAAAATAATTTTATTATGAAAGGAGAGAATGCTCCTTGTTTGAATTCAATACTTTTGATTCAATTAAAATTGGGCTAGCTTCACCAGAGAAAATCAGACAATGGTCTAAAGGAGAAGTAAAAAAACCTGAAACAATAAACTATAGAACATTAAAGCCTGAAAAAGAAGGACTATTTTGTGAAAAAATATTTGGTCCCACTAAGGACTGGGAGTGCCACTGTGGGAAGTATAAACGAGTAAGGTATAAAGGTGTTGTATGCGATAGATGTGGAGTAGAAGTAACTAAATCTAAAGTGAGAAGAGAAAGGTTAGGACATATTGAGTTAGCTGCACCTGTATCTCATATATGGTATTTCAAAGGGATTCCAAGTAGAATGGGTCTTCTAATGGATATGTCACCTAGATCTTTAGAGAAGGTATTATATTTTGCATCTTATATAGTAATAGATGGTGGAGACACATCACTATATGAAAAACAGCTATTGACTGAAATAGAATATAGAGAAGCATACGAAAAATATCATAATAAATTTAAAGCGATGATGGGTGCAGAGGCCATCAAAGCATTGCTTGAAAAAATTGACTTAG
Source organism: uncultured Tissierellaceae bacterium (assembly GCA_964539425.1). Taxonomy (GTDB): domain Bacteria; phylum Bacillota; class Clostridia; order Tissierellales; family Tissierellaceae; genus JAVKTS01. The sequence continues at coordinate 334 of CAZIII010000396.1, read as the reverse complement.
AGAAAGAAGCAACGGATTTAAGGCTTCAACTAAAAGACTCCTCCGGTCAGAAGAAGATTAGAATAACTAGAAGACTAGAAGTAGTAGAAGCATTTAGAAAATCTGGGAACAAACCAGAATGGATGATATTAGATGCAATTCCAGTTATACCACCGGATTTGAGACCAATGGTGCAATTAGATGGTGGAAGGTTTGCAACATCAGATTTAAATGATTTGTATAGAAGAGTAATAAATAGAAATAATAGACTTAAGAGACTACTTGATTTAGGAGCTCCTGATATAATTGTTAGAAATGAAAAAAGGATGCTTCAAGAAGCAGTAGATGCTCTTAT
>CAZIII010000395.1:0-1639 GCA_964539425.1 uncultured Tissierellaceae bacterium | reverse complement strand
AAACTTCAACCTTTGATACTGAAGCAGGATTTAAAAACAGAAAGATAATATTAAAAAATATAGATGTACTAGATAATATTAAAAAAGTACAAAAATCCAATGACATCATCCAATCTAAAGCGTTGGAAGGTGAATATAATCTAACCATTGAGATGGAAACTGGTACAGGGAAGACCTATACTTATATTAGGACAATGTACGAATTGTATAATAGTTATGGTTGGAGTAAATATATTATTGTTGTACCATCTATTGCTATTAGAGAAGGAGTTTACAAATCCTTCCAAATGACAGAAGATCATTTCATGAATATATATGGTACGAAGATTAGATATTTTATATATAATTCTAGACATTTAAACAAATTAGAAAGCTTTGCATCAGATGCAGGTATCAATGTAATGATTATTAATTCTCAAGCATTTAATGCAAGAGGAAAGGATGCTAGAAGAATTTATATGGAGCTGGATGAATTTAATACGAGAAAACCTATTGATGTAATTGCTGAGACCAACCCTATTATGATAATAGATGAACCCCAATCAGTAGAGGGTAAGACTACAAAGGAAGCTCTAAAGGCTTTTAATGCCTTGTTTACATTAAGGTATTCAGCTACTCATAGAGAGCAATACAATAAAATATATAGGCTTGATGCTCTAGATGCATATAACGATAAATTGGTTAAAAAGATTAAAGTAAAAGGTATTTCAGTAAGAGGTTCAACTGGAACTAATGAATATATCTATTTTGAAGGAATTAATTTAAGTAAAAAAGGTTATCCATTGGCCAGGATAGAGTATGAAGTTAAAAGAGCCAATGGTATAAAAAAAGAACCAACATGGGTAGATGTTGATTTTGATTTATATGCAAATTCGAATTACTTAGAGCAATATAAAGGATATAGAGTATCTGAAATCAATGGATATAATAATACTCTTCATTTTACCAATGGAGTTACTTTGTATGCTGGAGATGTCCAAGGTGATATTAGTGAAATAAATATGAGAAGAATACAAATTAGGGAAACTATAAAGTCTCATTTTGAAAAGGAAAGGGAATTATTTGATCAAGGAATAAAGGTATTGTCCTTATTCTTTATAGATGAAGTAGCAAAATATAGACAATATGACAAAGATGGAAACCAATTTAATGGTGAATATGGAGAGATTTTTGAAGAGGAATATATGAATATTTTAAATGAATATATTACTTTAATTGATGATCCCTATATTCAGTATTTAAAGAAAATAAATATAAAATCCACCCATGATGGTTATTTTTCAATTGATAAAAACAATAGAATGGTTGATCCTTCTGTAAAAGGGAAGGAAAAGGAATCTGACGATGAATCAGCTTTTGACAAAATAATGAAGAATAAGGAAGGACTCCTTAGTTTTGAAGAACCTATTCGATTCATATTTTCTCACTCTGCCCTTAGGGAAGGTTGGGACAATCCTAATGTATTTCAAATATGTACATTAAAACATAGTGATTCTATTGTGGGGAAGAGGCAGGAAGTAGGTAGAGGTCTTAGACTATGTGTAAATAAATATGGGGAAAGAATGGACGCGGAAGTCCTAGAGGATGATGTCCATGAAGTAAATGTCCTTACAGTAGTAGCATCAGAATCCTATGAGAC
>CAZIII010000394.1:0-1641 GCA_964539425.1 uncultured Tissierellaceae bacterium | reverse complement strand
GAGTATGCCGTATTTGTTTTAGAGAATTAGCATATAAAGGTCAAATACCTGGAGTTAGAAAAGCTAGCTGGTAGTAAAAGCTTATGAAAGGAGGTAACTAAATTATGATGACAGACCCAATCGCAGATATGTTAACGAGAATAAGAAATGGAAATAATGCTAAGCATGATTCCGTTGATGTTCCTGCTTCAAACATTAAGAAACAATTAGCTCAAATCCTATTAAATGAAGGATTTATCAAAGGCTTTGACGTAATAGATGATGAGAAACAAGGCATTATAAGAGTAGATCTAAAATATGGGAAACAAAAAGAAAAAGTTATATCTGGAATTAAGAGAATTTCAAAACCAGGTCTTAGAGTTTATGTAAAAGGTGATGAAGTTCCAAGAGTCCTAGGAGGGCTTGGAATTGCTATTCTTTCTACTTCTCAAGGGATTATGACTGATAAAGTAGCTAGAAAAGAAGGTATAGGCGGAGAAGTTATTTGTTATGTATGGTAATAAATAATTAGATTACATGAAGGAGGTGCACTCATGTCAAGAATAGGATTAAAACCAATTGATATTCCATCTGGCGTTGAGATTAAAATAGATGAAAACAATGTAGTAGAAGTAAAAGGCCCTAAGGGACAATTATCAGAAAAGATAAATCCTGATATGGAAGTTAAAATAGAAGATGGTGTGCTTACAGTAGCGAGACCAACAGAAAACAAAAAGCATAGATCACTTCATGGTTTATCAAGAACTTTAATTTCAAACATGATAGTAGGAGTTACAGAAGGATATACTAAAACATTAGAAATTGAAGGAACAGGATATAGAGCAGCTAAACAAGGAAGCAAACTAGTGCTTACTTTAGGATACTCACATCCATTAGAACTTGAAGACCCAGCAGGTATTGAAGTAGAGGTTCCTGCACAAAACAGAATTATTGTAAAAGGTATGAACAAACAACAAGTTGGTAACTATGCAGCAAACATCAGAGCATACAGAAAGCCAGAGCCTTATAAAGGTAAAGGAATTAAATATACAGGCGAAATAATAAGACGTAAAGTTGGTAAGACTGGTAAGTAGAAGGGAGTGAATAATATTGCTAAAAAAGATAAATAAAAATGAGAATAGACAAGCAAGACATGCAAGAGTTAGAAAAAAAATTAGTGGAACTCCTTCTAAGCCAAGATTAAATATATTTAGAAGTGGTAACCACATATATGCACAAATAATTGATGACTCAATAGGCAATACATTAGTTTCAGCTTCTACCCTAGATAAATCTTCAAGTCTTACTTCCACACATAATAAAGAAGCTGCTAAATATGTTGGGGAAACAATCGCTAAAAAAGCATTAGAAAAAGGAATTGAAGATGTAGTATTTGATAGAAGCGGATACATTTACCATGGAAAAGTTAAAGAACTTGCTGAAGCAGCAAGAGAAGCTGGACTTAAATTCTAGTAGAGGAGGGGAATCAATGGAACGTTCATATAAAGCTGGAAATGAAGTAGAGTTAAAAGAAAGAGTAGTTAGCATCAACCGTGTAACTAAGGTTGTTAAAGGCGGTAGAAACTTTAGATTTAGTGCTCTAGTTGTAGTAGGCGATGAAAACGGAAATGTAGGCGTTGGAATGGCTAAGGCATTAGAAGT
>CAZIII010000393.1:0-1642 GCA_964539425.1 uncultured Tissierellaceae bacterium | reverse complement strand
TCTACAACTATGAATTCACCTTCATTTGCACCTATTTGAAGTTGAAGACTAGCAGCTGTTCCAGAAGCTCCTCCATTAAGATCTCCACGCAATAAACTTATTCCATTAAATTGTGTATCATTTCCTATCTTATCTATTTGCTCAGTTAATTCCTTCATTTCATTAGCTAAAGCTGATATATCTTCTTCTGCATATATCCCATTAGCTCCTTGTACACTAAGCTCCCTCATCCTTTGAAGCATTGAATGAACTTCATTTAGTGCTCCTTCTGTAGTTTGAATCAAAGATACTCCATCAAGGGCATTTCTTGAAGCTTGTCTCAATCCTCTTATTTGTGCATCCATCTTCTGAGAAATTGCAAGTCCTGCTGCATCATCTGAAGCTCTGTTTATTCTCTTTCCTGATGAAAGTTTCTCCAGTGTTTTTTGTAGGCTGTTATTAGTAATATTTAGTTGTCTATGGGTGTTTAATGCTGGTATATTATTATTTATTCTCATTCTTATCCCCCTCAATGGTATTTGTGTTTTCTATAAATGATATTACTTCCCCTATAATTTGAAACATTTCCTTAGGTAGCTTGTCTATCTTTTCTACCATAGGTTCCAGGTCCATATTTAAATCTTGTTTTTCATCACCTTTAGTATATGCTTTTTTAATATATTGTTTTGGAATTAACCTTTTTTTCATATGGCCACCGACTTATTATCTTTAATCAGTGTATATCCTAGTTTTTCTAAACCAAGTTCCAATTCTCTCATGCTACTATTTAATATATCACTGTCTTCCTTTAAATTAATTAGAACTTCCTTACCCTTTACGCTTATATCCATGGTCACAGGACCAAGATTTTCTGTTTCTAGACTGATATAAAACTTCATATTATTCTTGTCTATATCATGGTGGCTGTTAGGGATTATAATATTTAAACTCTTATACTCATTATCCATCTCAATAGGAAGTTGAAGCACCATGTCCTTTTGAGATACTTTATCTTGGATGGAGAAGTATTGTTCTTTTTCCATATCTTCATTTTGATTTCCCTTATCACTAAAGGAACTATTAGGATTACTTAAGGAATTCATCAATTCTTTGTAGCTATCCTTAATGGATTCATCTCCATTCTTAATACCCGTTGATATTTTTTCCTGAAGTAGTTTTATGCCTTCTTTCAGTTCCTCATTATATCTTGGATTATTAGGATCTATTATATTTTTTAAAACATTAGATAATCCCTTTTCTCCATTTAAAAATGAATTAATATCATTGATTTCCTTCAAAGTCATAGGAAGTCCATTTTTCATTATTATTGGAAGTATTCTCTCCTCATATCCTTTAATATCTTTTATTTCCTTAGCCATCCTATCTATTTCTCTATATCTATTTATCTTCTTATCCACATAATTGTTTAATTCATTAAGAGGCATATGCTCAAGGACTTTACCTTCTTTTATGCTTTCTTTTACCATGTTGGTAGTCAGACTATTTCTTGCCCTTAGATATTCTTCATATATTAGCCCTTCTTGTACCTTATCAACTGGCTGTATATTTGACTCTGTAGTATCTACTTCCACTTGACTAGTATAAAGGTTTTCCAATGTAACATTGCTATATCTCCTGACTGCTAGAGATATTACATCCCCAC
>CAZIII010000392.1:0-1654 GCA_964539425.1 uncultured Tissierellaceae bacterium | reverse complement strand
ATTCTACTAATATCTTTAAAATTGAAGAATTTATTAGTATGTTGCGATATAAAAACTATTGGGAAAATAGCTATACAAAATATTCTAATGAAATTGGTTTAACAAGCGAAGGTAAATATTTAAATTACAATACAGATGTTATTTTAGATTTTCCTCATAAAGATTCTATTTTAGAAGGTGGAATGACAAAAGAAGATATAGGAAAAAAAGAAGTCTATTATCATAATGTATTAGCAAAGGAAGAAATTGACACCCTATTTTCTCCTAAAGTTTTAACTAACATGAAGAAATATGATAAAGATGGAGAACGTGAGGTTAGCGAATTTACCGAGGATGACAACTTAATCCTCAAAGGCAATAATCTCTTAGCTTTACATACATTGAAAGAACGTTATGCTGGTAAGGTAAAATTAGTATTTATAGATCCGCCATTTAATACAGGAAATGATAGTTTCCAGTACAATGATCGGTTTAATCGTTCTACATGGTTGACATTTATGAAGAATCGATTGAGTATCGCCAGAGATTTATTGCGTGAAGATGGATTGATTTTTGTTGAAATAGATAAAAATGAAGATGCTTACTTAAAAATTTTAATGGATGAAATTTTTGGCGAAAATAATTTTGTAAATAGTATTACTGTACAGTCTTCTACAGCGTCAGGAAATAAAACTGCTCATAAGGATAAGACAATTATAAAAACCAAAGATACAATACTGGTCTATAAGAAATTAGACTCTATAAAGATTAACCCTCAGTATATAGCACAGGAAAAGTGGGATACACATTTTAATTCAATACTTATTAAAGATAATGGAAAGTATACATCCGTCTCCCTTAAAGAATATGTCATAAATAATAATATAGTTGAGGATGATTTTATACTCAATGAAGGAGCATTAAATAATAAATCATTTGCTAAATTCGTTTTTGATAACAGAGATTCTATTTTCACTACAAAAAGTTCAATTCCTAGTAACATTAAAGAGAAATCATTAAACTTAAAAAATTCGATATTAAAGTATGAATCTTCCTCAGGCACTATTCAATATGCTCTTAATGGAAGAAGATTAGGATTTTTAAGTAACAATATTAAACTAGTAGATGGAAATGAACAAATAGCAAAATTAGTTACTGATGTTTGGACTGATATAGACTTTAATAATACCCAAAACGAAGGTGGTATATCTTTTCCTGCTGGGAAAAAACCGGAGTTATTACTAAAAAGAATAATTTCTTTATCAACAAATCCTGGAGATATAGTATTAGACTTTTTTTTAGGTTCTGGATCAACAGTTGCTGTAGCTCATAAATTGAATAGAAAATTTATCGGTATAGAACAAATGAATTATATTAACACTATATCCGTTCCTCGTTTAAAAAAAGTATTAAGTGGAGAACAAAGTGGTGTTTCAAAAATCGTCGATTGGCAAGGTGGAGGAAGCTTTGTTTATGCTGAATTATCTAGCTTAAATGATAAATATATAAAAGATATTCAAGATTCTAGTAATGAAGCAGAATTAGAAAAAGTACTAGCCACTATGAAAGAGAGTGCTTATTTAAATTTCAAAGTAGATTTAGAGAAAGTATCTTCAACAAATGAAGGATATAACAATCTGTCATTAGAAGAAAAGAAAAAAGTCTTAATTCAAGT
>CAZIII010000391.1:0-1658 GCA_964539425.1 uncultured Tissierellaceae bacterium | reverse complement strand
TATTTTATCTTCATTCAAGACTTCTTGAAAGAGCTGCAAAATTAGATGAAAAATTCGGTGGAGGATCTATTACTGCTTTGCCAATAATAGAGACACTAGCTGGAGATATTTCAGCATATATTCCAACTAATGTTATTTCCATCACTGATGGACAAATATTCCTAGAGACAGATTTATTCTTTGCAGGTCAAAGACCACCAATCAACTCAGGACTTTCTGTTTCCAGGGTTGGAGGTTCTGCACAAATAAAGGCAATGAAAAAAGTTGCTGGTAGAATTAAACTAGAATTAGCTCAATATAGAGAGTTAGCAGCTTTTGCTCAATTTGGTTCAGAGTTAGATAAGGAAACTAAAGGAGTACTTGATCAAGGTGCACGAATGCTAGAAATATTAAAGCAACCTCAATATAGCCCAGTTACAGTTGAGCATCAAGTAGTTATACTTTATGCAGCACTTAATAAATATCTTACAGATGTACCTGTAAATAGAATCTCTGCCTTTGAGAAAGAATTCTTACAATTTGTAGATAACAGTTATCCTGAGATAATAGAAGATATTAAGACAACAAAAGACTTAACTGAGGGAAATATAGAGAAGATAAAAACAGCAATAGCTGAGTTTAAGAAGAATTTTCAATAATTGTCAATTGCATTTGTTGGTCATTCTGAACTGAGTGAAGAATCTAAGACTTTCAATTGTGAATTGTTGATTCTTAATTGACAATTGACTAAAGGTGGTGTAAATTTGGCTGAAACAACAAGAGATATTAAAAGGCGAATAAGAGGAATTAGCAATACTAAACAGATTACTAAGGCTATGGAATTAGTTTCTTCTGCAAAGCTAAAGCGTGCCCGTCAAAGGATAGAAAAATCTAGACCCTATTATAATACTGTTCTTGAAAATATTCAGGATATATTAGCTACTACAGGTAATATGAAACACCCTCTATTGGATAATAGAGAGGTGAAATCTTCTTTATATATAATAATAGCTGCAGATCGTGGCCTAGCAGGAGGTTATAACGCTGGGATTATTAGATTAGCAGAAAGAAAAATTAAAGAGGACAATGTAGATGCTAAGATTATTGCTGTAGGAACTAAGGCTCGTGAATATTTTAAGAGAAGATCTTATAATGTGGTTGGTGAATTCGTTGGAATTACTGAAGAACCAAATTTTTCTCATGCTAGAAAGATAGGCAATTTAGCCCTTGATCTATATAAGGATAAGACTGTAGATGAAATAAATATAGTCTATACTCGTTTCTTGGGTACTATTTCGCAGCAGCCTGCAATTCTAAAACTACTTCCCTCTGCTGAGGTTCGTGAAGGAGAAAAAAAGGTAAAGACTATTACTGAATTTGAACCTTCTACTGAAGATGTGTTATCTTATTTGATTCCTAAGTATATACAAAGTAGTATTTTTGGTGCTCTTATTGAGTCATCCTGTAGTGAACAAGCTGCTAGAAGAGTTGCTATGGAATCTGCTACAGATAATGCGGAAGAAATGATTGATGAGCTACAAATTAGCTATAATAGAGCAAGACAGGCAGCAATTACTATGGAAATATCTGAAATTGTTTCCGGCGCTGAAGCTCTAAAGTAACAATGAAAGGAGAGGGCAAATGGAAAAGAACATTGGAAAAATTGTTCAAGTTATAGG
>CAZIII010000390.1:0-1660 GCA_964539425.1 uncultured Tissierellaceae bacterium | reverse complement strand
CTATCCTTCAATGAAGATGTAAGCTTACCAGAAGCAATGATGAAATTAGCCATTGAAGAAAATGTATATAATGCAAGTCTTGCAGTAGGTGGCAGGATAATCCAACCAAGTTTAATGGATTTTCTAAGATAATAAACCAGTAAAGGGACTAATGTCCCTTTTGTTTTGAGATTATTGTATATTAATCTCATGTTTTGTAATATAATTGAAGAAAAGGAGGTAGTATGGATGAAGATAATAACAAAGAATTTTGGAGAAATAGACATAATAGAAGAGAATATAATTAAATTTCAAGAGGGAATACCAGGATTTGAAGATGAGAAAGAATTTATCATCATATTAAATGAAGACGAAGAAAATCCTTTTCATTTTTTACAATCAGTCAAAAATCCACAATTATCTTTTGTAATAATAAATCCATTTGAAATATTTAGTGACTATGATATATTACTTCCAGAAATAGCAATCAATAAACTAAAAATAGAAAAACAAGAAGAAGTAGCCATATACTCCATGGTAGTAATACCAGAAGATATGATGAAGATGACAACCAACCTTCTAGGACCAATCATAGTAAATATAGACAAAAAATTAGGAAAGCAAGTAATATTAGATGATGATAGATATACAACAAAACATTTTGTATTCAATCAAGACTCCGAAAGAGGAGGAAAATAATATGCTAATACTTTCAAGAAAAAAAGATGAATCTATAATCATAGACGGAAATATTGAAATAAAAATTGTGGAAATAGAAGATGGTAAGGTAAAAATTGGTATAGAGGCTCCTAAGGATATTGACATAATGCGTAAAGAATTATATAAAAGAATACAAGAAGAAAATGAGGCAGCAGTTAATAACCCTACAAACCTAGAAGAATTGAAAAGATTATTTAAAAAGCAATAAAGCATAGGTTGTATTTACTCAAGGAGGAATAATAGGGTGTTCGAGGAAGAAACAGAGGATTTTTGCACAGGGCAAAATGGATCATGGAAAGTACTTATAGTGGATGATGATAATTTTATACACAGAATGATAAAAGAGCTTAATAAGAATCTAATATTTGAAAACAAACCTGTAGAATTTTATAGTGCTTATACATCAGAAGAGGGCATTAAGATATTAAAGGAAAATAAGGATATTGCATTGGCACTATTAGATGTATTTTTGGAAGAAAAAGACTCAGGTTTAGCTTTGGCAAAATATATAAGAGACGATATAAAAAACGCAAGTATTAGAATCATTCTAATTACTGGAAATAGATCTATGAGCTTACAAGAAGAAATCATATTAAACTATGATATAAATGGATATGAAGATAAAACAGACTTGTTTTCAAAAAAAATGAATACAGTAATACTTTCATCACTTAGGTCATTTAGGGATATTAATCGTATAAATAATAACAGAGAGGCAATGGAAGGAGTAGTAGAATCCATATCCAAACTGTATGAGACAAGCTCCGTTGAAGATTTTCTATCAGGATGTCTTTGCCACTTAAGTGCAGTTATAAACCAATGTAAAAATGAACAAGAGTGTAGAATGAACTCCTTTGCAGCTATTAGACAAGGTAGTACTAATATATTTAAACTAGTAGCTGGACATGGAAAGTATGTAGAATCTATTGACAGGACCATCAGGCAAACAGTATCTGATGCT
>CAZIII010000389.1:1197-1661 GCA_964539425.1 uncultured Tissierellaceae bacterium | reverse complement strand
CTATAGTGCCTCTGTATATTCCACCTTCTTCTATCTTTAGTAAGGCTTCTTCTATTGCATCAAAACCTATTAAAGCTATATCCTCTCCATCTTTCCCCGCTGCAACCATAGCTTGATAAGCCCCAAGAACTGAGTCATCGTATACTCCATCTCGTGTATACCGCAATGTACTCCAGCCACCATCAACTAATACTCTTGATAATTTTTTGTATATATACATAGAGCCTAAAGGATAATCAGAGCCACATATTGGTATGTTACCATCTATGTTCATGGGTGCTGTACCATGAACGAGCAAAATACTACCTTTGCTTTCAGATCCAACTGGATGTTCCCACTTTATTATATCCCTCTTCATTTTTTCCTCCTATCTATAGAAATTTATACAGATTCACAATAATCTATTTAATATTCATAATAATTGTAACACATAGATTTTATCAAATAAACTCATATTTACTTAT
>CAZIII010000389.1:0-1187 GCA_964539425.1 uncultured Tissierellaceae bacterium | reverse complement strand
TATTATATCATTTTCATGATTACTATTCTTTCCTATCTTACCATTCTTTGTAGATATGTTCCCTCATATAGAAAGCCATTGAATGTCATCTACACATTCAATGGCTTAAACTATTGGTATTACTATGTTTTATTTCTTTTCGATCTTAACCACACACTCCACATGCCTTGAGTAGGCAATAATGATGTCGTTGTGTGATAGTAATCCCTTGGTGGTAACCTTTTACTTTAAATCCATAAGATTTACACTCTAACAATTGAATCTAATTCAAAATAAGTGTTTCTCCTTCTAAATGGTGAAGGGCTTTCAATTTGTAGTTTAAGCTTATCAAAATCAGTTATTCTTTTGAGATGGTAATATGGTCTATCAAATTGTAGCCTTTCATCCCTTATCCATTCAGGGATTTCCAGTTCATGTATTTGAAAATAATAATCAATCAAACCAGATATCTTCGTTAAATATTTTATTTCGTCATGGGTGCATAAATCTAGATTTACATATTCTCTTTTTAAACTAGAAATAAAATTAGGATCTTTGTATTTTAATAATTCCAGCAACTGATTTATGCTTGTATCTTCATCTTGATAATTAAATAATTCTTCTAGATAATTATTTCCAGTCATAGCCTAAATCCTCTCCTAAATATTTTATAAATCTAATCTGTCTTTCTCCAATTAATGTTAGAGGTAAATACTTCTCAACGACATTTAATAGTTCCTCTCTAGTCCTAATATTTAAATCTCTACATAATATAAATGCATCTATAAAATCCTTTGCAGGTTCTGCCCTTGCAGCTAATATTTTCATAGCCAATAATTGTTCAGCTTTAGGTTTTAGGATTTTAAGATTCGAATATACCTTATATGTTTCTTTATCTTCCTTGATTATTGATTTTAGTGGTTCTTTTATTTCTTCATTTATCCAGTTTTCTGGAAGATTAAATGTAAACCTTGTCATTCCTAGTATATTTTCCAGTAATTTTTGATTAACTTCACTAAATACACAATCTATATCCTTAGTGGCAGGTCTATTGTCATAAACCATTGTCATAACTGACCCACCATAAATAGTTATTTCCAGTTGTAATTGATTTGCTTTCAGCCTTTCATTAAGATAATCAAATATCTGGAGTAGCCTATCTTTATCCATAAGCATATTATTAGATTGATCCATATTTCATTCCTCCA
>CAZIII010000388.1:0-1667 GCA_964539425.1 uncultured Tissierellaceae bacterium | reverse complement strand
TTTATAATGAGCTTCATAAACAAGACATTGATATAAATGATATATCTCCAAGATACATTGCTACTTTATTTCTTCTTACTGCTGATGAAATACTATGGAAACTCTCAGAGCATTCAGTAAGAGCTAATGGATTTGATTTCAGTCAGATACATCTTAAAGAAATCAGTACTGATGGCTATGCTCTATATCAAACAGCAAAAACCATATCTACAGGGAAAGAATACATTAGCATAAACGAAATAGCTGACGAAGATTTAATTAATGATACAACTTTTAAAGCAATTATCAATGTAGCATTAATAACAAGATATGGTGCAGATGTGTTTTTAATTACGAAATAGGATGGAGGGATTAAAATTGAATATTGTAATAAGAGATTTGAGTAATACCAGTGAAAATATTGAAACTGTAAGGTTTCCATGTGATGAAGAAATTCTAAATAAAAATTGTGATAGCCTTGGAATTGAAATGACCACAGAACCTAACTGCTATATATTAGATAGCAGTGACAAAGAATTTTTAAAAATACTACCTAATAATCTTTGCAATATAGATGAACTTAATTATTTAATGAAAAGGTTGGATGGGTTTGGTCCAAAGGAAATAAAACAATTTTATGCTACTGCCTTTGCAGAGAACCCTAAAATAATGACAGAGTTAATTAATCTAAGTTTTAATATGCACTGTTATAGTTTAGTAACTGACTTTAGTGATCTTAATAAAGTAGGTAAAGATTTATACCTAAGTGAAAGACAAGCTGTAGCATCAAAAGAATTCGATGAGCTAGATGGTGAAGCCTATGCTATGGAGGTAATAAGAAATACTCCTAACCCAATAATAACTCCTTATGGTGTCCTATATAAAAATAGCAATCAGCCAGACCAAGTATATGATGGAAAACACTTCCCTCCATATCAATGGCAAGAAACTATGGCAACAATTGAATTAAAAACAAAGGGAGACAGCGAATTTATATATCTTCCTTGTTCTGATATTGAAATTGAAAAAGCACTCATGAGATTAGGAGTACCTTATCTACATGATTGTGAAGTTTTAATTGATAGCCATAACTTTCCTGACAGAATATTAGAAATTATTCCTGATGATACTACACCAGTAAACAAGATAGACACCTTGAATAATTTAGCAAGCAAATTAAAGGGGATGGGAACAAGGGATACAAAATATTTTGAAAAACTTATGGACTATGTAAAACCTCAAGCTATTGATGAAATATTTGCCCTTGCAGATTCTATGTATGAATTTGAACTCTATGATGGAATAAAAGATGCCGAAGGTTATGGCAGATATATGATTTGTGAATCGGGGTATTTTGAATACGATTCAAATCTTGAGGAATATATTGACTTCAAAAGATATGGTCAAGAGAAAATGATAAATGAAGTTGGTGCATTTTCAAATAATGGTTACATTATTTATCGTGGATACAACCAAGAACTTTCTAATATACTATCAAAAAATCTTGGGATGGTAATCCTTAGACAAAAAGAACTGCAGATACTTAAATTATATATGCCTCTAACTATTACTACCTACGATATAGAAAATGAATATGGTTATCGTGAAACGGTGGATGAACCATTGGAACTGCCAAATTATGAAGTAATTGATTATATAGATGAAATACTAGAGGCAATTGAAAGAAA
>CAZIII010000387.1:0-1668 GCA_964539425.1 uncultured Tissierellaceae bacterium | reverse complement strand
TCTATTTCTTCTCTTTTATTATAGGTGTCTATTATCTTCTCTACATCTTCATCCCTTAGCCTATTTTGATTTCTATCTTTTTCAAATTCCTGGGATGCATCTATAAATAGCACTGATTCATCTTCTCTTCTACATTTTTTAAATACTAATATACAAGTAGGTATACTTGTACCAAAGAATATATTAGCAGGTAGGCCTATTACTGCATCTAAATAGTTCTTCTCTTCTATTAAATACTTTCTTATAACCTCTTCTGCTGCTCCCCTAAATAATACTCCATGTGGAAGTACTACTGCCATAGTACCACTATCAGAAAGATGATGAATCATATGTTGCACAAAGGCATAATCAGCTTTTGACTTTGGTGCAAGTCTTCCATAGGCACTAAACCTTTCATCTTGTAAGAAACTATTATCCGAACTCCACTGAGCACTATAGGGTGGGTTTGCTACTACTGCATCAAATTCCATACCCATATGTTCTGGCTCTTCTAATGTATCTCCATTTCTAATTTCAAAATTAGTGTAAGGAACATCATGTAATAACATATTCATTCGAGCCAAATTGTAAGTTGTTGCATTAAGTTCTTGTCCATAGAATTTACCTACTTTAGCTTCTTTTGATACTCTTAATAAAAGTGAACCTGAACCACAAGTAGGGTCATATACATTTTTAAGTTCTTTTTTATCTGATGCTACTATTTTAGCAAGTATTGTACTTACTTGTTGTGGTGTATAGAATTCCCCAGCCTTTTTACCTGCTGTTGCTGCAAATTGACCTATTAAATATTCGTAGGCATCTCCTAGTAGATCTATTTCCACATCATCCAATAAGAAAGGAATTTCACTTACACTTGCTAATATTTTAGCCATAAGTTTTGATCTTGTTTTTACATCTCTACCTAGTTTTGATGAAGAAAGGTCCATATCATCAAATAAATGTTCAAATTCCTCTTGGGATTCCTGTCCTAATGTAGATTCTGTTACTTCTTGGATAGCCTTTGTAAGTAGTTCTGTATCAAACTTTCCATTTTCACCTTTTTTAATTTCTTTTATCATAGTTGAAAATAAGTATTCTGGCTTTATTAAATATCCTCTTTGTTTTATAATTTCTTCTTTAAGGGCTTCCTTATACTCTTCATCTTTCCATGCTTCTTCATAGGATATATTATCTTCTTCTAATAAACTTTCTACCCTTTGCTCTACTTTCTCTGATAAATATCTATAAAATATAATTCCAAGTATATAGTTCTTAAATTCATTGGCATCCATCTGACCCCTTAAGGTATTGGCCATATCCCATAATTTTTTATGAAGCTCTTCCTGTTGTATTCTATGTTTCTCGTTATTTGTCATATTTGACTCCCTCCTGGTTTATATATATTAACATATCTTTTAATAACTTTTCCTTTTCTTCGAAAAGACTTCTGCTCCGTTTAATCATTTTACTTATATTACCTATCTTTTCTTGTACTTCCATTGGTGGAAGATTTATTTTTATTTCTCTAAATGATTGAATAGGAATAGTTTGGATTATGCTTCCTTGCTTTATAATCTGTAAGTTTTTATAAAAATCCCTATCATCATTTAAATACCATTCTAAATAATATGGGTTTATATATCTTTGTGGTTCCAGTACTATAAATGTTGAAGGAATAACCATACCTTC
>CAZIII010000386.1:0-1673 GCA_964539425.1 uncultured Tissierellaceae bacterium | reverse complement strand
GACATTCAATAATCTTACAGGTAAAAGAAAACCCATTCATAAGAATGGGCTATTATAAAAGATTCATGAAGTCTTCGAGTCGTAAATTAGCTTGTTCTAAAATACTTTTTAAAGTACCTTTGGCAATTTCATTATGCATTGGTATAATTACAACTCTTGAAGGATTGCCTAATTTTTTATACTTAGCATGACTTCCTTTTTGAGAAGTTTTCTGAAAACCTATTTTTTCTAGAGCCATAATGATTTCATTAGGTGATAATACAGGATATTTAGAACCCATTATAATGCCACTTCCATTGTAGTGACAAAGGTAGGAACATTAACATTTTGTGGTGTTGTATCTTCATAAAACAATTCAAGTGCTTCTCGCAGATTATCAATTGATTCTTCAATAGTTTTGCCTTGTGAAGCAACACTATTTTCTAGACATTTTGCAACATACCAGTTGTCTTCTTTTTGAACAACGACGGTCACTTTAATACTCACAGTAGAACACCTCACCTTAAAGATTTAGTTATTTAATATTATATCATAGTATGCCTAGAATTAAACAGATTTTAATGTTGGGGTCAATTTATTGAACATCATCTAACATGATATTTACGCAAAGGTGCACTAGGGCACAATCTTAGGGCAATGTGCACCACATCTCTTCACTGGGAGCATAGATCCGCCAGGAAGTCTATCTTTAGGATCTGGTTTAGGGAAGTGGCAAATCATGGTCATTATGTAACATACTAGTTTTTACTATTGGATATTTTGTGAAGAAAGAAATTTATTATTTTTGATGAGAGAGAGGTCAGAAGGCATGTATGAAAAACTATTAAATATTAGCTATTATATTGGTTTTATACCATTTTACTGGTTATTTAATTCTATTCAGCATAGAAAACCTAGGGAAAACCCTCATTATTTACAAGCATTAGCTATAAACATTCTACTATTCTGTAGTTTTATAATCTTTTTTATTTGCTTTAGTATACAAACGCTTATATTGTATTTTTATCGTAATCTTGCATTAACCATGCCAATGGAGCTTTCTTTCTACATATTGGGTTGCTTATTATTTATTTGTTTAATTGTTTGGCTAGAAGGAATTATTAGTGCAATAATTGGGCGTGCTCCAAGAATATCGCTATTTTTAAGGTTTACACGTACAAGGTTTTCAACAGCATTAACAGCATTCCATCATTTTCTCATTATATTGATAATTATAGCAGCAATTCACTCATCTTCTATAGCTCAAACAGAGGTAGAAGAAGCAGAGATATTTCTATTATATGATGATATGGGGTATATACCAAGATGGGTATTTACTCTTGGGTTTTATTGTGATTCAATTATCGCTATTAATCGTTGGGGGTACAATAGTGTTGCCATTGTACCCTTGAATACCAATACAATAGATTATGCTCTGGAGAATGGACGTTTTATATTTGTTGCATCTCATGGATCAGAAGGGTATACAGTACTTCAAGATAACATTTTCTATGGACCTGAAAATGTTGAAAGCAATAATATAAGTGAAAGTCTTCAGTATGTTTATTTATCGGGTTGTGATACAGGATTAAAACGAGAAGAATGGGAGAATGCACTGAGTCCCGCATATGTTAAAACATTTGACCGTTTATCTACAACTTTTGAGCATTTTTATTGGTTGCTTATTAAGGGAC
>CAZIII010000385.1:0-1698 GCA_964539425.1 uncultured Tissierellaceae bacterium | reverse complement strand
TTAATACTATTAAAGTGAACAGAGGGGAAAGATTGGAGATACAATTTGAATCAGGGATAGTGATGGAGCAGGTGGTGGACTACTATGAATAAATAGAATTCAATAATAAAATGAGATCTAATGGGACTTTAAAAAATAATGATTAAAAACTAAAAATTATTAGGTTTACACTCCAACAAGAAATAAAAGTTAAAGGTATTTTTACTACTTGACATTACATAGTAGCAAAGTTATACTATAAATAAGCTATTATGTTATATAGGGTAGGTGGTAAATTGGCTAATACAGCACAAATGTTAAAAGGATTACTTGAAGGATGTATATTAAAGATTGTAGGAGATCATGAAACCTATGGTTATGAGGTATGTGAGAAGTTGGAAAACTATGGTTTTGAGGAGATATCAGAAGGAAGTGTGTATCCCATACTTGTAAGATTGGAAAAAAGAAAACTACTTCATTCTAAAATGAAAAAATCGCCCTTTGGACCAATGAGGAAATATTATTTTATTACCGAGGATGGGGAAGAGCAATTAAAAAGGTTTATATCTTCTTGGAATAAAATCAAGGAGAATGTTGAAAGTGTATTGGAGGGATAATGATGTTTTTGGAAGCCAAATTAAAGAGAATTAGGATAAAGCAGCAAAACAAGTTGGATAATAAAAATTTATACTTGTATAAAAGTATAACTACTTATATTCAAAATAGTAATTTAAGAAAAGTTGAAAAGGAAGAAATACTCCAGCAAATTATGGATATGATGCTGCAGGCTCAAAGCGAAAATAAAAATACAAGTGCAATAATTGGAAATGATTATGAAGAATTTTGCCAATCAATTATTATGGAATATGAAGCAAATAAGAATAAGACATATAGGGTAGTAAGTCTTATTCAAAGATATTTATCTACACTATCTATTGTCTCCTTATTTATGTGGATAATGGGAGGAGATATATCTAACTATTTACTAGACTTTAAAATTACCTTGGATAATTTTATAATGGCTAATATTGTGGCAATTATATTGGTTCCTGCTTCGAAGAAAGAAAATCAAAAAACATCATCAATGTCCTCTTATACTAATTTCTGGCAAAGGATACAGATGGGAAATAGAAGTAAAAACTGGACAATTTCCATACTACTTATGTTAGGCGTAATGACATTTAAGGAATCAATTCTGAAACAAATAATAGATCCAAAATATTTTATTCAACCAATTCCTTTAGATATATTAATACCGTTGGGGGTATCAATAATTTTAATAGTGTCAGTAATCGAGGTCTACAAAAGGATATCTGATAATATCTAAGTTGGTCATATCAGATGCATTATGAGGGTTAATTTACGATTGTATTTAAGCTATATTCAGTATATACTAATAGTAGTAATATTTCATGGGAGGAGGGCTTTGGTTATGAAGTTTGATTTGATATACCTATTGAGTGTGATGATGTTTGTTATATGCACCATATCTTTAGGATATGTAGCTTTAAGATGTTTAAAGAACAATTTTGTATATAAGCATAAAACTAAAACCAAGCTTCAGAGGATTAGAGCCTTAGACTACAAGATATATTTAGATATTAGGGACTATGTTACCTATGAAAAATATGAGATATGGAGATTTTATTTTCCAGCATGATTATTAGATATAATTAAAATCTAAAACCATAAATATTGAAAGGATGGGTTTTATTATGT
>CAZIII010000384.1:0-1713 GCA_964539425.1 uncultured Tissierellaceae bacterium | reverse complement strand
CATGTATATTTAAGGATTATGACTTAATTAAAGACAATATAATTAAAGAAATAAAAGAGAAAAAATATAGCAATGGTGAATACGAAATAAATCATAAATTTGCATATGGAATATTTAAACTTAGATAGATTATTGAAAGGGGAAATGAGAGTGAATTTAAGCAACTTAAGAATCTTGACAAAGATGTCATTTGATAGAGATGTCATTGCTTCTCTATACAAGATGTATACTATTTTCAAAGAAGATAGCAATTTCAATATACATAAATATATAAAGTTAATTTCAAGTATGTTAAAGGGAGAGAAAATAGTAAACTATGAGGATAAATATATAATAAGTGCTTTCCTACCCCCCTTTCCTTCAAGAGCATTTTATACAAATATAATGGCTGTTGAGAAACCTGAAAATATATTTACCCAACAAATACAAGCAAAGAGATCTGCTCCCATTTCTATGTATCTAAGCTTAACAAATAAATGTCCTAATAACTGTGTTTATTGTAGTGCTAAAAATAGAAAAGATGAAAAAGATTTAACTACGGAAGAATGGATTAATATTATAAAAGATATCCAAGATATGAGAACTCCTATTATAGGTCTTACTGGTGGAGAACCTATGGTAAGAGATGATATATTTGACATAGTAGGTGCTATAGATGATAGGAGTATATCTACTTTATTTACTAGTGGATATAATTTAACACTTGATAAGGCAAAGGAATTAAAAGATAGGGGATTATTTAGTATTGGAATAAGCCTTGATTCATATGACAAAGAAAAGCATAATGAAAATAGAAATAGTCCTAAGGCATTTGATTTTGCTCTTGGTGCTATTGAAGACTCAAGAAAAGCAGGTATCTATACTATTGCTCAAACAGTTGTGCTAAAGGATGAAATAGACCAAGGGGAGCTCTTTAAATTATTTAAACTAGCAAAAGAAAGTGGCGCCCATGAAGTAAAAATATTAGAGCCTATTTTAAGTGGGAAGCTTCTAACTGAAAAAGATCTGAGTAAAGTACTATATAGCATTGAAGATAGAAAAAGATTAATAGATATACAGCATAAGGCCAATAAAAAGAGGGATTTGCCTAAGATTACAACTTTTGCATATACAGAAAGTGAAGAGAAATACGGTTGTGGTGCTGGGGCACAACACTCATACATAAGTGCTTCTGGGCAGCTATATCCATGTGATTTTGTACCTATGAATTTTGGGTACATAGGGGAAAAAAGAATAAATGAATTATGGAAAGAAATGAATGAAATAATAGGAATGCCAAAGATCGGATGTTTTGCTCAAAAAGTAAATGCAGAGGTCTATAGTAAGGCAGGAGGAGAGCTACCATTGTGTAAGGAAGAATCTATAGCCATCTGCCAAAAATGCAAATCAAATAAATTACCTGAGTATTATAGGAATATGCAATAGATATATTTGAATAATAATTTTATTTAAATAAGAAAAGATTTTTGTATAGGGGATGTATTCATTGAAAAAAGTAATTATTGCAGAAAAACCATCTGTAGCAAAAAACATAGCTGATGCTCTAAATGTGAAATTAAGAAAAGATGGATATTTTGAAGGAGAAGACTACATAATCACATGGGCTTTTGGTCATTTGTTACAGTTGTTTGACGCAAAAGACTACGATGAAAATATGAAAAGTTGGAGACTGGAGAAATTTCCCTTTATTCCAGAGAAATTTGAGTATAAAGT
>CAZIII010000383.1:0-1716 GCA_964539425.1 uncultured Tissierellaceae bacterium | reverse complement strand
ACAAAATTTATCAATCATCATTTTACCTAATGATACCCTTTATAAGCAAATAAAAGCTAGGCATATTTCAACCTAATTTTTATTAAACAAACCAAACGAAAGATGCAGTTATTTTTGTTTTTATATAATTTCTTTAAATCTATCCATCATCAATCCATCCCGTTCTACTTGTTCTAGAAACATATCTAGAGGCCTAATCCAGATACCAAATTCCCCATATAACGCTTGATACACCACCATATCTTCTAAAGTCTCTGAATGCTTAGCTATATAAAGGACTAGATATTCATTTCCCTTAAAATGTCTATATTTAGTGTTTACTTTGATGATTTTAGTTTGTTGATTATTCATTGGAATTTCTCCTTTTAGTTCTATATTTTTATCCTAATGTTCCCTATTCATTCCTTATTATAGCATTTTTATTCCTTAAATAAAACAAAAGACCAACATTAGTTGATCTTTATCCTATAAATATTTTTAACTCTTTAATGAATTCTTTGTTATCTTTGCCATCAACATATTCTCCAGGCACATCTATTGTATTTAATGATATTTGTTCTTTTTTAGCTATATCTAACAATTCCTCCATTAAAATTCCTTCTACACCTCTAATACTACAACTTGGGCTTTCATTAATCCCCATTAAACCTATTACTTCATATCCATTATCCAAATACTCTTTAATTTGATTGATAGCGTCATGAGATATTCTCTTACAAAGATCTCTATAATCCACTGTATCATACTCCGATTTCCCCATAGGTTTCCTCTTTAATCCCAAATGTCTGTATTCAGGGCATGGCAATTGATGTATTCCGATTCCATTATTCATAATTTCTTGCACTATATCTCTATATGCACCTTTAGCTCTAGCCAAGGGACAAACTACAGTATTTTGATTTAATATGCAGTGAGATATGAAAATAACCTTTTTACTTCTATCCATCTATTTTACTCCTTCAGTATATCTCTTAGGTAATCTTTGTATTAAAAAGGCTACTAGTAAACTACTTGCTATCTTATCAACAATATTGCTTGTAATTCTAGGAATAAATGCTGCAGTGAAAACCTTTTCTCCTGATTGAACTAACCAAGTGAAGAAAACATCATTGAAATCTCCCGTAATTCCTCCATAAACATAAGTAGCTATAGGTGTACCAATTAGAGGTGCAACTACTGCAAGGATTAGTCCCGTAAAAAGAGCAGTTACAAAATTGAACTTCCACTTTCTAGCTATTAAACCAACAATAATTCCTATTGCAATATTAACCAATGCAAAGGGTATAACCTTTGGGTTTGTAATAATCCCTTGAATTACATTTGTTAATCCACCTGCTAAAGCTCCATACCATGGTCCAAATACAGCCGCGGTAAATATAGTACCTACTGTATCCAAAAATAACAATGGTATACTTAACATATCAACTACTGTACCGAGTACAATATTTACTGCAATTGCCAAAGCTGAAAAAACCAATGCATAAGTCCTGTTTTTTTGATTCATCAATACAACCCCCTATTATAATTTAGCTTCATCTAAATTATAATATAGAGGCAATTTATTGTATAATCGATAAATCTAATATGACTTACCTTGGTATAGGATATATTAATTCTAGGCTAAAATCTAGAAGCTACATTTAACCCCTACCCCTTTATTCAACTAGCAACAATTTCTTTAATCATAAATTCTTTGCCACTTAAAAGTTCTATATC
>CAZIII010000382.1:0-1719 GCA_964539425.1 uncultured Tissierellaceae bacterium | reverse complement strand
TTATGCTATTATTTTAGATCTATTTCATACTCTTCCATACAATATATGTAACCAAGAGTACAGTTTGAACAAAACATGTCAATCCAAAGTAAAATAAAAAGAATAAATTAGACATCCCAGCTTATTTTTGTAATGTCACAAGTTATCAAAAAATATAGCTAATCCTTCTATAATAAAATTTGAATTAGGTATGTTTCCCTATGTGGTAGGATAGTTGACTCATATCCATCAACATTTTTATAAGTCCTAACAACCATTCTGTTAAAATTTAGAGTTTAATTTATTGATACTTCTCAAAATATCTTCATATTTGTACTTATGCTCATTCTTATCAATTGTATTATTAAGTTTTTCAATCCACTCCTTACTTCTATAGTGGATTTTATGCTTAGCATCATATTCAGAAAATGAAGTAATCTCTTCTTTTTTACATTTGGATGTGAATTTTTGATAGGCTTTAATCAAATATGAAATCATAATTTTCTCTTCCCTGCACTTATCCCTCTTGACCCAAATAGGAATAGCTCGATGATGTAATGCTAGATAGACTAATTTATCAATCTCTATGGATTCTTTATCATATATGTCTGTGATTCTTATTTCATTTTTACATCTTTCACCTTCCTGAATTGGGTAATACTTAAGCCATTTTCTTTGTTCCTCTAAGGGTTCTAAATAATCTTTTATATCTTCTACCTTTGTCATGGTTTTTTTGCCTAAACAACATTTCTTATATTTTTTCCCACTACCACAAGAGCAAGGTTCATTCCTTCCTATCTTCCTTGGTTTTTTAATTTCATTTTCTTTAAGCTTGTTTTCTTTAGCTATTAATTTCTCTAGCTTTTTCATTTCGATTCTAGTTTTTCTTTTTTCATCCTCTGTTTTTTCAAAACAAGCCCACCAGTGAATTTCTTCAATGATATCGTTTATATATTTTACTTTATTTCTCTCATGGTTATATGAATAAATAGAGTCTATGAAATCATCATATTTTCCAAACATACCTATATCTATACGATTTTGATCATATAAGAGTTGAATATCATCTATCATTTCAAAAATATGCCTATCAATAACAACAGCTTGTACATCTGTTGCTATATCAATTTTTAGATCACAGCACTTGTCATATATTAGCTCTCTTAAATACTCTACACACTCGTCTTTGCTTACTACCCCATCAGAATATAGTTTTCCGTAAACATCCAACGTAGCCCCTCGAACATAAATATTTAACAATGGGTTCTCTATTGTAGATTTAAGTAAACTCAAATTTCCATCAAAAGTACTATACAGAATTGATGACAAGCCTTCTGTTATAACATCTCCAAAAATTATTTCTACATCCTCTGGCGAAAGTGAAATTAGATTAATAACTCTTTTAAATCCTCTCTTTTCTCTAAATTGGCCTAATAAATATATAGAGTAAATATGTAGCATTCTATCATGATTTTCCGTTACAATTTCTGGACACAATACAATCTTATCTAACTCCTCCAACAACTTCTCTGTAATTTCTGATTTCATATTCACAGCATCTATAAGAGCCTCTCTTGGAAAGGTCTTACTAAAATACTTTAAATTTTTCATAATTTCTTCCATCTAATATCCCTCACTTTTTTATGAATTTATTATAATTAGTACACCATTTATGGTAGCTATTTGCTTCTAACTTATAATGTTTAAACTTTAATTGATGTATCTAATACTAATGATGTG
>CAZIII010000381.1:0-1724 GCA_964539425.1 uncultured Tissierellaceae bacterium | reverse complement strand
GAAAATAGGTGGTGGATTTAAGGGATTAGCCATTAATAGTTTCCCTAAAGAAACAGACCTAGCAACTATAGAACAAGCTATATTATTATTTTCTGAAATTTATGATTCTAAATATCTAAATAAAACTCAACCCTATAAAGATATAGATTACATTTTAGATGAGTTAAGTAAAATGGGAATAAAGATAGGAATAAATTCAAATAAAAGGGATAGTTATACAAGAGAATTAGCAAGTAAGTTTTTTATAAGGATTCCGTTTATTGCAATTTATGGTGAGAGAGAGGGGATTCCAAAGAAACCAGATCCTACATCTGCCTTAGAAATTATACAATTAATGAAGCTTAAAGCAGAAGAGGTATTATATATAGGGGACTCCATGGTGGATATTATGACAGCAAATAATGCAGGAATTCATAGTGTGGGTGTACTTTGGGGATTTAGAGATTATGAAGAGTTAAGTAAATATGGAGCAACTTATATAATATCGGATCCTAAGGAAATATTGAGCATAGTAAAATAAGACGAAATATATACTTATGGTATAATTAGTACAAGCTGTAAAATTTAAAAATGCTCAAGACAGTAGGTTTTTAAAATATATATTTGGAGGCAATTAGGATGTTGACAGGAGAATTAAAGAACAAGGTAGATAGAATTTGGGAAACATTTTGGACTGGTGGAGTTACTAATCCACTAACAGTAATAGAACAATTTACATACTTAATATTTATAAAATCTTTAGATGACAAACAAATACAAAATGAAGCGGAAGCAAACCTTTTAGGAGTAGAGCCAAAAGTAATATTTGATAGTGAACATGAAGATTTAAGATGGCATAACTTTAAAGAATTTGAAGCTGAAAAGATGTACAATACAGTTGCTAATAGGGTATTTCCTTTTATAAAGAAATTAAATGGGGATTCAAGTTCTTCATTTGCAAAATATATGGGAGATGCAATATTTCAGTTTCCTACTGCTCAAATGTTACAAAGAATAGTAAATTCAATAGATGACTTGCCTTTGGTAGGAGATGTTAAGGGTGATTTATACGAGTATTTGCTTTCTAAACTTTCAACATCAGGTACCAATGGACAATTTAGAACACCTAGACATATTATTAAAATGATGGTAGAACTTACCAAACCTACACCCTCTGATATTGTAATCGATCCAGCCTGCGGTACTTCAGGTTTTTTGGTGGCAACAAGTGAATACTTAAAAGAAAATCATGGAGACTTATTTAACTCAGAAGAATTAAGGGACCATTATAACAATACTATGTTCCATGGCAATGATATGGATTCCACTATGTTGAGGATTGGAACTATGAATATGTTGTTACATGATGTAGGTAATCCACAAATTGAATATAGGGATTCTCTTTCTAAGATAAATACAGATAGAGAAAAATATACATTAATTTTGGCCAATCCACCTTTTAAGGGTTCATTAGATGAAGAATCTGTAGCAGAAGACTTACTTAGAATTTCTGACACTAGGAGAACTGAAATATTATTCTTATCCCTTATGCTAAGAATAATGAAAAATGGTGGTAGATGTGCAGTAATAGTACCAGATGGAGTATTATTTGGTAGCACAAATGCCCACAAGTCTATTAGACAAGAAATAATAGAAAAGAACAAACTAGAAGCAGTAATATCAATGCCAAGTGGAGTATTTAAACCCTATGCAGGAGTTTCTACAGCTATACTTATATTTACAAA
>CAZIII010000380.1:0-1746 GCA_964539425.1 uncultured Tissierellaceae bacterium | reverse complement strand
TTTGCCTTTAGTTCTTCCTTTGTCTAAGGTATACTTTGATACTTCTTTTGTTTGTCCTTTAAAACAATCTACAACTGATTTTACTGCATCTATTTGAAATTGTTGTTCTTTAAATTTAATTTTCATCTCATCACTTTCCTTTATTCATACTAGATAACCACTTTCTTCAACTAATGGCTGCAGAAAGTATTATCTTTATATTTCTTCTGTATCATACAGACTTGTCCCTGATTTTCCATAAGGCCATGGGATGATCTTTAATTCTACTAATTATTTCAAAATCTTTAAATAAAAGTTCAGGTAAATATTCTTTAGTATCAAATCTAGTTAAAAATTCCCTTTCACTATCTTCTAAGATAAGTAAATCTGATATGAATTTAATCACACGTTTTTTTGATATTTCAAGCTCAAATATTCTAAGATATCAACAAGCCTATATACCTTTTCTAAATTATCTCTAATAAACCCAGTTTCGCTTACTTTCATTTCTAAATAACTTTTATCGTATTTATACAAGGTAATCACTTCCTTGTTCTAAAAATGACATCAAATTTTTGGGTACATAAAGTCTCCATTTAGAATTATACACTAGATCATTTTCATCCATATCCACTAAGTATCTTTTACTCTTATTTATTCTATCTAAACAAAACTCAAAAAAGTCTTGTGACAATTTTAATTCCTCTTTAAAATGCTCTAATATATACCCTGTTTTTTGGTAAACAAATTGTATATTATACATAAGAAGATACTTCTCTAGTTTTTTTGAATCTAAATATGTTATCAAACGGATACATTGTAAAAGTTCCTCAAGTCCTCCTGCTTTCTCTATATCTTTTATACAATCAATTACTGTTCTTTCAACATCTGTGACTCTTAAGTTTCGATTAGTCGTAATGCTTTCAACACCTTTATTTCCTTTTGAAGCCCCATATCTATATCTTATACCGTTAAAATCAAAACTTCTAAACTGTGTAGATGAAGAAACAAATACTTCAAAAAATATTTGATGGCTTAATCCATGAAATTCTAAAGCGCTATGATGTGATATATAAGAATCCTTTGTTATACTGCTTCCAATTTTATATTTATCTACTATAGGTACTTTATTCTCTATATCATTGCATACATAAAGATTCTTCTTTATGCTTTGAACTAAATCCTTTTTTAACAAAGTCTTTAAAGCAGAGTTTGAGCTATTTCTATTTCCAAACATCTCATCCAAATCATTTATAGTAAATACTCCTAGTTTTAGCAATCTTTCATAAACCTTCATACAATCACCCCTGGTTTAATTTTACTACAATTATGTTTGATTTTAAACATAATTGTCATAGATTTAAACTTTTTTTGAAATCTTACTTGGATATTATCCTATAAAACCTTAATTTCAGTATTAGGTGAAATACCTTTGAAGATTTCTTCTAGGTTTATCTTTGATGGAGCATCTTTAAATGAATTATCCCTAAATACGACTTTTACTGGTTTTAGATTGGCTATTTCTTTGATTAATTCTTCATCTATGTCTCTATCAAAGCAAGCTATAAGAGAGTTTTCAGCAACAAAATAGACTTCTTTATTATTAATTACTTTAATTTCCATAGGTAAAGATAGCTCAAGTCCAGCTTCTAGTATTACTTGAGATAATAAATCTAGTCCTGTTCTATCTTCTTTTATATTAAATTCTAAATCATGTAAATTCATTTGAGTTAATTCGTTTGGTAAATAATATACATCTTTCATATT
>CAZIII010000379.1:0-1753 GCA_964539425.1 uncultured Tissierellaceae bacterium | reverse complement strand
ACATAAGATTTAAAATTCCTCTTTGAAATTAAAAATATTTTGATTTAACTATGGAGAGAAATATTTAATAAATGGAATCGTCTAGGTATGGGGGAGTTTTGATATACTTTGAATTATGAAAGTGTGTGGAAACAAATTAGTCAAAAAAGAAGGACTTTTGGCTTAATTGTCGAATAGATATGTAAGGGATATTTTAAGTGAAAGGGTGATAGTGTTGGAAATAATAGATAATATAAATAGATTGCTAGGGGAAGACCTAAAAACCACTATAAAAAAAGACAATAAACTATCAATAGTAGCATCATGTTTTTCCATATATGCATATGAATCACTTAAAAAGGAACTTGAGCAGGTTGAAGAGCTTAGGTTTATTTTCAATTCCCCTACATTTATTAAAGATAAAATAGATAAAGAAAAAAGAGAATTTTACATACCAAAATTAAGTAGAGAGCGAAGCCTCTATGGAACAGAATTTGAAATAAAATTGAAAAATGAACTTACTCAAAAAGCCATAGCCAAAGAATGCAGTGATTGGATAAAGAGAAAAGTTACCTTCAAATCTAATAAAACAAATGCTATGCTACAAGGATTTATAAATATTGACAAAGAAATTTCTAAAAATACATACACTCAAACAAACGGATTTACCACTGTTGATTTAGGCTATGAAAGGGGAAATAATTTATCTAATATAGTTATAAAGTCAGATGATAATTCAATTACAAAAATGTATTTTGATTTATTTGATCAAGTATGGAATGATAGAGAAAAATTAGAGGATATAACAAATGAAGTTGTGGAATATATCTCTACCGTATATAATGAAAACTCACCAGAATTTATATATTTTGTCATACTATATAATATTTTCAACGAATTCTTAGAAGATATATCAGAAGATTTACTACCAAATGAGGCAACAGGATTTAAGGAAACTGAGGTATGGAAGAGACTGTATAACTTTCAAAAGGATGCAGTAATTGGAATTATAAATAAACTGGAAAAGTATAATGGATGTATTCTAGCAGATAGTGTAGGACTAGGTAAGACATTTACAGCATTAGGAGTAATTAAATACTATGAACTAAGAAACAAATCAGTTCTAGTACTTTGCCCAAAGAAACTATCAGAAAACTGGAACACCTACAGGGAGAACTATACAAATAATATTCTTGCTAAGGATAGGTTTAACTATGATGTACTCTATCATACGGATTTATCTAGAGATAGCGGACATAGTAATGGTATTAATCTAGGAAGGTTAAATTGGTCAAACTATGATTTATTAGTCATAGATGAATCCCATAACTTTAGAAACAACGATTCATATAAGGATAAACAAACAAGATATCAAAGATTGATGAATCAAGTCATCAAAACTGGAGTAAAGACAAATGTACTAATGCTCTCAGCCACCCCAGTGAATAATAAATTTAATGATTTGAGAAATCAACTTGCTTTAGCATATGAAGGAAATCCATATGCCATAAATGCTAAACTAAATACAGAAAGAGGAATAGATGAAATATTTAAAAGAACACAGACTAATTTCAATAAATGGTCCAAGTTACCAAATGATAATAGGACTACAGAAACATTACTAGAAATGCTAGACTTTGATTTTTTTGAACTATTAGATAGCCTAACTATTGCTAGGTCAAGGAAACATATTCAAAAATACTATAATGTAGAAGAAATAGGTAAGTTCCCAACAAGATTAAAGCCTATCTCATATTACTCTAAATTAACAGAA
>CAZIII010000378.1:0-1777 GCA_964539425.1 uncultured Tissierellaceae bacterium | reverse complement strand
TTTTCTTTGTTACAAGGTCTATTTGAGGTTGATAATATACAACAAGCTCATTTCTATCCAGAGCTCTATAAAGATCATTTGATAGTTCCATACTCATTTGTACTTCTTCTTTCATAGCTTTACTACAAAGAGCATATTGGTTTTTGCCTTTAGCTTTTGCTTTATACATTGCTATATCAGCATTTTTAACCAGTATTTCAGATTCCTCTCCATCAATTGGGGAAATTGCTATACCAGCACTAGCAGTAATTAAAAATTCCTGATTGTTAACTACAAATGTTTCTGAGAATATTTCCATTATTTTATCCGCTATTTTAGTAACCATATCATAATCAGTTATGTTATTTAGCATAATCATAAATTCATCTCCACCAAACCTAGCAACAGTATCGGTTTTACGAAGTACTCCAACTAATCTTTTAGCAACTTGTTGTAGTAAAACATCTCCACCTTTATGTCCAATTGTGTCGTTAACTGATTTAAAATTGTCTAAATCTATAAATATTATAGAAATAAGTTTACCTGTCCTTTTTGATAATTCAATCGCCTGATTAACTCTATCTGAAAATAAAAATCTATTCGGTAATTTTGTTAAATTATCATAGTAAGCCATAAATTCAACTTGTTTATCAGCCTCTATTTGTGTCATTCCACTTGAGAGAATGTTTGCCATAATATTAAGTAGCTCTATATTTTCTTCTGACCATTTCTTAGTTGATATCACTGAATCAATTCCTATAAATGCCTGAATCTTTCCATTTTCCATTATAGGTACAGAAATCAATGATTTCACATTTTGTCTATGAAGTTGTTCTTGCTCTGCACTAGCTTCTTCAGGCATATAATCTACATCCTCAATATATACTAGCTTTTTCTTATTGAGTTGATCTATCCACCAAGGAAATACATCTAAGGGTATCTCTTCAATGCTACCTACTTCTTCATTTATTCCATTATTACACCATTCATTTGAATATGTCATTGTGTCATTATTATGATTTATGGTAAACAGATAAGTTCTATCTACATGGAAAAAACGACCTATCTCGGCTAATAAACTATTCACCTTTTCCTCAAAATTTTCCTGATTTAGACTAACAAAATCAAAAGAAATAGCTGAAACCATTTTTTGAAATTCAATTTGATAATTGTTTTCTTTTATCTTAGCAACATACATTCTATTGGTATATAAACCTATAAAGAAGGCCACCAGAAATATTCCTATTCTTAAAATATAATCATACTTCTCGACTACGACTGTTATTTCAGGATGAATTGACCAAATCAAGATTTGTGTAATAATCGATACTATTGTAATTGAAAAAAGTAATATTCGTTTACTAAAGATAACAGAGCTCATGATTATTATCATAGGGAATGCCCAGACAGTTATACTGCTATATTCTAAAAACTGAAACAAACATATAGGAACACTTAAAACTAAAATTAGGATAGTTAAATTGGTTCTTACATGTTCTTTTTTTATATTCTGAATGATTCTTATTATAATTCCGACACTTAAAATGACTAAACCCTTGGTCAATGCATGCTTAGAAGCATTTTCTTCACCCATATAAGGTATATACTCAGATAAAAAGGCTAAAAGCGCTGCAATGTAAAATGCTATTGAAAGATTGGTAAATATACTTTTTTGTTCCTCACTGCTTACAATGATTTCTTCTTTTTTAGATGTTTCTACATTAAATACATCATAATACCTTGCGGAACGATACATAGCCCATACAGGCATTAAAATAAACAATGGAGCCATTTGCGG
>CAZIII010000377.1:0-1798 GCA_964539425.1 uncultured Tissierellaceae bacterium | reverse complement strand
TAACATCGTGGAGTTTCAGTGGAACTAGTAGTGTGTTTTTATCGAAGAGTTATAGTGGAACTTCTGGTACAAAATATCGTACTAGAGTTGTAGTGACTGTTGATGGCGAAAAGGCAGTGGCTACTTCTGGAAGTTGTGAGATTTAAATATTTAAAGAATCATTTTATAATTGATTAGTATATGTAATAATGATTGTAAATATGGATATGGTTGATAATTTTTATTAAAAATAGAATAGCCCCATATGTTAGGATGCTCTTGCAAAGGCTTATACTTATTGTCTTAATGCAACTGCAAAATTGACAAGAGATGTGGTAAGGGTTACAATAAATGCTTCAGTAGGAGGAAAGAGTTAGTATCGAAGATGCTGAATTTGAATCAGAGTCTCTTAATAGAAAATTCTAAAGGAGGATAATTAAAATGAAATTGAATAAAAAAGTAAGACAATTAATTAGTGGTATTTTAAGCACATTAATAATTTTAGTAACATTAATACCTAATATAGTGGTTGCAGATAACTTATATGATTCTATTGATAATTGCACTGAAAATGAATACTATAAAAATGAAGAAATTATCTTTACTTTAGGTGATATGATATATACAGATGCTTCTGTAAATGGTAATACTATAATCAAGGTATATTCCAAAGACGGAAAACTTATTGAAAAAGTAAAAGTCGATAAAGAAACAAATATAATGGAAAGTATAAAATATGACAATGATAAAAATAATTTGAAAAATGAGCCTTCAATAGTACGTATAGATTTAAATGAATATAAAATAGAAGAAATAAAAAACAATCAAGTAACACCATTAGCTACAAGAATTAACTTAGGTCGTACAACGTATAGATCCACCATAAGTCCTTATTTTAGAGCTATGAGCGTTAGCTATACAACTGATAGTGATAGGGTATCCTATGAAGTCCCAAGTAATCTGAAAACTATGGGCAAATTATTGGCTTTTCTTATTTCATTTATCAAACTACCAGAAATAATTGCAAGTAGGGTTCTTAGAGGTCTTATTAGTGCAGGAATTGTTATAGTTGGCGATAAAGGTGAAGAAATATTCTTTAGTTATTTTACTGTATCAGCAAAGAGAACAGACAGAGAATTTTGGGGAGAAGATTCACCTTATAGTGGGAGCCTTTCAGGTACTTTATATGAAGTTGAAACAAAGTCATCTAAATATTATGGAGAACAATTTAAAGAAGGTGTATATTTTGACCCATCCGTTTGGGGAAGAGGAGATATATCTCGTATATTAGGACCATATGTTTATGGTGGTTTCTATGAAAATTTAACTTATATAAGTGAAGGAAGATAAGAAAAGGGTAGTGGAATTCATGAAAAAAAATGAAAAATTAAAGAAAATAGAGTTTATAATTAATATTTCTTTTCTTATATCAGTATCTTTATCTTTAATCAATGGATATGGTATTATTGCTTTAGCATTAACTATTATTTTGGGATTATTAACAGTTTGGACAAAAAAAAGGTTTCCTAATTCCTCATTAGAATTTCCAGGGTTTAACATAAGTGCAACGACATCTATAATAATATTAATTTTCTTTGTGACTTATATACGAGCTATTGCAATAGAGCATATGAATACCCATATAAAATATATATTATTTATATCTGTGCTCATAATATATGTTTCAACATATATTATGAGCAATAAAAAATAGATTAGACTTAAAACATCAATTTTTTGCCCGTATCTTTTTGACAAAAAAACATATATACAAATATTAGGCTACATTATGTATCCTAATATTTTTTTAAGGAGGAAA
>CAZIII010000376.1:0-1802 GCA_964539425.1 uncultured Tissierellaceae bacterium | reverse complement strand
TGGTTAAGTACTAATAAATCTTCCCTCTCTACTATACCTTTGTTGTCTGCTCCAGTATTTAATAGCATCTTCTCTAATACATTTTGGGCTAATATTTTATTATCTGGATCATCAATATTACTTTCCCTATAAGGATAATACAATACTTGAATTCCATTGGTGGAATTACTGTTTTCTAAAGAATTACAGTGAATACTAAGAAATATCCTAGCTGCTTTTTTATTTGCTATGTTTGCCCTTTCTTTATTATCAACATACTCATCTGTGTCTCTAGTTAAAACCACCTTGTATCTCATGGACCTTAATCTTTTATATAATTTTTTAGATATATCTAGGTTTATAGCCTTTTCATATCTCTCATTTATACCAACTGCTCCAGAATCTATTCCACCATGTCCAGGATCTATAACAATTACCTTATTTCTTCCAAAAATACCCCCTATTACTTTAAAAGTTTGTAAAGATAAAAATATTATAATAATAAATAAAAAAATAGCTCTTATTCTTCTAAATTTCATCTAACTCTCCCCCATTCACTACTATATTATAGCTTTGTTTTTTTATTTATGAAAATAAAGTTTACTAGACATTCTTTCAGATTCTTGACATCCTTTTTACTTGAATGCCCCTTTTCTATAAGTAGGTCTAAACGGCTTAATAACTTTCTTATATCTGAAATATGAAGTCCTGTAGTACGGATATTTATTTTTCAATAAGAAAGAAACAAAAAAACTACAGTGGGATTTTCTGTTTAAATTCCACTGTAGGGATTCTATAATATATATAATCCATTATAATTTAATCCTAAATTTTCCTTGAATAAATTTCTGCCCATGCAGGAAAAAAGCCTGCGCTTATAGCAATATTCTTAGAAACTATATGAGATACCGCTGTTCCATAAAAAGGTACCTTCCCACGGTTTAAGAGTTCCTGTTTTATTAATGCAACTAAATTTGTCCCAACACCTCTTCCGTTATATTCAGGTAGGACATTAATACCAATTTGATATAAAGTTTTACTGTCTGCACTAGCCCCTGCCATCCCCATTATAGTATCGCCATCAAAAGCGGCAACACCTAGAACATCTGGATAATTGTCATTAAACATAAAAGCTTCATCAAACCTATCGTCTCCCTGAAATTGTAATATATCTTCCATTTCAAACCATTTTATTGTGGTAATTGGTTTTGTTTCACTATTAACAGGATTAGGCAAATAGAAGTGAGGCGTCTGATCAATCTCATGGCCAAATTCCCTTAGTTTATTATCTATTACTCTAAGTTTATCATAGTCAAATAGCCAGCTGGCATCTCGTCTTAAAATGTTTTCCTCAAGCCAGGGTCTTATTTTTTCATCAGCACAGATTATTGCCCTGCCACCTATAGTAATTATCTTTAGGAAACACCCATCACTTTCATAGATTCGCCTGCCATCTAAGAGCTTATTTTCAGTAATTGTATTTCCATCCTTTTCAAAGTCTAGTAGTTGACAATTATAATCAAGTGCCAATTGTTTTTTTGCTATATTGATTATTTCAGTTTTTGTATACATCTTTTCCACTTCCAATCTTCAAGTATCATTTCCACAGTAATTATGTTTACATAAATAAAACATTGGACAATCTATATCATTGTCTTACATCCTCCAGTTAATTTAATTCTTTTTGTCTTTATTTTCTTCTGACCATATATCTTAAAACTGTTTTCAACTTTTCAGGTTCAACTTTTCTTGCATCTGAAAGATAAACTTCTCTATGTCTTAGTGTTTTTATTTCAAGATTATTCTCTTCTATGAATTCTTTC
>CAZIII010000375.1:0-1813 GCA_964539425.1 uncultured Tissierellaceae bacterium | reverse complement strand
CCTCCACAGCCATAGATAATATTACAGGAGAAATAAAGGTCCCTGTTCCAGATAAAGAAGAAAACCCTGTAGTTGAAGTACCTAAAGAGGAAGAACCATCTGGAGAAGAGGAGCCTGTAAACGCGACACCTAAGGAAGAGGAGCCGACTAAAGAAGAACCCATCAAAGAAGAACCAATTAAAGAAGAGGATCCTGATGAAAAAGATAAAGTAGATAAGGATAAAGAAGACAAGAAAGATAAAGAAGATAAAAAGGACAAGGAAAAAGATAAGAAAGATAAGGATAAGGATAAAAAAGACAAAGATAAAAAAGACAAAGATAAAAAAGACAAAGATAAAGATAAGCCTATAGTGAATCCTAAATATATTTCTGAAGATGAGGCTATAAAAATTGGATTGAAAAAAGTAGGGGATGGGGCAAAACTAATTGAAATAGAATCTGAACTAGATGATAATCCACCCAAATATGAATTAGAAATTATTCGTGGAAATTATGAATATGAATTAGAGATTCATGCCATAACTGGAGCAGTCTTAGATTTTGAGAAGGATGAAATGTAGTAAAATAGCGGATATTCAGAAAACAAACACAAGATTTCTAGACATGTTGGTTATCTTGTAAACATGATTTTTGATGGTATTCAAACTTGTTAGTAGTGGCTGAAAGTCATAAGATGGAATTAAGAAAAAGAAAAGGAGTTGACTTTCATGGCAAAGAATACAATTAAAAAAGCAGTACCAATGGTAATAGGCGGGTTGATTATTAGTTTAGTAGTATCTGCCCTTCCAACAGATTTATTAGGAGAAGCGAGCAGGGGTTTAAGGAGACCTAATGTAAACGAAGATGTGGTAACAACAACAGCGACCAAAACTTACCTTACATTAGAAGAAGCTGAAGCAATAGCATTAAGTAAGATAAATCATGAATCAGCAAAGATAACAGATTTTGAAATTGAACTAGGTTACTATGATCCTCATTATACTATCTGGGTAACAACTTATCATACAGAGGAAAATAAAATATTTAAGATTAAGATCAATGGAATTACTGGAGATATTAAAGATGTTGATGTAGAAGTAGAGAAATTAATAAATGAAAAAATAGAAGAAGAAAAGAAAGATAAGGATAAAGAAGAAAAAATTAAGGAAAAAGGAGAAAAAGTAAAAACTAATAATGGTAGATTTATTTCTAAATATGAAGCTAAGATGATTGCTTTAGATAAGGTAAATAATAAAACTGCATATATAAGAGGATTTGAAATTGAATTAGAAAAGGATATTCCACATTATTTAATAGGAGTTAAAACAACTACTCACAAATACCTAATGAAAATCAATGCAGAAACTAGTGAAATATTTGACCTGAAAACAGAAGTAAGAGATACGGATGATGACGATGACGACGACGATGATAAAGATAATAAAATAAGAGGAAACTCAGATAAAATAGACAAAGATAAAAAGAATAAGGATAAAAACAAAGACAAAAAGAACAAAGATAAAAACCTTCCAGTAGTTAATGTAAAGTATATAACTAAGGAAGCAGCTTTTAAAATAGCCCTTGATAGAATAGGTAAATCAGCAACATTAGATGAAATTGAATTTGAAAAGGATGATAATCCACCAAAATATGAAATTGAGATGTATGATGATAAATATGAGTATGAATTTGAAATTCATGCCATAACAGGCGCCATATTAGAATACGAAAGAGATGAAGACTAGAGGGACAGGACTACTGTCCCTTTTTGCATGTCCATATATTCTAAAAAAAATGTAAGAATTTGTTGTTATTTATCTATTTAAAGTGGTAT
>CAZIII010000374.1:0-1833 GCA_964539425.1 uncultured Tissierellaceae bacterium | reverse complement strand
TTGGAAAGATAAAATTGCTAAAAGTATCTTTTCAGAAAGCAAATATATTATAAATTTAGCATCAAAGGAATATAGTAAATCTATTTCTAAATATTTGACAGGAAATATG
This sequence comes from uncultured Tissierellaceae bacterium, assembly GCA_964539425.1. GTDB lineage: Bacteria > Bacillota > Clostridia > Tissierellales > Tissierellaceae > JAVKTS01. Next base: position 1,724 of record CAZIII010000374.1, on the reverse strand, counting down.
AAATTAATAAATTGTGTATTTGGCGAATTAATTGATGGGAAAATTATTGAAAAAGGAACTTTAGCAAAGATGGCAAGGGGGGAAATGGTACGTTTTATGGCAGAAAATAATATTGAGCAGGTAGAGGATATTAAAAAGTTCAATAGATTAGATTATGTTTATAAAGGGCAATTATCCGATGATAATAATTATGTTTTCATTAAGATAAAGAGCTAACATTTATGTAAAGCACAATAAAAGACAGTATTATTATAGGCTTTCTTATTAGTTTAACGGATTTAGCATTTAGAAAACCTAAGGAAGTAAAATAAAGTTTGAAGAGGGATGAAGTTATGAAGTCATATATAATTAGAATTGAGCTTATTGGTTCAAAACCACTTATTTGGAGAAAAATTATAATGCCAGCAGGTTCAACATTTAACAAATTACATGAAACAATTCAAGGAGTAACTAATTTCCAAAGTGGTTATTTAAGCGAATCATATCATTTGTTTGAATTTGATTTAGGAGATACTATCGTGACTAATAGTGAGGAAGCTTATCTTGAACATCAACATTATAAGAAAAATAAGAAAATGTATGAAGATAGACTAAAAACATTGCCAGAGGAAATATTGGAATTTGAGATATATCATCAGGAAAGAATAAAGATTGAAACTAGAAAGCCAACTACTGTAAAAATAGATAAGCATTTAGAAAGAGACAAGGAAATTAAATATAATTATGATTTTGGAGATGATTGGGAGATATTAATTCTATTAGAGGAAATAGTAGATGATTATTACTTTGGATATCCTACACTTCTTGATGGAAGAGAAACAGCTCCACCAGAAGATGTTGGAGGACTTCATGGTTTTTATGAATTTCTTAAGATATATAATGATGAAAAACACCCAGAAAATAAGAATATTAAAGAATGGGCTAAATCACAATATTTTAGGGAATATGATCCTGATTATATTAATAGTGTCTTAAAACAATTAAAGTACAAAAAGACTGAGTGGAATAATATTAATCATATTAGATATAAAATTATTGACGATAAATATATTATTCACTTTGGAATTTAGATAGTATAGCCCAAAATAATAGAGTAGTTTTATATTATGAGTTTGTCACAATAAAAATTGAGTATAATTCAATGATTTATTTGATTTTGAAAGGGTAAACATTTGATATAGGGAGGAGTTTTTTTAATTTTTTGGTTTAAATTTATTTTTATCTTTGAGTTTTACACAAATGTAAATGAGTAAAACTAAATATGATAAAAAAAGGAGAAGAAAAAAATGATAAAATATATTATTACGACAGAAAGTGGTTCGGATTTATCGCAAGATATTATCGAACGCTATAATATTCAGGTCATTCCCATGCATGTAACAATGGGCGATCAAACTTATCCAGACGGCAGTTTTGATGTTCAAGAAGTTTTTGATTTTTATGAAGAGACAGGAACTTTACCCAAGACATCTGGTTCGACCCCTCATGATAATACCGAAGTTTTCAAGAAAGTTTTCGCTAAATATCCAGATGCACATATAATTCATATTGCTTATTCAGCAGTGACAACTGTTTCCTTTGATGCAGCAAATATAGCGGCCCAAGACTTTGAAAATGTCCACCTGGTTGACTCTAAGCATGTCTCTATTGGGGCAACGGCTGTTATAAAAGCAACGGCTCAATTTATTGAAAACAATCCCAACACAAGTCCCGAAGAGATTATT
>CAZIII010000373.1:0-1838 GCA_964539425.1 uncultured Tissierellaceae bacterium | reverse complement strand
TATAAAAAAGTATTTATTTCATATTATACTATTTTTATAATTTCAGGAATTGGATTTGGGATAAACTTATATTTGAAACAATCTATATTTGATAATTTAGATAAGAGCATAATTAATACATTCTATCTATTAGTTGTTCTTTTAATAACAAGCTTAATAATAACTATATTGAATGGATATTCCAATTATATGGCAGAAAAGTTAGATATGAATGTTTCAACTCATTTTCAAGAAAAACTTATTTTCAAAATACAAAAGATAGAAAACATTAATTTTGAAGATAGTAATTTTTTAGATTTATTGGATAGAGCAAAAGAGGGGTTACATAGTGCAATTTATTATACAAATAGTATAATGGATTTGATTTTTATGTATATGCCTATAATTATATCCACAGGTATATATTTGTTTTTTGAGAATAAATTATTACCTATAATACTATTGGTAATTTTTATACCTACCTTGCTTACTGTAAAGATTAAGAAGAGTCGATATAATGATTTAGAGGAAGAAATTGGGCATTTGGGCAGGAAAAGGAGTCTTTATATCTCTTATTTTACTAAACCTAGTTCGTTTAAAGAACTAATAGTAAATAATAGGTTTGAATATTTTATTTCAATGATAAATGACACAATTAAATTAATTCACGATAAGAAAGAAAAGGTAGAAATTAAAAACTTATACTTAGATTTACTTTCTAATTTATTATCATTAGGTTCATATATCGGAATTTTAATTGGATTACTGTATTTTGTATTGAATAATAAAATCAAAATCTCAACCTTTATAGTTATATTTTACACTTTGGATGAATTGTATAGTTTAATGGAAGGTGCTATATTAAATAGTATAAATACCCAATTAATGAATTTATCCAAAGCGGAAAGTCTCTATAAAATATTAAATTATACTGAGAAAAAAGAAACTGAAGATTCACAGTTTAAAGAATTAATAGAGGTTAATAATTTATCCTTTAAATATCCAAATAGCGATTATTATGCTTTAAGAGATATAAGTATAAAAATAAATAAAAATGATATCATTGCAATCGTTGGGACAAATGGATCTGGTAAAACCACTTTAGGAAAGTTGTTAGTTGGCTTATATCAACCAACAAAGGGTAGGGTGCTTTATGATGGTAAAGATATTTGTCAAATAAATAAAGATAAACATAGTGGAGTATTTCAAAATTTTATGAAGTATCCCTTATCGATTTCTGAAAATATTTATATAGGAGATGTAAATAAAGAGTTTAATGAGGCTAGAATAGAAGAAATTTTGGGAAAGAGAGGTTTTAGTTTAAAGAAGTTTAATAAAGATACATTGTTAGGAAAAGAATTAGGTGGAACTGAATTATCAGGGGGAGAATGGCAAAAGCTTGCATTAGGAAGGTCAGATTTTAGAAATGGTGAGGTAATTTTGTTAGATGAGCCAACAGCAAGTATAGATCCTCTAGAAGAAGATAAAATTTTAAGTTCATACAAAGAATATTCAAAAGGAAAAACCACCTTTATTATAACTCACAGACTTTCTAGTGTTTTGTTTACCGATAAAGTTTTAGTATTAAAAGAAGGTCAGATAGAATGTTTTGGAAGCCATAAAGAATTACTGAAAAGTTCAGATTATTATAATGAACTTTGGAATTCCCAAGTAGAAAGATATTTATAGTGAAATAGAGTGAAATTATAAAGGAGATGGATTATCAGGGGGTACTAATACGCAAAATTCATAATTTTGCGTATTAATATCATACCAAAACCCCAACCCACGTAGAGTGCGTGGTGTTGATAGAGAAGGAATAGGTTGAAATAGCAAGGTTGAGAAGGTTTTAAGTAAAT
>CAZIII010000372.1:0-1847 GCA_964539425.1 uncultured Tissierellaceae bacterium | reverse complement strand
TCGGCATAATGGCTCATATTGATGCAGGAAAAACAACCACCACAGAGAGAATTTTGTTTTATACTGGAAAAATACACAAAGTAGGAGAAACCCATGAGGGCGGTGCCCAAATGGACTGGATGGAGCAAGAGCAAGAGAGAGGTATTACAATCACTTCTGCTGCAACTACTTGTATGTGGAATGAGCATAGAATTAATGTTATAGACACACCAGGACATGTGGACTTTACTGTAGAAGTAGAAAGATCCCTAAGAGTACTGGACGGTGCTGTTGCATTATTCTGTGCAAAAGGTGGAGTTGAGCCTCAATCTGAGACTGTTTGGAGGCAAGCAGATAAATATCACGTGCCTAGATTAGCATTTGTCAACAAGATGGATATACTTGGAGCAGACTTTTTTAGAGCAGTAGGTATGATTAAAGATAGACTTAAAGCAAATCCAGTACCTATTCAGTTACCAATAGGTAAAGAAGATAACTTTTTAGGTGTAGTTGACTTAGTAAATATGAATGCCAGGGTTTACAATGATGATCTAGGTGAACATGTAGAAATAAAAGAAATTCCAGCAGATATGGTTGAATTAGCTGAAGAATATAGAGACAAATTAGTAGAAGCTATAGCAGAACATGATGAAGAATTGATGATGAAGTATTTAGAAGGCGAAACATTAACTACTGAAGAAATAATGAGAGGTATTAGAGTTGCTGCCACAAAAGTAGCAATGACACCAGTGTTATGTGGTTCTTCCTACAAGAATAAGGGAGTACAGCCATTACTAGATGCTATAATCGATTATCTTCCATCACCACTAGATATACCACCAATTATGGGAGTTAGTCTAGACACGGATGAAGAAGAAGAAAGATTACCATCAGATGATGAGCCATTTTCAGCATTAGCATTTAAAATAGTAACAGACCCATTTGTTGGTAAACTTGCATATGCTAGAGTTTATTCAGGTACTCTTAAATCAGGTAGTTATGTACAAAATACTACTAAAAACAAAAGAGAGAGAATAGGCAGATTAGTTCTTATGCATGCTAATAAGAGGGAAGAAGTGGATGAAGTATATGCAGGAGATATAATATCAATTGTTGGTTTGAAGGATACAACTACAGGAGATACATTATCTGATTCTAGTCATCCAATAGTACTAGAAACAATGGAATTCCCTGAGCCGGTAATCCATGTTGCTATAGAACCTAAGACAAAGGCATCTCAAGATAAGATGGCTGTTGCATTAATGAAACTAGCTGAAGAGGATCCTACCTTCAAGACTTATACTGATGAAGAAACTGGTCAAACAATTATTGCAGGAATGGGTGAACTTCACCTTGAAATAATAGTTGATAGACTACTTAGAGAATTCAAAGTTGAAGCTAATGTTGGTAGTCCACAAGTTGCATACAAAGAGTCAATTCAAACTAGTTCAGAAGCAGAAGGAAAATATGTAAGACAATCCGGTGGTCGTGGACAATACGGTCATGTTAAACTAAGGGTTGAACCACAAGAACCAGGCGTAGGTTATGAATTTGTAAATGCTACTGTAGGTGGATCAGTTCCTAGAGAATTTATCAATCCTATAGATGCTGGAATTCAAGAAGCGTTACTTTCTGGTGTTGTTGGTGGATATCCAGTATTGGATATTAAAGTTACTTTATATGATGGATCATATCACGAAGTTGACTCTTCAGAAATGGCATTTAAAATAGCTGGTTCTATGGGTGTTAGAGAAGCTATAAGAAAAGCTAAACCAGTATTACTTGAACCAATGATGAAGGTTGAAGTAACTGTACCTGAAGAATATATGGGTGATGTTATAGGAGATATTAACTCAAGAAGAGGTAGA
>CAZIII010000371.1:0-1868 GCA_964539425.1 uncultured Tissierellaceae bacterium | reverse complement strand
GTTTTATGGCCAGAGAAGCAGGGACCTGGATGTTTGAACAAAAGGAAGTTTATATTAAAGATAGTCCTGCAAACTTAACATGGAAGCATTATGAGGACAATGATTTGTCTACCTATGCCCTTGAAATAATTCAGAAGGATAAGGATAAGATTATAGGCAATATCTATGAAATAGACTATAATAAAACCTTAGAAGATATTAAGGCCAATGAAAAAGAAATTGAAAAGGTTGAAATAACCTTTATGAATGAAAGTAAAATTCTTTTAGATCTTGATGACTATGAGAAAAGAAAATCTTCTATTATAAATAGTTATGGAGAAGTTAAAGAAACAAAACAACTAATAAAGGATTACTTTAATTTTAAAATCCATCAGAGCCAACTAAAATCTGAGCGACTAAAAAAGCAAAGGCCAATAAAAATGGATGATTATTTACAGGATATAAATAGGGAAAAGTTAAGAAAACTAGGCTACAAAAAAGATGACCTATATTATATTAGTTCCTCAGATTGTAGAGATTTATTAGAAAAAACAAATATCAATGTATATATGATTAAAGATAATCAGAAGGTAAAAATTGATTCTCCTTCAAATCATTATGAAAAGACTATTTATGGTATCTGGACTGAGGATAAAAAGAGGTTCGATAGTTTTGATCGAAAGGAATTAAACAGGCTTATAAAGGCCCATGTCAGCGAAGAAAAGAAAAAAGAAAAACTATCCTCTTTTGGCTATAAAAATAATGATGTTTACTTATTAGATAATAACAGGGAAATAAAGAATGTATTTTATCAAAATATTCCACTCTATGCTATTAACAAAGATCTCATAAAAATTCCTTTAAAGAATATGGCAGAAGTCATAGAAAACCTAGAAAAGAATAATCTTATTGTTGCTGATAGTTTTTATAAGGATGAGATCCTCTCTATAACCAATGGAAACAACAACTTAAATTATGTAGATATATTAGATAAAAAAGAAGTTAAAACAGTTATTAGTATGGAAATACAAAAAGGCCTATATTTTAATCGACTTCAAGAAGATGAAGGTAAATATTTAGATAAAAATATAGATAGAATATCTGAAAATCTTATCAGTGAATATGATGCTGGTATTGATCTTCCAAAAAAAATAGAAGAGATATTCAAGGAAACATTAAAAGAAAATGTAATGGAAGGAAGGAAAGAGAAAAACAGTCTAAAGGAAAGAATTGACCAGATAAAGGATAAGGCTAAGGAAACAGGAGAAATAAAGGACCCAAAAAAGGACAAGGACATTGAAAGAACTTAGTTTTATATATAATTAAAACGATTTAAAATTAATAAATTATAGTTATAAAAAATTAAAATTATATAAGGGTAAAAGGGTTTGTAGTTTTATGGATAAAAAGATATTGATTAAGTTAAATAAGAGGCCTGCTACTTACTCCACTGGAATCTCAATAAAAATTGTTTTAATAGTAAGCAGCTTGCTTTCACTTTTAGGCCTAGTAACAATAATTTTCAGGAAGATATTTTAAATAATATGGAATTATCATTTATGATATCATCATAAATGATAATAATCGAAAGGATGTGATTTTATGTTTACGGTGGAAGAGATCACTTTACTGGAATCTTATAAAAGAGAAAATTTGAAGGAAACTTTAAAAGAAATTCACTCAAATTATCAATACCAGGAAGACCATGAAATAATAAAGCTAACAGATGGTTTATTGCTTAAATTAGATAAAATATCCGAAAATGACTTTCAAAGTATAGATTTTTCACTTTCCCTATTGAATGAGCCTGATTTTGAATAATTCCTCCCAATATCAAAAATAATGAGGCTCTATTTTGCCTTTTAAGGGACTTTTAAATGAGGGGCCAT
>CAZIII010000370.1:0-1891 GCA_964539425.1 uncultured Tissierellaceae bacterium | reverse complement strand
TTTCCTTCTCTCTCTTTTCATTAAAGCTTCTTTTAACAAGTAACTTTACATGAAATAGGAGGGAAACTCAATCTATTCTTAACTAATTCTCATTCAAAATTAATATTACTGCTCACAGTCTTTTAATCAGTATGTATCTTAAGTATATAGATGCTTTAAATTCATCAAAGTTATCATCAAATTATTTTAGAATTACTTATGAATTAGTGACAATTTTTCCATTACTCATCTTAATGATTTTATCAAACTCATAATTAACTTCTCCATGAGAAGCAATGACTATAATTTTCCCTTTATTCTTAGATTCATTAATTAATTCCAAAACAATTTCTAAATTATCATCATCTATCGCATTAAAAGGTTCGTCCAATAGTAAAACATCAGGATCTTCCATAAATGCTTGACACAGAGCTAGCCTTTGCTTCATACCTAATGAAAAAGTAGAGACTCTCTTATCTTTTACGTCAAATAAATTCAATTTATCTAAGTAATATTCAATTTCACTATCAGAGATTTTTTTATTAATGTCTGCTAGATATTTTAAATTATAATAGGCCGTTTGATCTAAAAAGAAGTTTGGATTCTCTATTATCACACCATAGCTATAGTTATTATTCCCTGTAATTTCACCCGTTGATGGGGTAATAAATCCTGCAATTAAACGGAGTAACATCGTTTTCCCACAGCCATTGTGTCCACGAAGTAAAACTACTTCACCTTCTATTAACTTTAAATCGATGTTACTCAGTACAGTAGAATCTTTAATCATTTTACTAGCATTTTTAATCTCAATCACTCTTTTTCATCTCCTATAAACTCTTTATTTTTAAATAGACCATAAGAAATTAGTAATAACAGAAGTACCGAAAATACTTTTATTACTGACCATACCTTAAAATTAGTGAGTATGCTTGGACTTGCCACAACAAGAACATTCATAGAAATCATATTTACTGACAGATATTGACTGAGAAATAGAATACCTAAAACAATAAAGATGGTTCTTCTCTCGCCAGTATTCAACGTATACAGTATAAATATCAATAATAGCCATATCGTGAGTGTCAATAGAAACGATGCGTATAATGTAAGAAATAACCCCATGTTCTCTAGACCATTTAATTGTCCAGTTAACAAGTCAGCTAATAATTTTATTAACACGACCCAAATCGTATGTTTAATAGTTCTTCTAACAAATAACCAATACATTTGAGCTTTACTTGTTCTAGGTAATATGTACGGACTCATCAAAAAGAGCTGTTTTATATTATGAATCATAATAAAAGCAAATACCATGATAATTGCATAATTAAAAATCAATCTTGAAAAAATGACGGTGTTATTTTCTAAAGGAATAGCAATAGCAAACGTAGAATAAAATGGGGCTTGTATTTGGTTCATACCTCTTACCAGAATATTTAACAAAAAGAAAAAGAGAAAAAGAAAGAGAACTCGGAATTTCATAAGATGTCTTCCTTTCTATCCATATTCATATATAAGTATATGAGTCCCAGTAAATTTATCATCCATACATAGATGGTAAATATTAACATTAAATTCCCGTCACTGATTGAATCAACCTTAATAGAATAGTTAAGTGATATTAACAGGATTAAAAACAAAAAGTTTGCTGTGCTGGCAAAGGCTATGCCTAAATAGTATTTTCCGGTTTTTAGATATACTACGGTATACATCACAATAAAAGATAATATAAAAGAGAAAAGTCTAAAAATGAGAGCAGGTTTAAATGCAGAGATTACATTTGAATAGCCATAATAAATAGATACCACTCCAAATGACAGTAGGATGAAAGCACTAAATACCAGCGCAAAAACGATATTTTTACGCCAGACATATTCAAATACATTTTTTCTTAATCTTGCTTTTAATT
>CAZIII010000369.1:0-1892 GCA_964539425.1 uncultured Tissierellaceae bacterium | reverse complement strand
AAAAAGAATTTAAATCAATTAAAAATATGATTATTAAAGAGGCAGATAATTATAATAAAGGAATAATTGATTTTAACGAAATGGATGAGGATATTGCTAATTTAAATAGTATTACAGTAAATGATTTTATTAATTATACTAAAGCACAGGCAATACTAGAAGCGAAAAATTCCAGTGAGGCAGATATTAATAAATCTATTGAGTGTTTAAAATTGGAATCAAATAGTGGGAATCAATATGCACAATATATGCTAGGGAAATTATATTTAAGAGCGGAACATGTATCAGGGGATAAGAAAATGGCTGAAAAGTATTTTACTCTTTCAGCTGAACAAGATAATAAATATGCAAAATATTTTTTAGATAATTTGGATAGGGTTCATAGGCCATCTATTTTACTCTCAACATCAAAGTTATTCAATCATATGGGTAAAATATTTGAAGATATTATTCCATTAAAATCCCCAATAGTGGGTTCTAAAATTGATAGTAAGTTACTAAGAAAATTAAGAGAAAAGAAAGTTGCCCAAGGACATAAAAGTGATAATAATGAACAGAGAACTTCTCTATGACTATTATACAATAGATATAATGTTTAAAAAGATATTTATCTATTGTATAATGGATCTAATAGGAATTTAGTAAACTGATTTATGTTGGATTGTAGTTAGGATACAGTGAAAATTTGAGCAATATGGATTTTTATATTACAATTATAATAATAATATATATTCAGGATGCTACAAATTATTAACTAAGTACGTACTAGCTTCCACTAAGCTAGAGACAATGTAAATTCCGAAATAAAATAACTATTAGAGATGAGGATTGGTTCATTATGATAAAAAGGTTTAAGAAGATAAATTGGATGGGAACATTTAAGTTAATTACCTGTGCGTTAATTTTACTTCTTATTGAAAGATCAATATATCAACTTATTGTTCAATTGGATATGCAGAAATATTGGATGGTAATACCAGTAGTAGTATATTTAATCTTAATATTCATTAGAAAATTTTTAAAGGAGAGTCCTTCATTGTATGTACCTTTGGAAATTACAAATTTTGTATCATTAGTATTGTTATTTTTTAGCATTAAAATAAACCTTTTCAACAATTTGTTTGAAGCAAGATTTGAAATTATTGCTTTTATAATAGTTGTATTTTTGTTTATTAACCTAATAATTTCAAAACACGGGAAAAAACAAATTACTTTAAACCCTAAAAATAATTTCTCAAATCAACTATTTAATTTATTTTATATAAACACCTCCAAAGCACATGAAATTGCAATGTTAATAGACAACAAAATTATGAAGACGGTAGAAAAGGAGCAGGTTTCAGAGGAACTTTTAAAATATACAAATTCCATTGTTCTAGGTAGAAATGATAATTTATATGGTGAGACTGGTTATTCAAAGGAAGATAGCACAAAGAAAAGAGTCTATGAGAACTTTGATGTAAAAACAACTAAATCAATCATGCTCCGTAAGATTTATGAGAACACGCAAGAAACTAAAGATAAAGCTGCTAAATTAAAAGTTGGTGATTTAACTATTTTTGAAAATATTGAATTGCAGCAAAGGAATATAGATGATACTGTTATGATTTTAAATGTGTTACAGGATAGCAAAATAAAAAATGAAACTAATGATGACTTAGAAATTAATCTTAATAAAATGATGGATAAAATGCTAGATGACTTTACTATTGATTATACCTTTAATTATTCAGGGAAAAGTGGAGAAAAAGAAAAATATATTATACAGTTACCATATAAGTCTACAGAAAACTTTGAGAATGGGTATCAACATAATGATTTACAATTAGGAAAATTGAGCTTAGTGGGAATTTATCGTGGTAAAATAGACTTTTCCAGAAAACAAAGTATTT
>CAZIII010000368.1:0-1892 GCA_964539425.1 uncultured Tissierellaceae bacterium | reverse complement strand
GTTTTATGGCCAGAGAAGCAGGGACCTGGATGTTTGAACAAAAGGAAGTTTATATCAAAGATAGTCCTGCAAATATAACATGGAAGCACTATGAGAACAATGATGTATCTACCTATGCCCTTGAAATAACTCAAAAGGATAAGGATAAGATTATAGGCAATATCTATGAAATAGACTATAAGAAAACCTTAGAAGATATTAAGGCAAATGAAAAAGAAGTTGAAAAGGTTGAAATAACCTTTATGGATGAAAGTAAAATTCTTTTAGATCTTGATGATTATGAGAGAAGAAAATCTTCTATCCTAAATAATTATGGAGAAATAAAAGAAACTAAACAACTAATAAAGGATTACTTTAATTTTAAGATCCATCAGAGCCAACTAAAATCTGAGCGACTAAAAAAGCAAAGGCCAATAAAATTGGATGATTATTTACAGGATATAAATAGGGAAAAGTTAAGAAAACTAGGCTACAAAAAAGATGACCTATATTATATTAGTTCCTCAGATTGTAGAGATTTATTAGAAAAAACAAATATCAATGTATATATGATTAAAGATAATCAGAAGGTAAAAATTGATTCTCCTTCAAATCATTATGAAAAGACTATTTATGGTATCTGGACTGAGGATAAAAAGAGGTTCGATAGTTTTGATCGAAAGGAATTAAACAGGCTTATAAAGGCCCATGTCAGCGAAGAAAAGAAAAAAGAAAAACTATCCTCTTTTGGCTATAAAAATAATGATGTTTACTTATTAGATAATAACAGGGAAATAAAGAATGTATTTTATCAAAATATTCCACTCTATGCTATTAACAAAGATCTCATAAAAATTCCTTTAAAGAATATGGCAGAAGTCATAGAAAACCTAGAAAAGAATAATCTTATTGTTGCTGATAGTTTTTATAAGGATGAGATCCTCTCTATAACCAATGGAAACAACAACTTAAATTATGTAGATATATTAGATAAAAAAGAAGTTAAAACAGTTATTAGTATGGAAATACAAAAAGGCCTATATTTTAATCGACTTCAAGAAGATGAAGGTAAATATTTAGATAAAAATATAGATAGAATATCTGAAAATCTTATCAGTGAATATGATGCTGGTATTGATCTTCCAAAAAAAATAGAAGAGATATTCAAGGAAACATTAAAAGAAAATGTAATGGAAGGAAGGAAAGAGAAAAACAGTCTAAAGGAAAGAATTGACCAGATAAAGGATAAGGCTAAGGAAACAGGAGAAATAAAGGACCCAAAAAAGGACAAGGACATTGAAAGAACTTAGTTTTATATATAATTAAAACGATTTAAAATTAATAAATTATGGTTATAAAAAATTAAAATTATTAATAAGTTTAACATTTAAATTATATAAGGGTAAAAAGGTTTGTAGTTTTATGGATAAAAAGATATTGAATAAGTTAAATAAGAGGCCTACTACTTACTCCCCTGGAATCTCAATAAAAATTGTTTTAATAGTAAGCAGCTTGCTTTCACTTTTAGGTCTAGCAACAATAATTTTCAGGAAGATATTTTAAATAATATAGGTTTATCATTTATGATATAATCATAAATGATAAAAATCGAAAGGATGCGATTTTATGTTTACGGTGGAAGAAATCACTTTACTGGAATCTTATAAAAGAGAAAATTTGAAGGATACTTTAAAGGAAATTCACTCAAATTATCAATACCAGGAAGACCATGAAATAATAAAGTTAATAGATGGTTTATTGCTCAAATTAGATGAAATATCCGAAAATGACTTTCAAAGTATAGATTTTTCACTATCCCTATTGAATGAGCCTGATTTTGAATAATTTCTCCCAATACCAAAAATAATGAGGCTCTATTTTGCCTTTTAAGGGACTTTTAAATGAGGGGCCAT
>CAZIII010000367.1:0-1900 GCA_964539425.1 uncultured Tissierellaceae bacterium | reverse complement strand
TATTTAAAGATGTTGAAGTAGATTGCATAGTTTCAAGCTCCTATAGAAGAGCTATTCAAACAGTAGAGTACTTAGCAGACCAAAAAGGATTAGCAATTATTTAATTCGATGAGCTTCGTGAAAGGCCGATTAAAGGATTAGATTATAAGGTGCCTTGGAAGGAATTGTTAATAGCAATAGACAAGTCTTTTATAGATATAGATTATTCACTAGAAGGTGGAGAATCAACGAGAAAAGCTCAGCAAAGAGCTATACCAATTATAGATAAATTGCTTTGTGAATACAAAGGAAAGAATATTGTTATAGGAACCCATGGAAATATTATGACAATCATCATGAATTATTATAACAAAGAATACGGATTTGAATTTTGGAACAGCACTTCAATGCCAGATATTTATAAGATGACCTTTGAATTTGATAGATTAAAAGATATTGAAAGATTATGGCAACCAATAGAGGAGTAGATTAAATGAATTACGCAAAGGAAGATTGTATATTTTGTAAAATTATGAAAAAAGAAAAGAATGCAGAGATAATATATGAAGATGAAAAGATAATATCTTTTTTAGACATTGATCCTATAAATAATGGACACCTATTAGTAATACCAAAGAAACATTGTCTGGATTTAGATGATTTAGACGAAGAAATTGCAATGCATATAATGAAGTTCTCGATTAGAGCTACAAGAATTTTAAAAAAGATATTTAACCCTGATGGTTATAGTATAATGCAAAATGGTGGATATTTTAATGATATTGGACATTATCATATGCATATATTTCCAAGATATAAGAATGATGGTTTTGGTTGGACTTATGGTTAATTAAATGAAACTAAATATAGTCTGGAAGAAATGAAAAATATGATAAAAAATAAAATGTTAACTGACATTAATTAAGAAGATGAGTGAATAATAAATATAGGCTTAATTTCCTAGATTTATTATTCATTTTTCATTATAAAATTATTATTGCTAAAAAGAAGGAGTTTATAAAGATTTGTAGAACATTATTAGGATAGGGATATATAGATGGAGGAGAAAGTAAAATGAGTAAGATAGCCAGAGACATGATAATTGATGTAATTAAGGATAAATTTATTTCTATGAATGAAGTTCACGCATATTGGTTAGAAGGTGCAGATGGATTAAATGCTGTTGATGGATATTCAGATATAGATATTTGGCTTGATGTGGAGGATGGTTTTGAAGATATGATTTTTAAGATTGCTGAAGAAGAATTATCAAAGCTAGGTAAGTTAGATTTTAATTTTAAAGTTGATCATAGACACCCTAAGATTCATCAAAAATATTATCATATTGAAGGAACTAGTGAATATCATATAATTGATTTTTGTATACAAAGCCATAGTAGAGATAGTACTGAGGTGAAATTTGTTGAAGGAGATATACTTGAATTTCCTAAAGTTATATTTGATAAATCAGGAGTTATAGCAATATCAAAAAATGATGAACAGATAGATGTAGGCATAATAAAGAATACTATAAATGAAATAAGAAGTAAATATAAACAACATTCAAGGGTAATCAAATATGTTGAGCGTAATAATTATCCTGAAGCTTTTATCTATTATCTTAAATATGTAGCAGATCCACTAGTTGAACTAGTAAGGATAAAACATACACCAAAGTACCAGGATTTACACTTAATTCATATATCCAACCATATCCCTCAAGAAGATATAAAGTGGCTTGAATATTATTATCAGATTTCTTCGGTAAATGATATTCGTGTTAAAACATTAGAAGCAAAAGAAGTTTGTGACAAATTAATAAAAGAAGTTGAAGAGACATATAAACTTTAAATATATTATATTCTTAATAGGGAGCTAATAAAAATGAGATATATAGCAATGAAACTGATTTTGAAATAGG
>CAZIII010000366.1:185-1903 GCA_964539425.1 uncultured Tissierellaceae bacterium | reverse complement strand
CAAATTCAGCATTATCTTCAAATAGTGAGTTAGCCCAAGCTGGTCCTTTGCCTTCTTGGTTAGTACAATATGGAGTAGATGGTGCTGAACCGCCCCAGATTGATGAACATCCTGTAGCATTAGCTATAAACATTCTATCACCATAAAGTTGAGTAATTAATTTAGCATAAGCAGTTTCTCCACAACCAGCACAAGCTCCTGAGAATTCAAGTAATGGTTCTTGGAATTGACTTCCTTTAATACTAAATGGATCCATTCTATCTGTTTTAGCTGTAACAGTTGTTGCATACTCCCAATTAGGTGCTTGTTCTTCATACATTTCTTCAAATCTATGCATTACTAATGCTTTGTTTTTAGAAGGACATACATCTGCACAGTTTCCACATCCAGTACAGTCTAGTGCTGATATTTGTATAGTGTATTTTAAATCCTCTAATCCTTTACCCATAGTCTTAATTGTTTCAAAGTTTTCTGGTGCATTAGCAACTTCTTCTTCATCTAATAAGAATGGTCTAATAACTGCATGTGGACATACATATGAACACTGACCACATTGGATACAGTTTTCACTTAGCCATTTAGGTACTTCAACAGCTATACCACGTTTCTCATAAGCTGCTGTTCCATGTGGGAATGTACCATCTTCACTACCAACAAAAGTACTTACTGGTAGACTGTCTCCTTCTTGTCTGTTCATTGGAATTAATACTTCATTTATAAATGAAGGTACATCTTTTTGGTCTTTTGCATCTTCAACTGCATTTTTCCATGATTCTGGAACTTGGATTTTAATTGATGATTCAATACCCATATCAACAGCTTTATAGTTCATATTAACTATATCTTCACCTTTATTACCATATTCAGTTACAATTGATCTCTTTAAGTGATCTATTGCTTCTTCTAATGGTAATACTTCTGACAATTTGAAGAAAGCTGCTTGCATAACCATATTAATTCTTCCACCTAAACCAATTTCGCTAGCAATTTTAGTAGCATTAACTGTGTAAAAATTAATGTTATTATCTGCAATATACTTTTTCATTGAAGCTGGCAAGTTACGCTCTAGTTCTTCTTCATCCCATATACAGTTAAGTAGGAATGTTCCACCATTTTTTAATCCTTTTAAAAGATCATATTGATATACATATGATTGTTTTGAACAAGAAATAAAGTCAGCATCAGAAATTAAATATGTTGAAGTTATTTTTTCCTTACCAAATCTTAGGTGAGATATTGTAATTCCACCTGACTTTTTACTATCATATGAGAAATAACCTTGTGCATACATATCTGTATCATCACCGATGATTTTAATAGCAGCCTTGTTAGCTCCAACTGTACCGTCAGATCCAAAGCCCCAGAATTTGCACTTAATAGTTCCCGCTGGTTCAGTTTTGATTATTTCTTTAACCTCTAAGCTAGTATGAGTAACATCATCAACTATTCCTAAAGTAAATCTATCTTTCGGTTCTTCTTGTTTTAAGTTTTCAAATGCAGCAAGAATTTGTGAAGGTGTAGTATCTTTTGACCCAAGTCCAAATCTACCACCAACAATAACTGGCCTAACATCTTTATCGTAGAATATTGATTTAATGTCTAAATGAAGAGGTTCAGCTATTGCACCTTTTTCTTTTGTTCTATCTAGTACGGAAATCTTCTTAACTGTTTCTGGCAATACATCAAAGAAATGTTTTGCTGAGAAAGGTCTGTAAAGA
>CAZIII010000366.1:0-175 GCA_964539425.1 uncultured Tissierellaceae bacterium | reverse complement strand
GTGTCTTTTGATCCTAGTCCATATCTTCCACCTACGATAACTGGTCTTACTTCTTTATCATAGAAGATACTCTTAATATCTAAGTGTAGTGGTTCTGCTATAGCGCCTTTTTCCTTAGTCCTATCTAGAACAGCAATACTCTTAACTGATTCTGGTAGAACGTCGAAGAAGTAAT
>CAZIII010000365.1:0-1908 GCA_964539425.1 uncultured Tissierellaceae bacterium | reverse complement strand
CATCCTTCCCTATTAGTTTACGAACTTTTTCCTTCGCTCTCATAATTCGTGTATCGACATGTTTTGGAGTCATGCCAAGTTCCTCTCCTATTTTAGTAAATTAAAAGCTGTCAACCATACAACCCTCAGCTTACTGAGGATTTTAGTCTTAGCAGATTTTTAATAAAACTAAGCCACAGGTCTTTACACAAATATTCTCTTCTTATCCGAGCAGTAACCTGTTCCTATATTTCTAGCCATAATAATCTACTATCTGTTCCATAACTATTCCTGATTCAAACTATATCTCTAATCTTTCTCCTTTACCCACTTTGATGGTTTCAATTAACCTTCGTACCAAGTCCTCATCAAACTCTCTTACCCGTGGATTTACAGTCTTTAAGGTACTGTCCGCCTCCATTAATCGTTCTTCGTACATCTCATTCTGTTTCTTCTCTTGTATATGCCTTATTTTGCCTTTTTCAGCTTATTTATCTCGTCGGATATCCTTTTGTGATCATCAGAATCTCCTGCCACAGCTCCTTGTTTTGAGTTTTCTTCGATTGATGATAGCATTTATTTTTGAAGATTTTCTATCTTTTCATCATATTCTGTTGAGATATTTTTTGTAGAATGGCTGACTATAACCCTGGCCCTCGCCAAGAAAACGGATTAACCCAAGCCGAATTAGCAGAGAAAGCAGGTATCTCTCTAAGAACAATTTCTTGTTACGAGAGTGGCTCTACCTATCCTAAAAATAGAAATATATATAAGACTCTAGCTGATATATTAAGTGAAGATGCAAATTATCTACGAAATGAAGGCGATGAGTTTATAACATCAGCTAGACAGTAGGAGTTAGAAAAATTGAATTTAAGACATCAATTAGAGTTTGAAAAAAATAAAAGTATATGGGCAAAAATATTTAAAAAATAATGATTAATTCAAAATAGGATTAATCAGACCAATTAGTTTAGCAGTATTATTTATAGAATCCTTGCCCTCTATACATCCAAGAACATATTCTAACTTTTCATTAGTTGTGAATCTACTTTTTCTTCCCATAAAAAATACTTCTCCTTGTAGTAAACAGTTTTGTTATTTTAACTGTCTACTACAAGGGTAGCATATCAGTGATATTAGTTAGGGGTAATTTTTTCTTTCTCTTTTATATTATTTGTATATAGGTAAATTTTCTTTCATCTTTTTAAAAAGTTGCGGATAATTTTTTGAACCATACAAGACCCTCAAAATACTTATATCCTTTTCATAGGTTTTATAAAATAACAAATATTTATCAATAGCAACATCCCATCTTGTACTTTATGCTATTTGTATTCTCACTGTCATCTGGTTCTAGAGTAGTGTATGGAAATCTTATAAATCAATCGACGATTTCTAAAGGTAAGAAAGAAGAATCTGTCATAATGTTCCTAGCCTTCTGAATAAACAAGGCAATAACAGATTTACCTGAAGTAACAAAATATCCTCTCTTATCTATGTTTATGAAGGCAGAATAGGCATCAGAAGTATCTCCATAGGATAGAATTAATTCAATAGTCCTTGAGTGATAGACCCCATTCTGTTTGGGCAATGAAAGATATAAGTTAACCAAATCAGGATTTATCACGCTGTTCTTATAAAAGACTGGCCCGGATATTGAAACTTCATGAAGCAAGGGCCCAAATAATTCATTGGATTGTCCTAATAATTCAGATGCTGTACCAGACCAATTTTCAGTATTTGCTTGAGAAATATCAGAAAAAGTACAATAGGTAATTCCATTGGATTCCATATCTTCTAGTTCTAGTGTATCCCACAAAGTTCTTGGCCTAAAATAAACTGCCAATAGGATGGAAATAAAGACAATGATCACAATAGCCCTATATTTCTTTAATAGCATAATGATTACTCCAATTCCCATTTGAA
>CAZIII010000364.1:0-1912 GCA_964539425.1 uncultured Tissierellaceae bacterium | reverse complement strand
TAAAATTATAGGACCTAGTTATATCAAAGAGTTGGATGATTTTAAGGCATTGAATGTACAGATGATATTCAATGCTTTTCTGTTCATGGGAACATGCCCATTAAAAATAGTATCAATATTAATTTTAAAATTAGTTTTTAGACAGTATCAAAATATAAAGATTTAAAAAAAAGATTACAAGTATACCTATTTAACATACAATATAAGTATAATTGTAGTGAAAGAAGGAGAGAATCATTGCTTCTACAATTTGGGATGCGTTAAAAACCTCAAACCTAAGCTCTGATTATATTCAATTTGGCACGGACACTAATCAAACCCTCGCTCATGGCGGGCTGGTTCGCGCAATCGAAATAGTACAGCGTCTGGAAAATATCTGTGGAGTACAGGGAATAACTTTGGAATAAGCGGCAACTTCTACAATAACACGAGCAAAACTTATAGCAGCCATCGAATAGCATATAGTTTTACAGGATATTCGCTTTTGTAAAGACAATTTGCCTTTTCAAAATCGACGAATAATCCCAGGTGACAGGCATAGTATTGAAGGAAATTACAGGAGGTGTCAAGATGAATTCAGCTTCGCATAATTGTTCACGTAAACGACATGCAAGAATTGTAGGCTGTTCAATACTAGCAACAATTCTTATTAGAGTATAATTCTGATGACATTGGACAATTGGGATATTTAAAGAGGAAGTGCGTATATAAAGTGGTTATAAAATATTGCTCTAACACGATTTATAGGAATAGAAGCTGTTATTATAAGTATTATATATTCTAGATTTAAAGTATATCTGAAATACTAAGTACATACCTGGTTTTAAAATTATTAGCATTAAGTTTGATTATATTTAATAAGAATGTTTATTTAGATGACTTGTATGGTATAATATTTGAAAGAAATGGAAATTTACCTGTATTTATAGTGATTATATTATTGGTTTCACCCCTAGCTATAAGTTGTCTAATAATATAGTGCTAATCCTTACAAGGATGTGGAAAACACTTTATATTATTATAATTTAAAAAACAAAGGTGAGGTAGGATGAAATGGGAAAAAAACCTAAAATCATAGCTATTACTCTGATAATAATTATAATATTTGCATCCTTTTTCACCTTTGTAAATAAAGATTTAAATAGGCATAAAGAATCAAATTTCTTAATAAATTTATTTGAAGATTGTAGGGAGATAGTTTTATTAAAAGCTACACCTAATTCTATAATAAGAACCTTTGAAACAGTATTTCTAGAATATACCATAAGGCTAGTAGAAGAAAGGACTCTAGCACATTTTTTATCTAAAGGTAGAATCACTATGGCTTACGATGTCCAAGCCCTGCCCTTGATAAAGTCTAGTAAGGATAAATTTTATTTTTATCCAATATATAATGATAAAGTAGTTATTTTACAAGATTTTCAGCAGATAAAAAAAGCTATTATGAGTTGGGAAGATTTAAAATCTATAGACCATAAATTAAGCTTGCCTTCAGATAAGTTAGAATTACAATATATTTGCTCAGCTATTTCCTACGAATCTATAGGTGAAGTAAATCATGATTATACATATAAGTATTTAAAAGAAATAAATGAACAAAAAAGATTATATATAGATGATCCAAATACCCCATTACAAATACGTCTTAAATCAACAACCTTAAGTCAAATATCCAGTAGAGATTCTTATAAAATAGTAGAAAACGAAGATCCCTCCTTAGTCTATCAACTTGGTATACTGTCATGGGATCCAATTCCAGAGGAAAAAATTAAAGAAATACAAAATTCTTATATAAGCTTAGAAGAAAAGCTAGGAAAAGAAAACCTAGATAAATTAAATGAATTAGCATCAGAGCAAGAGCATTTCTTTTCGCCAGAAATGATAGAACAATTTATTTCATCCAATGAGATTA
>CAZIII010000363.1:0-1914 GCA_964539425.1 uncultured Tissierellaceae bacterium | reverse complement strand
TGTCATATACAGTTTTTATTATTTTAACTGGCTATTACAAAGGGAGCATATCATACAAGCTTAGTTTTAATGATATTTCCTTTTTATTCCAAAGAGTTCATCCTTTGTATACATTGCTATTTTATACACATGATCTGCTATCCTTTCCAGGTTACCTATCATATCTATAAATAATACTCCTGAATCTACTGTGCAAGTTCCCTCATTTAATCTTCTTATATGATTCTCTTGAAATAGCTCACTTAAATCATCAATTTTATCTTCAAGCTCAACGATTTTTTCTATACATTTATTATCCATTTTCTTTAATGTGATAGTTGTATTACTAAAAACATCAATTAAAATATTCTCTAATTCTTTTAATTCATTAATAGCATTATCAGTAAATGAAAGATTAGCATCAATCTTTTTATTGTATAGTGCGGATATTTCAATAACCCTATCTCCTGATCTCTCTATATTATTCATACTACTTATTAAAGCTGGTACCATTAAAGATTCACTTTCAGTTAATTCTCTTCTTGAAATTTCTACAACATATCTGGTTAAATCCTTCTGCATCCTATTTATTATATCCTCATTATCTGCAATAGCACTTAGTTTTTTTACATCACCTGTATATACTAACTCCATTACATCCCTTATCATTACCTTCAATATCTCTATTCCTCTAATAAGTTCAGCTCGTGAAACTTCTAATGCTGCAATTGGAGTATCTAGAAGTAATCTATCTAATATAACTACTTCACCATTTCCCTCTTGCTTTGGCTTTATTAATTTATAAAGGAATCCTACATAATATTTTGTAATTGGTAAGAATAGTAGTGCACTTAATAAATTAAATAAAGTATGAGAGTTTGCAATATACACTGAAATATCTGCATTAGGAATCATTTTATCTGATGCCCATACTACTATATCCATAAAGACTGGTAATGCGATCCAAGTAATTGCTACTCCAAATATATTATAAAGTGTATGAGCCCATGCCGTACGCCTAGCATTTATATTTCCGGTCATACTGGCTAGTTGAGCTGTAAAACATGTTCCAATATTATCTCCTAACATTATACAAATTGCTGCTTGCAAATCCAATAGACCAGCTTGACTAAGAATCATTACAAGTCCAACGGTAGCAGCACTACTATGTACCATAGCTGTGACGATTATACCTAATATTACTCCTACTACTTGAATTGATGCGTATTTGGCGAAAAAATGTCTTAACGCTTCACTTTCTTGCATATAAGGAATACCACTATTCAATATTTTAAGTCCTAGAAACATCATTCCAAAGCCCATCAAGGCTTGCCCTAGATTTTTTAATTTCTTATTTTTTGAAATCGTAAATATTGCAAATCCTATTCCTAAAACAGGAAGTGCTATATCAGTAAGTTTAAATTTAAAACTAAATGCCATTAATTGAGCAGTTATTGTGGTTCCAATATTGGCACCATATATAATTCCTACTGCTTGTGATAGATTCATAAGACCTGAACTTACGAAACCAACTGTTAATACTGTTACAGCAGTACTACTTTGTACGATTGCGGTAACAAAGATACCTACTAAAAATGCACTCCATACCTTACCTGTTAAGACAGTAAGTACTTTTTTCATAGTTTCTCCTGAGGCCTTTTCAAGACCATCACCCATTAAATCCACACCATACATCAATAAAGCAGTTCCACCAATAAGGCCAAATATCAACTCCTGCATTTTTACTCCCCCATTTGAAAATAATTTATCATATGTAAGTAAAAAAATGGCACACCCGGAGAGACTCGAACTCCCAACAACCTGGTTCGAAGCCAGGGACTCTATCCATTGAGCTACGGGTGCGCGTATATAAAAAAAAATTGGCTTCAGCCAATTTTTTTTGTTTGGTGCGGGAAAGAGGACTTGAACCCCCAC
>CAZIII010000362.1:0-1938 GCA_964539425.1 uncultured Tissierellaceae bacterium | reverse complement strand
TTTTACCTTAAGCCTATTTATGAATTCACTCATATCTTTTGATAACCCCAAGGAAGATACTATTATTCCTGTAATAGCCCTATAATCTTTAAATTCAAGAACTTGATTATTCCTTAGTTTTTCTTCTATATCTCTTTTTAGTACCAGGACTTCCTTTTTCGTTAGTTTATCAATCCCCAGACTAAAAGCCTTTTGAAAAGAAGAAACCAGCCTAACCTTAACTGGATAAAGGAAGTCCTGTAAAACCTTAAAGCCCATATCCTTGCTTATTATTATATATTCCCTATTAAGATTATTTTTTGCTATCCCCCCTAAAAAGCAGGCTAGTTGAAAATCCAGGGAGTTCTTTCCACCCCTTACAACTGGTATAATTTTGATTCTAGCTTTTACTCTAGATAAATTGGCAATTATCCTTGAAGGACAAGAAGCCATGTCAGCATTATGAAATATATAAATATAGTCATTATTATCCAGGTTATAATCTAAAATATCATCAAATATATTCCAACTAACATTCTCTAAATCCACTAGAAAACTCTTTAACATATTAGCATCCTCCTATCCCTTTTCCAACCATATAAATAAAAATCTATTTTACAGGAAGTATAAGGCTAGTCTTATTGTTTTATTATATATTAATACCCCTTCCCCATCAATATTTTAGCCTATTAACTGAATTGCTAATAAAACTTATATGATATAATGTAGATAATATTGTCTTGAGAGGATGGTGGAAAGATGCAATTATTTAATAAATCAAGTAAATCAGTCTTTCTAAAAGAAGATAGTGATACTGATAAATATATAGCTAAATTAATAGACCTACAGAAAAAGGCTACAGGAAATATCAGGGATAAAATAGATTTAGAAATTAAGCTGGCTAACATAGGGCAATTTGGCGAAAAGAATATTGCCTTTGAATTGAAAAATAGTGGTATTCCAATGTATATACTCCATGACATTTATTTAGAAGTTGATGACCTAACAGCCCAGATAGATTATATAGTTGTTACTGAGAAAATTATATTTGTATTAGAATGTAAGAATCTGATAGGGGACATTACCATAGACAAGGACGGTAACTTTATAAGAGATTATCAATTAGGTAAGAGAAAAATAAGGGAAGGAATTTACTCCCCTATTACTCAAAATGCTAGGCATTTGGAGCTGTTAAGGCAGATAAGAAGGACATCAAAAAATAATATTATATCCAAATTTCTATTTGATAAATATTTTGATGACAATTATAAATCCTTGGTAGTATTGGCCAATCCTAAGACTATTATCAATGATAGATATGCTAAGAAAGAAATTAAGGATATGATTATAAGGGCTGACCAGCTTATCAAATACATTAAAGATGCTAATACTAGGTCCGATTTACCTAGCTCTAATGATGATAAAATGAGAAGTTTAGCAATAGAAATACTTAGCCTGCATAGGCCAAATAAATCAGATTATACAAGAAAATATAAGAGCCTACTGGAAGATATGAATAATAATCAAGAAAATAGAAATGAAAGCATCGATGCCTTTTCTAATAAAAAGGAAGACTTATATAGGGAGTTAAAAACCTTTAGATTAGATAGGAGTCGTGAGGAAGGTATAAGGGCATATTATATTTTCACAGATGCACAATTAATGGACTTGATAGATAAACTACCAAACAATAAAGCAGGGCTAAGAAGTATTCCAGGCTTTGGAGACCTTAAGGTAGAAAAATATGGGGATGATATATTAAAGATAATAAATGGTGATTAACCAACCTTATTATACAGGGTAATTATTCTCATCTAGCCTTATAGATGCCAATAATTGCTTAGATAAATGAGTACCCATGTTTTTATATGATTAAAATTTATCCTAATTTACATAGATAAAAACCCTATGAAATTCACAGGGCTTTTATCTATGTTTTCTTTCAGATATTAATATCCT
>CAZIII010000361.1:0-1940 GCA_964539425.1 uncultured Tissierellaceae bacterium | reverse complement strand
TTTTCTTATTATCCATATCTGCCTCCTAAAATCATATCGGATACAGTTATACCGACACCTGATATGTTGATCATATATCAGGTTCCGATATATGTCAAATAAAAAAAGTGTTAGATTTTATCTCTAACACTTCTCAAGTTAATTATTTAATTTAAATTGTTTATTACTGCATCCACTGCTTGAACTATATCTTCTTTGTTAGCATTTTTTGCTGTTAGAACTTCTCTAGCCATTTCTACCATATTTGATGTAGGCCCGTGATTATTTAGATTTAGTGAATCCAGGCTATTTACAAGATTTTCTTTACTGCTTTTAGTATTATCCCTTTTATATTCCTCTAGTTGTGATCTTAATTTATCTTTCATTTAATACCTCCATATATTTATATTCATAAATATATTAACCAGATAAAGGTATTTTATACTTACTATTCTATCTAAAACATATTCCACAAGCTTTATATCCATTTGCAATAGCATGTTCTTTGCTTTCAAAATATATTAGATTATGTTCTAATATCGGCCCCTGATGTTTATATTCTGGATAATGATATTTGTCACTTTTAAGACTACCTATATACTGAGCTGTATCTGGATTACCTATAGGTCCGTATAAGTTTGTGCTCTTATCAATAATTACTGGCTCATTTGGATCTATGGCTTCCTGGTACTGCCATAGGCCTTTGTTGTTTTCTCTGGCTTCTCTTTCTAATTTGACAAAGTCTTCCACATACTTAACATTAGGTGGATAAGTAGCGACTTGGGCATAGCCTTCTTGAACTAGGGTTTTATTAAACATTGTACTTCCTAGCCATACATATGCTAATAGTCTTCCGTATTGATCTCTCTCTTGAATATCAAATTCTAACATTACTTCTTTGTTTTCTAGTTTTGACTTTGTATAATCAGATGCTATCTTTCCTTCTTCTATATTCTTACTAGCATCTGGATGAACTGACTCAGGTGTATCTATTCCTATTAATCTAACTCTTTCTTCCTTGCCGTTAAAGCTTACAATAATTGTATCTCCATCTACTACTCTAACTACTTTATGAGTTTTAATCTCATAATCAGATTTGATTAATACTGTTTGGCTTTCCCGGTCCCACTTAACGTCTGCATCAAGGCTTTCGGCAATAAATCTGACTGGTACTAGTGTACTGTTATTTATAATTCTAGCTGGTACATCTAATTCCACTTCTTTTCCATTAATACTAGCTATTTTATTGTCTATTTGAAGTTTGATTACTGTATCATCTCGGGTTCCTGTTACAGTTCTCGTGTTTTGATCCCATTGTACATTTGCTCCAAGAGCTTGGAATATAGCTCTTAAGGGTACTAAAGTTCTATCATTCTCTGTTGTTGGATTAACTGGTACTTCTAGGGGTTGGTTGTTAATTAAGACCTTAATTGGTTCAGCAAAAGCAGTAGAGCTTAGTGCTAAAATTAGTAAAATTATTAGTAATATTCTTAATTTATAATTTTTAAACATTTTTGTCCTCCCTTGATGTCGTTTGTTTTTACATTATTTCTTATCCTTACCGCCTCGTCTTATATAATCTTCTTCAATATCCTTTTTCCAACTTGAATCTACATTTCTATTGGCTCTTAGATTGATTATTGCTTCACTTACTACATTATAATTTAACAGTGTTCCTTCTCCATCAGCATGATAGTTAGCTGCTCTATCTTCGCTTATTCCAAGGTCTCTAGCAGTAGAAAGCGCATCAATATTTGCCCCCAAGAATATAAATTCCCAATTATACTCATTCTTTTGCTTTTCAATCATTGTTTTTATCTTCTCATGGCCAAACTCTCTACTGGCATTTTCCATACCATCAGTAGTAATTACAAAAATTACTTTCTCGGCTTGGTGTTCTTTTGCAGTATGTCTAGTTGCATTTACTATTTTATTAATAGTCTTTCCTATTGCATCTAGTA
>CAZIII010000360.1:0-1946 GCA_964539425.1 uncultured Tissierellaceae bacterium | reverse complement strand
AGAAAACTTGCGGAAGGCTCTGAAAGTGCAGCTGATAAGATAAAAGGAATAGTAGAAGGATTGCAAATAGATAGTAATAATACTGTTAATATAATGCACGAAGTAAAATCCATATCCCAAGAACAAACAAATGCAGTAACAGGTGTCAATCTTACATTTGAGAAAATCTATAAATCCATTGAAATGATTACATCTGAAATAAAAAATATAAATAATTCCATTGATATCTTAAGTGATGATAAAGATAAAATTGTTAGCTCTATAGAAAATATTTCCGCAGTATCAGAAGAAACTGCTGCTGCATCTCAAGAGGTGACTGCATCTATGGAGCAACAAACTGCTGCAGTGGAAGAAGTAGCAAGAAGTGCTGAAAGATTAAATGAACTTTCAATAAACTTGAATCAACAAATAAATAAATTTAAGATATAGAAAATAAGTTCACTTTTTGGTGCCAGGCACCAAAAAGTGAACTTATTTTACCCCTAATTCTCCTTACCCTTGAAATATTCTAATAATATTTACCTTTAAATCTTCCTTGATCATACGCTTTTCTAAATACATCTTTTCATCAGCTTCTCTTATCAGGTTATCTAGCTCTGATTTTTGTTTATTATTGTATTCTACAATTCCGTGGCTAACACTAATTAGGTAAGGTCTGTTTTCTTCTTGGTTTATCTTTTCATAATCCCCAACAATTCTTGACCAAATGGTTTCAGCAGTATCCTCATTTATACCATTGAAAACAATTAAAAATTCGTCTCCACCTAATCTTATAACAAAATCATAATCTCTTATAGCATTTTTTATTATATCTACAGATGAAACAATTAACTCATCACCATATCTGTGTCCAAGTTCATCGTTAACTTGTTTTAATCCATTAATATCGATAAAACATAAACTTATAGTAAATTGTCTTCTATCATCATACTGAAAAATACGATTGAGTTTCGCCAGTCCAGATCTTCGATTGTAAACTTTTGTAAGTGAATCATAAATAAGTTCATTAAAATAACCTTCCATTATATTAATTTCATCTTTAGATATGGATTCAACTTTTTTAGCTAATTCACCATCTACAAAAGATAATTCTTTTAATTTTTTCATAAGTAAATCAATTGGCTTTCTAATTCCATTATTTATAAAATGAAATAAAAAAATTGCGGCCCCTAATGTTATAAAGATTACGACTCTATTCATAATTCTTGCACGAGTTACTTTTAACCTTGCATTCTTAGAATATGATGTAACCATTTCATCTATGAAATCAACATAACCTTCAATTTCCTCATTAATTATTCTTAGATTATTTACATCTTTATTGGTTAATATAGCACCATATGCAAATTTATATCTAGTATCCCAAAGTGTTTTTATATGATTCAATTTTTCTATGGTAGCCTTGTGTGTTGGTGGTGACATTCCAAGCTTATGATCTCCAGTAGGCAAGGTTGTAATTAAGGATTCAAAATATTGGATGTTTTTTTCTAATTTATTACCTGTTATTTGATCTTTACCATTAATCAAAACATTAGATAGTTGAGCCATCTTATAGCTTGTTGCCCTTAATTTCCCTGAATAATTTACAAAATTTGAATCGCTTTCCATTGTCTTAAAAATTATCAAATTTCCCACAACAACTACAAACGCCAGCATAACTAGCAATCCATAAGTCAGCATTAACCTATTTTTTATCTTCATCTCTTGTTACACCCCTATTATTGTGATTAAAATATCATTTTATATTATAAAACCATATTTATCAATGGTTGTTTTATTTAATTATACCCTGTATAAATAAATAAAAACCAGGTTGAAATAAACCTAGTTTCTTGTATGAGGGAATCACAGATTTTCACTCAATATTATCTAATCTCTTGAAATCTATCCATCTTTACTCCATCATGCTCTATAATCGAAGCTGTTTCAATATTTTCTCGTTTGAA
>CAZIII010000359.1:0-1961 GCA_964539425.1 uncultured Tissierellaceae bacterium | reverse complement strand
GCAATAAACAAAGCCTATTCTGCTGAAATGATAAATGAATTACCAAAGGGAATAGATACACAACTAGGAGTATGGTTTCATGGAGGAATCCACTTATCTGGAGGACAATGGCAAAGGCTAGCATTATCTCGGGCATTTTTAAGAGATGCAGATTGCTATATACTGGATGAACCAAGTTCATCACTAGACCCAGTATCAGAACATGAAATATTTCAGAGAACTTCAGATTTAACTAAAAATAAAATAAGCATATTTATTTCTCACAGACTATTTAACTTAAGAAAGATATCATCTAGGATACTTGTATTAAAAGAAGGACGATTAATAGAACAAGGTACTCATGAAGAACTTATGAGATTAGGTGGTCATTATAATTATTTATATAAGCTACAGAATAATATAGATATAGAACATGGCATAGCATAATTAAATATTTCATAAACAATAAATGTTAAGGGAGGCTAATTTATGACAAGGAGAAGGAAAAAGAAGTTGATGATTATTTCATTAGTATTACTTATAGGTATTGGGATATTCTTTATTTTTAATAAAGACAAGGAAACAAGAATAATCTCTCAGGATCAAATAGAGGCTGTAGAAGCCTTGACCATGGAAGAAAAATTAGAGGACTTTGAGTACTTATATAGCTTGATTGAAGAAAATTACCCCTTATTGAAAGTGAGTGAAAGAGTTAATGGTTTTGATTG
Organism: uncultured Tissierellaceae bacterium; assembly: GCA_964539425.1. Lineage (GTDB taxonomy): Bacteria > Bacillota > Clostridia > Tissierellales > Tissierellaceae > JAVKTS01. Next base: position 1,254 of record CAZIII010000359.1, on the reverse strand, counting down.
GTTGGGAGAGAAGGAAAGCTTTAGAAATGCCATAGAAAATGCATCCACAGATGAAAATTTTATGGAGGAATTAGAAAAAATAATTAAAAAGTTAAATGATACATCTACTAGTATAGTAGGTATGGATTTATTCAAGAATTATTATGCAGGATTTACCAATCCTGAACAAGGTGATAATTACAAACCATGGACTGAAATAATTAAGGACGAGAAAACTATAAAACGATATCGATTTGATGAAACTCAATTAAAGATATTAGAAGAGATGAATAAATCTGAGAATATGAGTACAAGACCAAGTCTGCCAGATGTACCAGTTTTCAAATCAGATATCATTGAACAAAATGGTGTGGCATATATAAAATTAAATAGTATGAATATCGACAGAGTTGAGGCAGATGGAAAGTTGATTAGGGAATTCTTAGAAGAAGTAAAGAACTATAAAAAACTCATCATTGATATTAGGCGCTCAAACTACTGGATAGGAGATGATGACACTTACTGGATAAAAAATATAGTGGAGCCTTTAATAAAGGAAGAAATATCAGTAGATAACTATGTTTTAATGAAGGGAGATTATGGTAAGAAATTCTATGAATATCGAGGGATGAAGTTTTCGCCAATATCAGAGTTATCCAATGAAGTAGTACATGATGAATTAAAGGAAGAATTTGACTATTTTTATATTCAAAATCAAAAAGTAGATCCAGTAGAGCCAATAGGATTCAATGGAGAGATATATCTGCTAACTGATAAGAATGTAGTTTATAATGCAGAAAACTTTGCAGGATTCTGTAAAGATACTGGGTTTGCAACAGTTGTGGGAGAAACAACTTCAGGTATTAATCACTCCTTTGATAATATTCTATTCTCTTTATCAAATAGTGGAATTGTATCTAGTTTAAGGGGATTAATTTCACTTAATGGTGATGGCACGATAAAGGAAGAGGTTAAAATTGTACCAGATATAGAAGTAGATGCAACCATAGGCTCAATGTATGAAAGAGATCAAGCTATACAGTATATAATTAATAATTAAATAAGAGAATATAAAGGATAATATTCCTCTCTTCTCTAAATCTCTTATATGCTCAATTTTTCTAGCTATTTTGTATAGACTGAGACAGATTGCGTAGGACTTTCCAGACTCTTCATAATTTACTGGACCATAGAAAATACTAAAGCAGATGAGCTAATTGCTTTAGCACAAGCAGATGATTAAGCAAGATACGAACAATATAAGAGATTAGCTGA
>CAZIII010000358.1:0-1963 GCA_964539425.1 uncultured Tissierellaceae bacterium | reverse complement strand
ATTAACTTATTTTATAAATTATGTGGCATATATACATGATTAGTATTGGCTAAGGAATTCCTCAAATTTATTAATGTTTAATTTAAAAGTTAAGCTGTCATATGAATTTCCCCTAACTACCCGAATGTTTCTTTTACGATTGCATTCTTCAAAGCCAATTTTTTCTGCCATGGCAATCATAGGATAATTACCAGACCATGTTTCTGTATAAATATCCATTATACTTTGAGAAAAATGATACTTTATGAAAGCAGTAAAAGCCTGTGTACCATATCCTTTGTACCAGTAAGATGACTCACAAATGTCAATTCCAATAGTATGTAGACATCCTCCTTGCGAGGCAGGTTTCCAGTTATATTCTTTATCATTAAGATAAGAATTAACTCCTCCTATATGTATTCCATCTTTTGTGTCAATTTCAAATCCCCACCGAAATTCATTGTCATCTATCTTTTTATTGAGCTTTTGTTTTGCCTTTTCGTAGTACTTTTCTGCATCAAAATTATTAAAGTCTTCTTCAGCTTCCCAAGGGGCATCCCATTCATGCCAAGCAATTTCTTCTGTCATCCATCGAATGTCATCAGAAATATCTTTTTCCACATAATCACGTAGGATAATATCCTTGTAAACAATATTCATTCTTCTATACACCTCTCATCCCAAAATAATATTTGTTTCGCATTTATATATGCAACTAATTATTATACTGATTTTATCAAGTATCTAAGGTAGAAAATTCAATGACTCTTCTTTTATTTCATAGATCCCATAATATGGTTGTTCTATATACCATTCTGAATTTTTATTGTAAATAAATGATGTATATAACCTTTCTTCCTCCGAAAAGAAATTCACAGTATAATATTCGCTTATAATTGGTATATCGTGTGCCACCATTTCTCTTGTAGGCTTAGCATTAAAAAAACAATTCCATACTTCCAAAATTTCTTTATCATCTATATATTTTGAAGTACTATTCCCTTTTTTTATTTCTACAGCATAAACCTGATTTACAATAGGTAGTTCAATAGGTTTAGCTAATGGAAAAATATTATTATATAGTATTAATGCACCAATAATTACAACAACTAAAATAAATATAGCTATAATAATTATAATTCTTTTCATGTCTAATCCTCCAACTCAATAAAATATAAACAAGTCATACTAAAATATTATCAACTAAGCATCTCTAACATGAGTTATAGAAACTTAATCTTCCCCTCCCCTTGCTACACATTTATCTACTGATGTTCATTTTACAAATTATACCATCAATAATTGTTAGGAATTATTTGCTTAACTCTGTTTGTTATGGTTTCTATATTAATATTCAATCTTATAAATCTTTCATCTTGAAATTTCTTGGGTATGTTGTCTAAGTTATATTCATCACTCCATTGTTCTTCATCCCATATTGACTCTACTTTGAAAACAGAAAATCTATAGACCCTTTTTATCGGGTTAATAATTGCCATCACTGGAGAAACAGCTCTCTCTGAAGTATAGTGTAAATAATATACATAAAGGTTCCAATCATCCAAGCCATTAATAGATAAAAGATAAAATATAGTATCCATCACTTCATCAGTATTAATTACAACTTCCTCATGAATCCATGGTGCATACAATAATCCTGCATATTTTTCTTCTCCCCATTTCAACGCTAAATTAGCCCAGTACCTCTCTTCTTGCTTAAATTTTGCTTCAAATTCATCAGGCGTATAAGTCTCATATTCTATGTGTGGAGTATTATACCCTGCCCATTTTCTATAAGGTAAAGTCGCATCAATGAGAATCCAATTTTTGTCAACTTTAGCCATTACACATATGTGGTCTTGATTGTGACCATAGCAATCTTTCTTTACAAAAGCATATTTTGCAGGGATACCTAAATTTAATAAAGTTGATACTATTAAATTGGAATAATCTCCACATGTTCCACTTTTCATTCTAAGAGTAT
>CAZIII010000357.1:0-1975 GCA_964539425.1 uncultured Tissierellaceae bacterium | reverse complement strand
TTTTGTGTTTGTTATCCTTTATTACGCCGAGACACAAAAGCAAGCAACCCTCCAAAGAGAAAGGGATATGCTGGATGCACAGTTTCGTCTGGCACAAACAGAGTTTGCCACTCTGCGACAGCTACAACAGAATGCCGCATCCTATCGGCACGATATGCGACACCATTTCGCCTTTTTACGAGGACTGGCGTCCGAGGAACGCATGGAGGAAATCAAAGAGTATCTGCACACCGCCCAGTCCGACATGGATGACATCACGCCCATACGATTTTGCGAAAATGAAACCGTCAATCTGATTTTGTCCGCTTTCGCATCCAAAGCAACGCAATCGCAAATCCTGTTGACAATAGATGCGAAGCTGCCTGACTCGCTGACCTTCAGCGACACCGAGCTTTGTTCGCTCTTATCAAACGCTTTGGAAAATGCCATACAAGCCTCTGAACATATAGCCGACAGCAATAAACGCATAATCCGACTGCGTGTGTATTCCAAGAATAACAAGCTGTGCATTGACATCCGCAACAGCTATCAGATAGAACCGATTTTTCATCAGGGGCTGCCTGTATCAAAAGAACAAGGACATGGTTTTGGCATAAAAAGCATGGCTCATATCGTGGAAAAGCATGGCGGTGTATACCAGTTTTCAGTCAAGGATGGCTGGTTTATATTTCAAGCTACTGCATAACAATAACTTTGTAGAGAAGGACATACATGGGCAGACAGCGAAAATCCACTGTCTGCCCATGTATGATTAACTAAATGTCCCATTATTTTTTCATTTTCTTTATTATCTCAACTATTTTCCATCTCAATTTCAATTTTGGTTCTTCTTCCTCTTCTTCTAGTGTTACCCCTAGTTCCTTTTCTAAATTGTAGGCCACGGAATGGGTGATATCAACAAAGCATAGGGGTGGAAACATTACACACCACCAGTTTTGTCCCCTGCCTTCTCCCAAAGTAATGAGTAGTGTTTCATATTCTCCTGCTGGAAATACTAAGTTGCCATATTTTCTAGTTGGAAAATTGTCTTGGCCTAAAGTCACTGCAACGGAATAATCTTCCCCCTCTTCTTTTATTACTTTTTCTGTTATAGATTTCATTGCCATCATATTCTCTTCTATTATTTCTCTGCTTTCATCTAATGATTTTGTATCCTTAAATTTTTCTTCCATTTCCTTTAATATACTATCTCTAATCTTAAGTTTTAATGCCTGATCTTCCTCCCTATCACTATTTGCCTTTATATGAAATCTGATAATCTCATCCTTAAAGCCTTTCTTAGCTTGATTTTCTAAATAAGGATGAATGATATAAATAAAAGAAATAATAAATAAGGATAATACCAGTATTAATTTTTTATATTTCATTTTCCTTGGCCTCCTAACTTGTCCCGCTCAAGGTCAGGGGACACACCCCTGGATGACGGTCAATCTTTCTGGGGAATGTCCCCATTAAAGATTCTTGCCAAGGATAACTTTTTTATACATATTTTTTAGGGACAGAGGGACAGGAGTTGTGTCCCTAATGTACTAGTCCTCTTCTTCTAATTCTAGGAGTTACATTTACTTCTATTTCCATTTCTGAGAATATTTCCTCCCAGTCTTTTGATACTTCTTTCCATACCTTGGGGTGGAACTTGGATATATATTCTCCGATGCCTATGGCATCTGCCTTATGTTGTTTTTGCAGGACTTCTAGTGTATGAGCTATATCTTTGTCTATTACTTCTTTAATTGATTTTTCCATATTTTTAAGCTCTTCTTCATCTTTCTCTGGCTTATCTCTTATTATATATTCCTGCAAAGACCCTTCTGTTTCTATATCTATTTTAATTTTTAAATTTTCATCATCCTTTATTAACTTTCTATTCATGCTTTGCCCTGTTATCTCATAGGACAATGTGGCATCTTTATATGGTGCATCTATTATTCCAGTCTTCACTTCATCTATAAGAAAACTAATCCCTCTGTTTTCC
>CAZIII010000356.1:0-1975 GCA_964539425.1 uncultured Tissierellaceae bacterium | reverse complement strand
ATTTCTTTGATGTGGCCATAGGTAACATACCCTTTGGAGATTACAAGGTATTTGATCCCAAATATAATAAACATAACTTTTTAATTCATGATTACTTTTTTGCAAAAACAATAGATAAGGTTAGACCAGGGGGACTTATAGCTTTTATTACATCTAAGGGAACCTTAGATAAGGCAAATTCCACTGCTAGAAGATATATAGGAGAAAAGGCTGATTTAATAGGGGCAATAAGGCTACCTAATAACACCTTCCAAGAAAATGCCAATACTGATGTAACAACAGATATAATATTTCTAAAAAAACGAGATAAGGTTTTAGAAAAAGAACCAAATTGGATAGATATTGATATTACAGAAGATGGCATACCCCTAAATAAATATTTCATAGAAAATCCCCATATGATGTTGGGGGAAATGGCTTTTGATGAAAAGAGAAAAGGCATGTTTGGAGAAGATAGTAAGGTAACAACACTTATTAACGATGATCCTAATTTTGATTTGAATTTAGAGTTAAGGAAAGCCATAAATCATCTAGAAGCAAGTATAGAAGACTACGAGTTAGAAGATATAGAGGAAATAAAAGACTTTATACCTGCAGACCCAAGGGTTAGAAACTTTACCTTTACAGAAGTTGATGGTGAATTATATTACAGACAAGACTCAATTATGATATTGTCTAAAATGATAGGCTTAAGATTAGATAAAGCAAAAGATCTTAATTCTATCCGAAATACCATGAGGGAAATTATTGATATACAAATTAGGGGCTGTACCAATGAAGAATTAGAGGAGAAACAAGGTCTATTAATAAGTCTATATGATAATTTTGTAAAGAAGTATGGCTATATCTCAGAAAACAAAAATATATCTGTCTTCCAAGATGATAGTGATGCACCCCTACTAACTGCACTTGAAAATATAAGGGAAGATAAAAGTGTTGAAAAGGCTGATTTCTTCTTTAAAAGAACAGTTAGGCAACAAAGAGAATTAACAAGTGTAGATACAGCCATAGAAGCCCTGACTATATCTTTAAATGAAAAGGGAAAAGTTGATTTAAACTTCATGTTAGAACTATATGAAACCAACCTAGAAACCCTTATAGATGAATTAGATGGCCAAATATACTTAGATCCATTTGCCTATGATGAAAAGGATTTAAGCAAAGGCTGGGTGACAAGAGATGAATACTTGTCGGGAAATGTAAGGCAGAAATTAAAAATATCCAGCGATTATGCAGAGTTAAATCCCTTATTATTTACTAAAAATAAACTAGCCCTTGAAAAAGTACAACCTATAGACCTAGATGCTTCAGAAATAAGTGTAGAATTAGGAGCTACCTGGATAGATTTAAGGGACTATGAAAAATTTATGTATGAAATATTGGAAACATCTAGTTACTACAAATATAATCCTGAATACCCTTGGAAGAACATAAATAACACAATCCATATTTCCTACAATAACTATACTTCAGGATTTACAGTAAATAATAAGTCCTATGATAATTCTGTCCTTACAAATAGCACTTTTGGTACAGATAGGATGTCAGCCTATGAAATAATAGAAGATAGCCTAAACTTAAAAGCCTCAACAGTTAGGGATAGAATAGATGATGGGGATACAGTAAGATATGTAATAAATCAAAAAGAAACCCTCTTGGCCCGGGAAAAACAAACCCAAATAAAGGAAGCCTTTAAGGAATGGTTCTGGGAAGATATAGAAAGAAGAAATAAGTATGAAAAACTATATAATGAAAAATTTAATAATATTAGGCTAAGGGAATACAATGGGGATCATCTAAGGTTTGAAGGCATGAACCCAAGTATAACATTAAAAAAACATCAAAAAGATGCCATAGCCAGAATAATCTATGGTGGAAATACCCTATTGGCCCATGCAGTAGGAGCAGGTAAATCCTTTGAAATGATAGCAGGCTGTATGGAATTAAAAAGACTAGGCCTTGCCAATAAATCCCT
>CAZIII010000355.1:0-1980 GCA_964539425.1 uncultured Tissierellaceae bacterium | reverse complement strand
TAGCTAATACAGAGGAGATACCAATCGATGTATTGGAAAAGTATATAATGGATGGATCAAAGCCAGTGTTAAAGGGAATCCATGACGAAGAAATATTAAATTCTAATAATATAAAATTAATAGGATCAAATTTAATAGACATTAGAAAAGATTATATTAGGCATGATAATATTGAACTTAGTAAATTACTAATGGATATTGCCAAAAAAGAAAAATAAGCAGAGATGCTTATTTTATCATTACTTTTCTTATAACTAATGGAAATTATATTATGTTTATCATGATTAACAGCTATAATTTATGATATAATACTAATGAAAGAAGGTCCAAATAACTAGTGAAAGGTGGAGAACTATATGGCTATAGATGAACATTTATTAAATATAAAATTAAAAAATGAGTTTAAAGATGTATTTAAAGCTGATTCAGATAAGGCATTAAAAGAAAATATCCAAACATCACTAGCAATGGCAGCATTTGTTGAGAAAAAGGTTACCTTAGCAATGGCAGCTGAGTTGGCTGATAAAGGTCTATCTGATTTTATTAAAATGCTAACTAGATATAACATACCGTGGATGGAGTATACAGAAGATTCCTTAGATGAAGATTTACAAGTTCTGGAAGAACTAAGGAGTAATGATAATGAAGAAGGTTATTAGCAACGCTAGTCCAATTATAGGATTATCAATGATTGGTAAATTGAATTTACTTTGGGAACTATTTGATGTTTATATTGCAAGAGCTGTATATGATGAAATTACGGGTTCTAATCAAGAGGGTTTTGGTCATAAAGAACTTAAGGATGCAATAGAAAAAGGAAATATAAAAATATACGAGGTTAAGGATAAGGACATAGTGAACAAGCTTTATGGACATCTTCATAAAGGTGAAATAGAAACAATTATTGCTGCTAAGGAGTTAGATATAACTTATGTAATTATTGATGAAAAATCAGCGAGAAGTTTCGCAAAATCTTTATTATTAAAACCTTTGGGTGTACTTGGAGTATTACAACGAGCTAAGGAATTAGATAAAATTAATTCAATAATACCACATTTAGATATTTTAATTAAAAATGGCTTTAGGATTTCAGATAAACTATATAAGAAATTAGTAGAAGAAAGTGGAGAAGAATTATTAATGAATATAGCCAAAAAAGAAAAATAAGCAGAGATGCTTATTTTTTCTTTTCATCTATTAACTTTGATATTATATTTCCTGCAGTTCTTTTTGTTAAGGTATCGTAATTTACTTGATAATTTAATTCTCCGGCCAGCTTCTTGATGGTTTCCACTTGCCGAGGAGTAGGAGGATCATCATGATAAGCTTGATAACTTTCATCATTTTCGGATACCATACCATCTTCCATAGACAATTCTTCAACAGCAGTCATCCCAACATTAGTTAAATCCCTAAGGACACGAGCTTTTGCGCGAGTTGATGCCATTCTAATTAAATGTGGGACTAAAGCTGAATTAACAGATCTTGGAGAAGCGTCCCCTATATCTTGATATCTTTCTTTCTCTGTAGTTGCAATGGCCTTACATATAGCAGTCATATTATTCTCATTAGTAGGTATTTGAATTACCTCTACTTCTAAAGATAAAAGATTTCTTTGATGGGCTAAATCTAAGAGTCCTTCATAGGTCACAAAAGATTTCCCCTGCAAGTTTATAATAAATTTCTCATTAACAGTCATAAAATCACCTCAAGATATATATTTCCCTAAGAAAAACAAATTAGTCATTTGTGTTCTATATAGAGTAAGTTAAACTCAAATACAAAGATTTTCATCAGATGCAGGAACATATGTTCCTTGATTAAATATATCAGATTTAAGTAAAGAATTCAATATATAATTTAAAAAACGAAAAACAGCCACCATCTCTTTATAAAAATAAAACCCAGAATTAATCTGGATTTTATCATTATTTAGTCAAATAAGCTATTCCTAATTTTATTGTATTATCTATTGCTTCT
>CAZIII010000354.1:0-1980 GCA_964539425.1 uncultured Tissierellaceae bacterium | reverse complement strand
TAGCTTTTAAAACAAGAGAATTATTAGAAAAATGTAAAGCAAATTATAATGAGTACTGGGATGATGAAGAAGTGTATTTTGTTATTAAAGAGTTAAAAGAATCTTTGTTTGATAGAAATATTAGCTTCACAGAGATATCCCATTGCTCAGGAGTTATTCAAATTTCAAAGTGATTATAAATATTATATTTTAAGTAGAAGTAATAAAAGGAGTGGATAAGGTGGGTAGACTAAGAAATCTTCTTCAAATTAGATAATCAAATTTGAGGAGGAAAATAATGAATAAAATAGAAATTAAAGAAGATATTATACCTGAAATTGAAGAAATAATGGGCCTATATGAAGACGTAGAGTGGTACGCTTATACAAAAGATAGAATCAGATTAAAAAATGCTCTTGATAATTCGTTGAAAGTGCTAACGGCTTGGGATAATCATAAATTAGTTGGTCTTAGCCGTGTTGTAGGTGATAACCATACAATTATTTACATTCAAGACATACTAGTTTTGAAAGAATATCAGGGGCAAGGTATAGGGAGTAAATTATTAAGTTTAATCTTAGAAAAATATAAATCGATTCGTCAGATAGTTTTAATGACGGATAATACTAAAGAAACTATAAGTTTCTATAAGAAGAATGGAATGGTGGACACTGCAGAGTATAACGGTGTAGCTTTCGTTAGATACAATTTAAACTAAATTGTATTTAATAAAGAAAATACAAGGGTATATTGGAGTAATAATATATCCTTGTATTGAATTATATTATGATTCAGGAGGATATATCATGGATATAAGGATCAGAGCTGCTAAAAAAGAAGATGCTACTTCGCTAGCAAATATTATAGTTGAAAGTTGGAAATCAGCATATAGTGAAATAATACCTAAAGATGAAATAACTAGGTATTTGGATAAAGATAGAAGGAAGATACAATTTGAAAAATTTATAGAGAATGGTGAGATTGTTTTAATTGGCCTACTTAATGAAATGCCATGTGGTTTAGTATTTGCAAACAAAGATAATGATGAAGGATTAGAAAACTGTGGTTCAATTTATTCAATATATTTACTTGAGGAAACCTGGGGCAAAGGCCTTTCTTCTAAATTAATGGATCAAACTATAGAAATATTAAAAGAGGAAGGATGTAAGCAAATATCCCTATGGGTATATGAGGAAAATCTTCGAGCAAGGAAATTTTATGAAAAACATGATTTTATATTTGATGGGAGCAAAAAGTATAGTAGATTTTCCAACAAACCATTAGAATTAAGATATATAAAACAATTATAATATATAAATCTCAAATTTAGCATAATCTTCAAAACTATCCAAAACAAAATATATGTCTGTCAATAATTTGAGATCTAAATAAATATAATAATATGTTATAAGATATATGAAAAAAGGGGTTGCCATTACACTCTATTACATTCTAGTATAATATGCCTTTTTATTTTGTTATTAAATTTATAATTTATAGTGATGTTTAAAATAGGTGAAAATATAAATTTAAGTTTATTTATATACCTACATCAATACATAATAAAAGCTCCACCCCCTAGAACTCTTTCCAAGAGTTCTTTCCCATCTTTCTGCACATAATAGTCCTAAAGAGAATAAATTATAGATATAATCAATTTAGGAGGTTTTTATATGGCTAATGTTCGTAGGATTTTCCCAGGAGGGAATACCGCTGAAGGCTTTTATTCTTTCCATGACAATATAATTGGACCAAATAGAAATATGCTTTATATATTAAAGGGTATGCCAGGTGGAGGTAAATCATCCATGATGAAGGAGATAGGCAAAAGAGCCTATGAGAAGGGATATTCAATTGAGCTGCATCATTGTCCATCTGATCCTAATTCTATTGATGCAGTGGTGATAGAGGAGCTTAGAATAGGTATTATTGACGGAACTCCTCCACACATAGTGGACCCAGTATATCCAGGCCTTAAGGACAGGATTATTGATTTAGGAA
>CAZIII010000353.1:0-1990 GCA_964539425.1 uncultured Tissierellaceae bacterium | reverse complement strand
AATGTACAAGGACCTTATATTCATATATCTCATGAATACAGAAAAATTGCATCACAGATGATGGATTATACAGAATCTAACTTCAAGGGCCTTAAATGCTATGCTGGAACTACAAAACCGAATATGCTTTCACAAGAATTTTTCAAATCTCACGGATTTTTATGTACTGATGATACCATTCAAATGTCAGTTACAAAAGATACATTAGTACCTATTGAGCCTCAGTTTAACATACAACTTCTAAGTGAAGAGCGGATGGAAGATTATAAGGACTTTCATGACAATCAGTATCATGATTATTATTGGCTTTCAGATCGTATTTATGGAGTTATGGATAGGTGGAAGGTTCATATTGCATTAGAAAATAACAAGATTATAGGAAGCATATTTACCATGAAGCAAACAGAGGATTCAGGTGAGATATATGGTTGTAAGGTTTTAGATCCTTATAAGAACAAGCAGATATTGGCTGAACTGTTTTATACTAGCAGTAAAAGTTGGATGGATGAAGACTTAACAAAAATTCTCAATTTCGTGCCTGAAGGCTTAGAAAGTGAAAGTGCTGCTTTAGTTGGATATAAAGGCTATGATACCTATATGTGTTTCTTTAAGGAAAAGATATAAATGGTAAAGTAATCAAGCACGTCGGGAGTGAAGCTCCGCTAGGAGGTCTATCTTTTTAGTCTGACTCTGAAACATTTGGAACATCAGGCGTTATATGAAATTCTTTAAAATATTGTGTGGGGTGAAGTTGAAATGAGTAGAAAAAGGATTATTTTATTAAGTATTTTTATTATTATATTATTAATTGGGATTTGCTTTAAAGGTGTTTCAAATATGGTATCCTCAGTAAAAAATAATAAAGGATTTGAAGTTGAACCAATACTTGAGACATATGGTAAAATTAGGATCTGTGTTGATCCACGAATAGAGCTTATGGCTTCTATAGAATTAAATAGTAATTTTCATAAAATAGATAAAGAGTATTCAGGATATAAGCAAAATGTGAGAAAGCACTTTGAACCCTTAAAAAATCATATGGCGGTTGAGATGTTCAAAGAAATGGATAGTAAAGGTATTATTTATATGGATGCCCCACCGACATTTATGTTATCCCTGTCTAATGTACCTAACCTACAAGTTGTTACACCAATTGAGCAATATGTGATTGATAATTTCACTAAAGATAAAAAGGCAACAGATGAATTTATATACGCATTACAGGATTATGCAAAGAATAGTAACATGGAGCAATTCTTTCATGATAATACAGATTTCTATAAAAACATTATACTGGAAGCAAAAAAAGTTTTAGAAGGAACTAATTATGTTGATGATATTGAAGAATATTATGGCATGAAACAAAATAGTTATACAATTATTTTATCACCTTTATATGTAGGTAATTTTGGACCGAGAATAAAGAGTGATGACGGTTATGACTTGTATGCAATTATAACAGGAAATTTTCTTAAATATGGTTTTGATGAAAAAAAGATTAGATATCTTATTTGGCATGAATTTAGTCATTCATTTATTAATCCATTGAGTGATTTATATAGTGATGAAATAAATAAATATGCTGACAATTATGATGCTATAGCAGGAAACATGGAACGTCAAGGATATAAAACTACATTGATTAATTCAATTAATGAATACATAATTAAAGCTATTACAATTAGGTTAACTTATTTGAATTATGGAGATGAACAGGCAAAAGCGGTATTGGATGAAGAAATTGAATTAGGATTTATTTATATGTATGATCTTGTTGAAAAATTAGAAACATATGAAAATAACAGAGAAAAATACAAAACAATAGAGGAATTCTATCCTGAGCTAATAAAAGTATTTGAGAAAAGATATTAACAGAAATGAACTTTAAATAACAAGATATTTGCGCAAGGGCGCACTAGAGCACAAATTTTGTGAATGGAGGGAAATACTTATGTTTTTAGAGACAGAACACCTTGTTCTACGTAAGTTT
>CAZIII010000352.1:0-2000 GCA_964539425.1 uncultured Tissierellaceae bacterium | reverse complement strand
TCAGTTGCTCATGCTATAGGATGTAACAGAATGGATTATGTCCTTACAAATTACTAGGAAAGATATAAATAAGGATATGATTTAACGCAAGTAAACAAGTAGTGATTGAATTGATAAAGAGTTAAACTAAGATAAGAGAGAAACTAACTAGGGGGTTTATGATGGTTAATAAAATAGAACTAAGTGAAAAAATAGATAAATGCGCTAATATATGGGGAGCTGCTGGAGCAGTGGCTGTTTATAAAGAAGGGAAATCTTATCATAAGAATTTCTATGGTCTTGCAGATATAGAAAATGAGTTACCAATTACAGAGGAAAGTACTTATCTGTTATCCTTTAACAGCCGATTTTTAATGGGGTTGTGTATAGGGAAATTAATTGATGAAAAAAAGTTAAAACTTGCAGATAAGTTGGACAAGTACATTCCTGAATATACTCATGCATCTGAAATTACATTCAATCAGCTTTGCTTAAAGCAAAGTGGTATTCCAGATTTCTTTAACGGTGGAATCATGAAAGTGCAACAGACAGATGACACATATCAAGGATTAAGTGATGAAAAACGTAATCTTGTAGATCGAAAAATGTTTACATTTCCATGGACATTTAAAGATGCAATTGATTTTGCAAATGGAAAAGAGTTGACTTGTGCCCCAGGAACTGAGCCAACAGACGATCTTGATAATATGACAGAAACAGTGTTCATCCGTGAAGTTATTGAACGGGCTTCAGGACAAAATCTGCCAGATTATGTTAGGGCTGCAATCTTTAAGCCACTGGGTATTTGTGGTGAATATTTAAAAGCAAATACGAAACCCTATTCAATCTATCACATGACTACCTACATGAATAGTGAATATGAAGAGGATATGAAATATACATTTGGAATGAATTACACTGAGGCTGAAAAATTACTTGTAGCTGTTTTAGAGAAAAAGCTACTATCTAAAAAAGCATGGAAAGCTATTACTACTACTGCTACATTTGAGCAGAGTATTGCCTTTAATTCTGTGTCTGGATGGCTCAGTGCCCGTGATTTCTCTTATGGTAATCTTGGATGGGCGTATTACCTTTATCTAGATTGGGAAGCTAAGGTAGGGCTTCTTCATCTGACGAATAGTGAACTTATTGTACGCTCCACAAAGGGAGGATTAAGCCAGTTTCGTAAAGAGTTTCGTTCAGAGGCAGCTGCTGCATTTGTCTATCCAAAGAATACGAAATTGGTACCATATAGTAAAGCAAATGTTTGGGATGCAATTCAATTATCTATAGAAGATGAACAACTGGAATATATGAGCAATGCACAGGAGGCTATTTGCATAGCTTATGCATATAAACACAAGCTATTCATACTCATGGAAGGTAAGCGTTCTATTGGCTTGGTGGCATTTAGCGTAGATAGTAAGAATGAAAAGTACTATATAGAAAGTGTACTAATAGACAAAAAATATCAGAATCGTGGTTTTGGCAAAATCATGATGAAAAAGGGGCTTGAATACTTAAAATCTAAAGGGTGCAAGTATCTCACAATGGGAGTTAACCGCTTTAATATTCCTGCTCAGAGACTGTACAAATCTGTGGGTTTTATGGAAAAAACCGTTTATGAAGACTTCGTTGAAATGGAAACATATCTGTAAAAAGAAGGACTTTGGAAAGTTTTGTAGAATAGTATATATAATGGAGGTGTTTTGGTGAGTAGAAAATTAGATTGTTTAAGATGTGGGAGTCCTATGGAATATACGAGAGATGAGAAAATACAGCTGGGACAACATGGCTTAATATGGGGTGATATTTCTAATCTTATAGCGGGAGCATTAGAAGTTACTATATATACATGCAATCAATGCGGTAAGATTGAGTTTTTTCAAATGGAAGAACAAGTTGGAGAAGATCAGATTGCAAAAATGGAATGCCCTAGTTGTGGTAGAACTCATGATATAGATTATCCAAAATGTCCTTTTTGTAAATATGATTACTATGCAGAAATAGATTAGAATAGG
>CAZIII010000351.1:0-2005 GCA_964539425.1 uncultured Tissierellaceae bacterium | reverse complement strand
TTGATTAATTCTTCTCCACCAGTTTCATGATTACGAACTATTATCCCTGCAGCCCCTGCATCTTGAGCATTTTGTATTTTATCAACAAATGGCCCAGTATTACCACCACGAACAACTAAAACTACCTTGCCTTCTACATCAGTTAAAAATTCTGTACTTCCATCTTCACAATTAACAAATTCTTGAGGTCCTGTTAAAGTTGTTATTGGGTCAATATTTCCTGCTATTGCCATTGGAGCATATAGTTCTTCCCCATCTTTAATATAGGATAATTGATTAGATTTTTGATAGGTATTTTCTATTGAAGCTACCTGTATAGTGTTTTTATTCAAGCCAGGAGCACCTACTACGCCTATATCTGGGTTTTCTGGCCATGGATATCCAGAGTTTGTTCCAGTCCAACCATATGTCATTGAACCAGAGTTTCCTGCTGAAACTGAGCATACTATCCCATTGTTTGTAGCATTGGTTATTGCAGTATCTTCAGCTGAATCAGGTATATAGAAAGAAGCAGTAGAACCTAAACTCATGTTTAATACATCAGCACCTAGTCTTATTGCTTCATCTATTGCCACTAAATATATGTCACTAAAAGTAGTTGCATATATTGGGTCATTTGAGAATACCTTCATAGCTAGTAATTGGGATTCTGGAGCTACCCCTTTAATTCCACCATTTTCAATATCTCCATTTGCTCCTGCGATACCAGCCACATGCATACCATGCATTGAAGCATCTGGACCTAAATCTAATATTTCATTATTTAAATCATAATAGTTATATCCATAAGGAACCTTCTCAGTATAATATCTACCAAGTAAAGATTTTCCTACTAAGGAATCCCTAGTAAGTTTTGGAACAGTTCCTTCACTTAGTACCATATCCCTATGGCTTGGATCAATACCAGTGTCTATAATAGCCACTACTGTACCTTCTCCTTTATAGCCTAGATCCCAAGTTGGCAATGATCCAATCATATCATTGGATGTATCCATATCAGGTTTTATTTCTGGTCTTTCATATTCATTTGATATATAAACCTTGTTAACTTGAGGTAATGATTCGATAACTTTAATATCCTCAAACTTAACATTACCACTAAATCCGTTGAAAGCAGTACTAAAGCTATTTATAAACTCCATATCTACTTTTTGGGATAAAATAGTTTTCTTAAGACTTTGTTGTTCTCTAATTATATTGCTTTCAATATTATTAAGTGAAGATTTTGACATTTCTCCATAGCTCATATTTCGTTCTGTAGCATAAACTATTGCTGGATCAGATTTTAATTCAACAATAATCCTTACCTCATCATCGTCATCAAAATATTCTTCTAGTTGATCTTCTAATTTTACTCTCTCATCTTCTAATTCTGGTTGGAATTTCTCAATAATTCTCTCTAAGTCCTTTGTCTCAGACATACCTATGTTTGCCATGTTTTCTGCAAAGATGAAATTAGGTACTATTAGAGTTAAAACAAGTAAAAATGCTAAAAACCTACTCATTTTCTTCAAAATTACTTCCTCCCTTAATTTTTTATTTTTACTGCTTTAAATTAATATATCAACCTACCCTAGGCTAAGCCTTAGGATAGGTTATTTGATTTACTTATATTGGTAGCATTGGGTTTTCAATTACTACATCTGTGAATGTGTGCAATAAATTTGTGCCAGTAGCATCATAGATTCTAACTGTTATCTTATCTGTTATGGTTCTTGGATTAAAGAAGATAGCCTCTGTAGTCCATGTACCTAAGTCATACATATTAGTATTTGATTGTGATCCACCTGATAATTGATAAACTACATCATATTTCGCAGAATTAGGTATGTTTTCAACAATTACCTTAAGTTTAAGTAAAGCAGGTATAAAGTCTGAAGCATTTAGAACTTCAACAGCTACTGTTGCATTTGGATTTTCTGGGTCTACTGGATTCTCTGGCTCTTCTGCCTCAACTCTTACTCTTGCCTTTACATCTTCTGCAATTGTTCCATCTTCTACTTCT
>CAZIII010000350.1:0-2006 GCA_964539425.1 uncultured Tissierellaceae bacterium | reverse complement strand
CTATTGATCCATTAGAGATTAAAGATATTAAAGTCCTTAAGACTATGATAGATGGTGAGTTTGTTTTTGAAAGAAAATAACAAAAAGGTTAAAGATATTATAATATCTTTAACCTTTTTTATATAATTATTAGCACCCATCTTAATAAAACTCCATACCATTTGTAGCTAGTCTTTCTTCCCAAATCATTTTTAATATAGATAACTCTTCACTATAATCTATTTTTGATTCATCCTTATCGTATTGAAGATTTTCAAGTATCTCAATTGCAAAACTATTCTCTCCATGTTCTTTCCAATCTTTTTGTAGCTCACTATTCAAATGATTGCCTGCATTTAACCTGAATCTACTTCCATTCATTGTACTTTTTAAGTCTTGAGTAGATTCAATAAGGCATTTATTTGTGAAATTAGCTTTAATATAAAATATTCCCATATCTGGTTTCATATTTTTATATAATTCTTTAAGCCTCTTTTTTCTATCCATTAATTAATACCCCATTTCTTTTAATATCCTAGATAAAGTTCTAAGCCTTTCTCCAATTAATTCTCCATCCTCACTTAGAGCTTGGCTAAATAATTTTATATCTTCATCAATCTTTTCATTATCTGTTGCAACTGCTACTGTCATTGCATCTCCTTGAAGCCCTACTCTGTCAATAATAGGATTTTCTGTATTATATAATTTCTCATAACGATATGCTTCTTGAAAATGTAGACTAGTTCTACAAACAAGAATAGCAAGATCAAGAACTCTATGAAGTGGTAATTCTTCTGATTGTCTAGACCACTTTCCTCCAGTATGCCTCCATACTTTGGCTGAAATATCTATTTTACCTCTATCGTTCCACTGGGCTAATCCCAATGAAAGTCCTTTTGCATCTGAGTCATATGCATATTTGCCATCAATATTTTCATAGTTTTCTGATACAATAACTGGTTTATGTTTTAAAGTAGTAGGTATATTCATTTTCTTTCCTCCAATTTGATTACTAGTTTACTAATTTACTAAATTAGTAAATTTATAAGTTTATTATATTCAGTTCTATATGTTTTGTCAATAATTATTATGTCACCTAATATTAAAATAAGCCAACTATGGTATATTAAGACCCTGTTGGCTTTCATCATAAATATTTAAATGTAGTAAAATTAACTAGCATCTTGTATAAAATTATCCTAAGGCTACATCTAATACCATCATTACAGTAAAACCTATCAAGCATCCAATTGTAGTAACATCTGAATGTCTTTTTGTCTCACCCATTCTTCCTTCTGGTATTAATTCTTCTACAACAACATAAATCATAGCTCCTGCTGCAAATGATAGAGCATATGGTAGTATTGGTCTCATTGTTACTACAGCTAAGGCCCCAATAACTCCTGATATGGGCTCAACTATGCCTGATGCTTGACCGTATAAAAATGCCTTTTTACGTGAAAATCCTTCTCTTCTTAGAGGTATAGACACAGCTGCACCTTCCGGAAAGTTTTGAAGTCCTATTCCTAAGGCTAATGCAACAGCACCTGCCAGTGTAGCAGAAGGTATACCATAGGCAACTGCTCCAAAAGCTACTCCTACTGCAAGTCCTTCTGGAATATTATGTAGGGTTATTGCTAATACAAGAAGCAAACTTCTTTGCCACTGGGTCTTTATTCCCTCTGCTTCGGAAGTCTCAAGTCCTAAATGCAAGTGTGGAAGTAATTTGTCTACTAAAAATAAAAATAAACCACCAGCTAAAAAACCTATTGCGGCGGTTAGCCAAGGTATTTGCCCTAGTTCTTCTGCCATGGAAATGCTTGGGCCTAATAAAGACCAAAAACTAGCAGCTATCATCACCCCTGCTGCAAATCCCAACATCCCGTTTAAAACTAATTTATTAATCCTCTTAAAGAAAAAAACCATTGCAGCTCCTAAAGCTGTTACTGCCCAAGTAAACATTGTAGCTATTAAAGCTTGTGTAACTGGATTAAATTGCGATAACCAATTTATCATACTCCATCCCC
>CAZIII010000349.1:0-2023 GCA_964539425.1 uncultured Tissierellaceae bacterium | reverse complement strand
CCAAATATTCTACCCTATTAACAGGTAAAAGTGCAGAATATATTAGTAATTTTCTATTAGGATATCAAAAAGGTTTTAAAGAAGGGTATAACAATATATTAAAGAATGACTCTGTGGTTCAAGAAGGGTATATTAAGGGTTATGCCTATGGTTCTGGATTGGCGGCAAAAAGCAATACAGATAAAACATTTATTTCTTATGATAAAGCAAAAATAGATAGAAATAAGGCAGTTACCCTTAATTATGAGTATTTAAAAGATAAGACTAGTGATTTTATAATGCTATTCATAAATGGCTATATGGAAGGATTTGAAAAGGGTTATAAAGATACCATAAAGGCAGCAGAAGGTACTGAGGATCCTGATGATAGTATTTATATAACTTCTGGTTATGGTGCTACTTTAGGGATGAACTATGGTGAGATGGCAGGATTGCGAGACTATGAAAGAGGTCTATCTCCTAATTGGTATAAAGCTATACCTTCAGATTCCCAAATAATAAGTATGTTTGGTTTGAAGAATTTACCTGCAGATGAAAGGTATGAATTTATCGAACAATTCAGAAAGAATTTTGAAATAGGCTATGACAAAGCATTTTATGCTGGACATTTTGGACAAATTAGAAATAGTATGAATGCTGGAATTGCGGATGGTTCTCAATTTGGCGCTAATATAGGTGCTGTATTTGGATCTAAGGACTTTTTTGAAGGAAGACCATCTGACTATAAGAGAGATTTACCAAGTGATGCTACTATTAGATCACAATATGCCTTAAATTTAGACAATAATGAATATCTAAATGGTTTTGTAAGCGGATTTAGAAAAGCATATCAGGAGGCTTATATAATTAGTTTTAGGGAAGCCAAAAATAATGCCTTTGTAATGGATCAATCCATGGCTTATGAAAATGGTTACTCAGTTGGTAACACTAAAGGTAATGTACAAGCTAATATTGATTATATGGAAAAGAGGCCAAGCGATTGGAAAAGAAATCAACCAATGGATTCGGCTATTATCTTTGAATATAATTTAATGTATCAACCAGAAAAATATAGGGATAGTTTTATTCACGGTTTCAGGGATGGATATATGAGTGGTTATACTGATACTTATAAAGAGGCGTCACAGATCGTTAATGAGACGAAAACTGTATCAGAAACAATACCTATAAGTGGTGGTACTCTTACAAGTTTGGATGGTGCCTTTACAGTAACTATAAATAAGGGAACATACTATAAACCAGTAATATTAACAATAGACACATTAAATGATAATCTTTATAGTTTTGATAAAAATTATATTTCTGCCTCTAGTTATTATAGGGTAAGCCTT
This sequence comes from uncultured Tissierellaceae bacterium, assembly GCA_964539425.1. GTDB lineage: Bacteria > Bacillota > Clostridia > Tissierellales > Tissierellaceae > JAVKTS01. The sequence continues at coordinate 692 of CAZIII010000349.1, read as the reverse complement.
GTAAATCCTTCTGGTGCACATAATAACGATAGTAAGATTGAACTTTCTTTTGAATACTATGGTGACAAAAAAGGTGGAGTATATAAAGCTGAAAATGGTAAATGGATGTATATGGATTCTAAAATGGATGATTCATCAGTATCAATAATGATTAATCCTAGCAATTTAAAGTCTAATGGTAATGTATATGCTGTAATGATAAATCAACAAGCACCTACATTCCATGACATTAGAGGACATTGGGCAAAAAATGAAATTGAAACACTAATTAGAAGAAATATAATATATGGTTATAATGATAAAACATTTAAAGCAGAAAACAAGATTACCAGAGCTGAGTTTTTAACTCTACTATCCAGAGTTTATAATTGGCAACTACCAACCTATGCTAGCAATACTACAAAATTTAAAGATCATGCCAGCTTTGGTACTAGGGATAAAATAATAAGCTATGCTATTAGTCATGGATATATCAATGGATATGGTGATAATACATTTAGGCCTAATGAGCTTATTTCTTATAAGGAATTAGAAGCAATTATGGCTAGAGGTGTAGACAAGTCTTTTAAATGGTATAACACAGCAGCAAAGATGCTTTATGAGAAGAAAGTAAGATCATCAAGTTATGACAATATGAATAACAAGATAAACAGAGGAGAAGTTTCTTATATGCTGTATATCTTAAACGACTG
>CAZIII010000348.1:0-2035 GCA_964539425.1 uncultured Tissierellaceae bacterium | reverse complement strand
TTGCTTCTCATGACCATCAATTTATCCAAACTATTGCTAATAGAATAATTGAGATTAAACCAGATGGATTCAACGATAGATCTATGACATACGAAGAATATATAGAAAAATTTTATTAAAAAAATGTCATCCTTTAATTTGGATGACATTTTTTCTTATTTAACTAATTTAAGTATTACTTCTAGTTTTAGCCTATTCATTGGGTCTTCTAGGTTAAAATTTATCAGATTATTTATATCATCGATCCTCTTTCTTACAGTATTAATGTGTAGAAAAAGTTGTTTTGCAGTGATACTATAATTCATCTTAGATTCTAAATACACTTCAAGTGTTTCTATAAGCTCTTTATTCTCATCCTTTTTAATCAAATCACTAATATCTTTCAACATTAGATTCAATTCATCCTCTTGAATATTCATCCAGGCAAAAACCCCTAGGTCTGAATATTTTATATAATCTTTATCTGGATATAATAATCTTCCTACCTTTATAGCTTGTTTACATCTATCATGATTCCTTTTTATTCCATGAATACTATCAGATATATCCGAAATCCCCAAAACTATCTTTATATTGTCAACTTTAGACTCTATTCTTTTTTTGAAAACTTGAGCCGATTCTTCTATTAGATTTAAGTTTTTTTCATCTGAAATCCTATTATCTATTGGGAGTAAGAAAATACAACTATTTTCATCTATCATAGCCATTCTAGCGTCCATATGACTTATACTACTATTTACAATAGCTTTAAGTTCATTTTTATAACTTGATAGATGTGGTTCTATTTTCTCTTGTTCCATCAAAACTAAATAATACTTTAAGTTTATATCTAAACCTATATCAAGAGCTCTTTTGGATATTGTTTCCTTATCTAATAAATTCTCTGTTATTACATCCCCCATAAATTTTTCAAATCCAACATCTCCAATACTTTGGGCTACTAACATTTGCTCATATAAAGATTGAAGAAGCAAGAACCCAATACGAAGGGAAAATTGGTCAAAATAATCTATAAGTCCTGTTGCTTCCACTACTATGAAGTATGCCTTTATTATAGTACCTACTGTAATAGGTACAGTAATCCAACTATAGGGTTTATCGTATTTATCATCATAAAATCTATATCTAATCATTTTTAGATTATCACAAAGTATCTCTTGAGTACATTCAAATGTTGGTTGCCAAAAATCCTCTATCTTAAGGTCCTCCATCAACTCTATAAATTGAGGTGAACTATAATAGGCCTTTTCAGATGATAAATCATAAAGCATTGATGGAAAATTCATCTCTCCCTCCATTTGGGACAATATCTTATTTATCTTTCTTGTTTGATAGGATAAACTTGAAAAGCTCTTTAGATTGATATTTCCTATCCTAAATTGTCTAATACTTTTATTCATCACAACTACATTAAGTCTATTCATAATATCCATCCATGAAGGTGACTCTGGTATATTTATAAGAGGGATATTATTTCCATTAAATATAGATATTATATGTTCTGGAATAGTTTTTAAATATCTATTTACCTTAATCCCCATTCCTGATATCTCTTTAAACTGTTCTGTCTTTATATAATCCTCCAGCAACTTAGGGTGTTGTTGAAATATATAACCTGAGGATATGACTAATTCTTTTCCCTTTGTCCAATTAAATCCATCGGGTGCGTCTAATATAGCTATTCCTTGTATCTGTTTATCCAGTCCACCATGCCCTGCAATTACTTGGAAGTCTTTAAATGTTTCAGACTTGAGCATTTCTCGAATAGTTAAACCCATGATTTCACCTACTTTAGTTTAATACTAATATTATACCATAAAATTTTATATGTATTAAAAAAGATTCTATGCATCTTATGATGGAGTCATCCAAGATTTGCAAAGAATCTTTTATCAAAGTTATTATCAATAGTGGATTATCTGGCACAGAAGCTGTAACAATCTATGTTACAGCCTGAGTCATACAAATATTCTAATTATTGTTTAAAAAATCTATAGCAAATTGTGTATATAATGCTGTACCATATTTTAGGCAA
>CAZIII010000347.1:0-2036 GCA_964539425.1 uncultured Tissierellaceae bacterium | reverse complement strand
TAGAAATGCTGAAGAAACTCCTAGAAGGCAATATAAAAACAATGGAACGAACAAACTTGGTTAAATCTGAAAGATTTTCAGAAAAGCTAATAAAGGCTCTCAACAAGTATCGAAATCAAGCTATTACCAATGCTGAGGTCATAGAAGAGTTAATCAGAATGGCTCATGAAATAACAAAAGCAACTATGGAAGAGAAGGATTTGGGCCTTAGTGAAGATGAAATTGCATTTTATTATGCTTTAACCACTGATGATGCAGTAAGAAAGTCCATGGATGATGAAATCTTAAAGAAAATTGCACAAGACTTAACCCGAGCTATTAGAAATAATATCACCATAGACTGGAGTATTAGAAGATCTGCTCAAGCAGGTATGCGAAGAATAATAAAGAGACTCCTCAATGAATACGGATATCCACCAGAAGAAGCAAAACATGCACTTAAAGTTGTTATGAGGCAAGCTGAAAAGATGTGTGGGAATATAGATGTTAGCGATATAGAGCATGATATGGTAGCGGAGGATGAGCAGGATTATTTGATGAGGTAGGGGGCTAAACTCTTTACTTCTCATAAAAATTCAATAAAAATTTAAGGAGGAATTTCAATGATTGAGAAAAGAAATATTGGTTTAGCAATTTTATTTACAATTCTTACATGTGGGCTGTATAGTATATATTGGTTTGTAAAGCTTACTGATGAGGCTAATTATCTAAGTGGAGAACAATCTACATCAGGTGGCATGGCACTTCTATTAGTTATAGTTACATGTGGAATTTATTTCTTCTTTTGGAATTATAAAATGGGTAAGACTATATACAGTGCACAACAAAGATCAGGTGGAATGTCTCAGGATAATTCTATTTTATATTTAATACTATCAATTTTTCAACTAAGCATAATTTCATATTGTATCATGCAATCAGATATTAATAATATAATTCAATATGAATATGCTAAATAAAAAAGATATTAGGATGTTATTTCCAGTTATCCTCATACTTGGAATATTTGTATATTTTTCTAATCCTATGGAAGGACCTATATTGCCCTGTGTATTTAATAAAATCACTGGGCTGTATTGTCCTGGATGTGGGATAACAAGAGCAATACATTCTGTTTTGAAATTTGAATTTTACAGAGCTCTTAGATATAATGCACTAATATTTATTATACCACCTATGCTAATGTCATATCATTTGCTAAGTAGTGGAAGATATATAAAACTGCAAAAGATAATACTAATTTTAATGATAACTGTGACTTTGGGTTATGGGATTCTTAGAAATATAGACTCTTTCAGCTATTTGTCACCAGCTATAGAGAGCCATACTTTTAACTACACCAAGACCAGACTTTGCTCTTATGAAAAATGGCAAGTATTATTTTACAGCCTATTAATCTAGAAAAAGTAGCGATGTTTCTTGATGGGGATATAAAAGGTTTAAAGAATTATATTTCTAATTTGGTAAACTGAGGTAAGGGCTAAATGAAGGGATACCACAAAGAACTAGTAAAAGGATGTGCTCACTATGCCATTGGAAATAGTAAGAAATGATATAACTAAAATGTCTGTTGATGCAATAGTCAATGCTGCTAATATGAAATTAGAAATTGGCGGTGGAGTATGTAGTGCTATTTTCTCTGTTGCAGGGGCTGAGAAACTTACAGAAGAGTGTAATGGAATCGGCAGATGTGATGTAGGTGAGGCTGTTATTACAAAGGGTTATGACCTTGCTGCCAAGTATATAATACATACGGTTGGTCCTATATGGCAAGGTGGCAATGCAGATGAAGCTGAACTACTGCGAAACTGCTATATAAACTCCCTCAACCTTGGATTAAAGTATAAATGCAAATCTATTGCTTTTCCTTTGATTTCATCTGGAATCTATGGATATCCAAAAGACCAAGCGCTTCAGATAGCCATTTCTACCATTGGAGAATTTTTGATGGAGCATGAAATGCAAATATATCTGGTAGTATACGATAAAAATGCAATTAGATTAAGCGACAAGCTCTTTGCGGGAATTAAAAGATA
>CAZIII010000346.1:0-2047 GCA_964539425.1 uncultured Tissierellaceae bacterium | reverse complement strand
CTTCCATTCATCATTAATCTTTCTGTTTCTGTAAATAGAATGTTTTCTTCGTAAATAGGATCTATATATGGTTTTATATCTTTTGCATTACCCCATCTAGCCGAACCATACTCTTCCCCTTTTCTATATTTTCTAGCATTTTTACCTTTAGAATAAACTATAAGATATATTGCTATAGATCCAATTAATCCAACTCCTATATCATTCGGGTGAAAACTTGGCAATGGCGATTTAAATAATTCCTTTATATTGACTAACATCTGATATATTGCAATAAAGAAATTACCTGATTGAAACCATCTATACATTTCGCCTAATTTATTAAAGGTGTAGTAGATAAAGATATATGGTATTAATTTTATTAATAATTTCTTTTTATCTATAAGAGAAAACTCATATCTAATATCATCTTTGATTTTTTCAATTATCTTTATCATAGACTTTTCTCCTGTTGTTTATTTTTAACCTTATCTTTGTTAATTAGGCTAGCTAATTCTTTCATCTTATTAAGTGCTTGTTTCAAAGAAGGCCTTTTTTCTTTATCTATTTCATTGCCTATAAATTCTTTAAATGCTGTATCTAAAATATCTGTATCTTTTCCTTTAAAAAATACTACATAAGTTGGAGGGTCAGTTGTTTTATCTTTCTTTAAAGCATATTCTATTCCGTATTTCTTTGCAGTTTTTTCAAAACCTTTTATATTACTTTCATTAATTTCAATACTTTTTAATCCATCGTATTTGTTAGATAGTTCTTTCAAGGAAACTTTCTTTCTTTTAATATCCTGCCCCTTATTTGCTTTCTGTTTTTCTTTTTCTCTTAAATAAGCAGTTATTAAAGTTTTTAAAACAGATGCTGTCATTTTACTATTCTTAGTTACAAAGGCTATGGATTTATCAGTTACTTCTTCTTGCAATTTTATCACTCCCCCACATTGTGCTTATCATAATTAACTAACCCTCTATAATATTGACTCATGGTATTTACTGAATTATATATAGTTGTAAGTAAGTAATTTCTAATGTTCCTTACTTCACTTGGGTTCTTTTCAAGACAATCCATAATATATTCTATATGTCCAGATTTTAATTTTAAAAATCTACTCTTTACTACTTCTATAGGCATCTGATTCCCATTTATAGGTACTGTGCCACCTTCCTGAACGCATACATCTACCATAAGTTCTACAATATTATCAATATCATCTATTGAATATCTTCCATATATTTTATAATGTTGATACTCAATATTTTTATAAATTATATTTCTATACATCTCAGCTTTATTTATTTTACTTCTATCAATTCCTAATCTATTTTCTTTCTCTTCTGAAGATAAGATTAGATTAGTATCACTAAATTTAGTATTATTAATATTAGTATTATTACCTTGTCCTTTTGACATTTCTTGATATGTATTTTCTACATTTCTTGAATTGTCTTTTTGACACTTCTTAAAATTTCCTTTTGCCATTTCAGAAAAGTTATCCACAATAAAGTTTTTCACATAAATCTTAGTAGGTTTCCCCTGACCCTGTCTTTGCTTTTCTATAAGGCCAATTCCCTTTTCCGTATCTAGTTCTGAAAGCACTTTTACAGATTTTTTATTTCCCCATCCCATAACTTCTATGATATTTTCAATGGTAAAGTAAATATATACTCTATTATTTTCATCAACCCAATTATTTTTCATGGATAATTCCATCCTATCTAGGAGTATTCCATAGAGTACCTTGGCATCAGATGATAGATTTTTGAATATTGGATCTGTATATAGTACTTTTGGTATTCTAAAGAATGAAAACTGTTCAGATTCCTTTCCATGATAATAGTTGAAGTTTATTTCTTCCACGATTACACCTCCATTCGTTGATTTTTGGCATGAAAAAACAGCAAGGGTTTATTCTTGCTGTTAGGTTATATTTATTTAGTTTTAACTTATTTCTTTGTATCTCCACTAACTAGGTTGACTACCACTGAAACATTGAAATATTTTTTTAGCACTTTTTTCTTAAAATTATGCTCATCTTCTATGAACTCAAAATGGT
>CAZIII010000345.1:0-2054 GCA_964539425.1 uncultured Tissierellaceae bacterium | reverse complement strand
ATGATTTTATTTACTCTAGTAGCTGTCCCTTCATCATCAAAGGATCTAGTTGCAAAACCACCTTCTAAGAATGGATTATCTACCATAGTCAACAATTCATTTGCAACTGGAGTACCAATTTTATCCTTTAATAATGACAATCCTTTTTGTACATTATCTGCAGAAAATACTGGAGTAAATGCAGACATAATATCAGCAAATGTAGTATTTCTAATGATTACAGGATAATCACTTGATTTTATGGATGAAGCACCTAACATTGAAATAGCTTCATCTACAGCTTCTTTTGCCATTTCCTTATAGTCAAATTTAGAAAAATCATTGAAACCCCTGAAACTGGTTCCATTTTTTACTTCTTCTCCATCTTTGACTATGACATAAATATAAGCAAAAGCTCCACTCATCTTATCAGCTAAATCTAATCCTTTAGTATTAATTAAATATTTTTCAGTGGACATTTCTTGATAAATACACATTTGAACATTTGATACTCTACTATCTAAGCTTAATGCTTCTTTTTCTAATTTTTTCAAGAAGTTTATCTTCTCATCTATTGGTGTCTTTTCTAAGGAGTCAGAATAAGTATTGGTTTTCTCGTATTTATCTGAACCTGAGAAAATATTTTCTTTATCTACAGAATCTATATATTTACCATTTTCCAACGCCTCATCTACTAGCATATCAATAGATGATTCATCTATTTTTTCTGTATAGGAATATCCCATTTTATCATTAACTATACCTCTTAGAGATAGACCTCCTGATTCTGAAATAGCATAATTATCTATTTCTCCACCAAAGATTCCAATCTCAATATCCTTTGAACTTTGGATATATACTTCAAGTTCATCTAGCTTTGTCCTACCTTTTTCAAATATCTTGTTAGCTAGTAATTTGTAATCCATATTATTCATCCCCCTTTCTTCCACCAACTGTTAATGATTTTACTCTTATAGGAGGTTGACCAAGTCCTGCAGGAATAGACCCACTTAATGATCCACACATACCTTGACCCAGTGATAAGTCATCTCCAACCATATCTATATATTGCAATACCTTTACTCCGTTTCCAATAAGTGTAGCACCTCTAACTGGTTTTAATATCTTTCCATTTTCTATTAAATATCCTTCCATAACTGCAAAGTTAAAATCACATGTTGAAGTATTTACAGACCCACCACCTAGCTTTTTAGCATATAGACCTTTTTCAGTATTTGCAATTATTTCTTCCAGATTTGAGTCACCAGCAGCTATATAGGTATTATTCATTCTAGAAGTAGGAGCAAATTTATATGATTGTCTTCTAGCTGAACCAGTTGAATCCATGCCCATTCTTCTACCATTTAATTTGTCTATCATATATGATTTTAAGACTCCATTTTCAATAAGGACATTTCTTTGTGTTGGAGTACCTTCATCATCTATATTTGTAGTACCCCATTCATTTGGCATAGTTCCATCATCTATAGCTGTAACTAAAGTGGATGCTATAGTCTCTCCTAATTTATTACATAGAGCAGATCCTCCCTTAGCCACTGATGTTGCTTCTAAAGCGTGTCCACATGCTTCATGGAATAATACTCCTCCAAATTCATTATCCATGATAACAGGCATAACCCCTGATGGACAATATTCAGCTTGAACCATAGTCTTGGCAATTCTAGAAGCTTCTGTAGCTACTTCTTCTACATTAATCTTGTCAAAGAATTCAAATCCCATGGATGCGCCTGGTCCATAAAAACCTTCTTGCATTTCCCCATCCTTAGATGCAACTGATGAAACAGAATATCTAGTTCTAACTCTTCTGTCTTCTGCCATTAATCCATCTGAATTAGCTATAAGTACATTTTGCTCTCCATCAAGATAGTTTACTGTTACTTGAGATATACTAGGATCATAGTTTTTAGCTACTTCATAGCCTTTCCTCATTAAATCTATCTTTGCTTTCTTCTCAACATTTGAAGGCATTATTTTAATTGGATTATAATTAGTTGAATTTGCCTTCATAAAACTTAGCCTTAAATCAATAGTTGTTCCTTGCAACGCAGATGCAG
>CAZIII010000344.1:0-2077 GCA_964539425.1 uncultured Tissierellaceae bacterium | reverse complement strand
ATTTCAATTTTTTCTTCATATAATTCTCCTAATTAACAATAATATCTTGATTATAGCACAAAACAATCTACTAACTTAACTATATATTATTAAAATTGATATATTTATAATCTAATGTTATAGTTCTAATATATGAACTATACTTTTATAATCAAGGGAGATTGTTATGAAGAAATTTAAGACTACATCAAAGATTATAATTTGCTTATTATTAATTTCAATATTACTAATAACTTTTGTCATAGCTTCTAGAAAGAATAATCAAGCTATAATAGACAAAGAATTATTAGCCTATAAAAACCATCCAAGATTAAGTGAAATCAGTAAACCTAGTCCTAAAAACATAGGAGGAATTAAGAAAAAGTATATAGGGGAATATATGAGGGGTTTTCACCATATACCTCATGACATTCAACATAAGGGAGTAATTGTCATATTTGGTGGGTCTGAAGGTAGCATGTATGAACATATGGCAAATTATCTATCAAGTGATGGATATGAAGTCGTTTCAGTATATTACTTTGGGCAAAAAGGGCAATCGGAACATGATCAGAGTATACCAATAGAAATTTATGAAGAAATATACTCTTATATAATAGAAAATTGTAGCAATACAGATACTATTACTGTGTTAGGTGTTTCTAAAGGAGCTAAACTAGCTCTTTTGATGGCTACTTATTATGACACTATTGATAATGTGGTGTTATTCGCTCCGTCAAGTCATGTGTTGGGAGCTACTAACTTAAATGCAGAATCTGAATGGACTTATAATGGGGAAGAATTAGAATATTTAAATGGAACAACTATAATATCAATGATTAAAGGATTTATTGATTTAGTACTAAACAAACCATATGATCAATTAGTGTTAATGAAAACTAAATTTAAGAACAGCACAAATTTAGAGAATGCTAGAATCAAAGTCGAAAAATCCAGTGCTAAAATATTGATTTTTTATGGAGAAGATGACAGAATGACCGACGCTAAGTCCGCTTCAAAAATTATAGAAGAATATGCCAGGAATCAGGTAATTATCCACGGATATGAGAATGTAGGTCATGCATTTGGTTCACCTAGTATTATAAATATCAATACTTTTATAAACTTATTAAATGGAGGAGACCTAGATTCCAATATTGAAGCAGATTTAGATAGCAAAAGAATTCTACTTGAAACGCTTGAAAAGTGGCATAGATAATTTATTGTATCTTTTAATATGTAGCAGCAGTTAATTAATAGGGTATAATATAGATATAATATTTGAAAGGTAGTGGTGGCTTATGGATACTGCTAAAAGATGTAAAGAAGTTTTAATTGAATACGACAACATAATTTTTGCATATATCTTCGGTTCATATGTGCAAAACAATCTAAAAGCTCATAGTGACATTGATGTTGCTATATTTCTAGAAAAAGAATTAAATTCAGATATTTATCTTGAAATTAAAATGAAATTATCAGATATGCTTAAAAGGGAAGTGGATTTAGTAATATTAAATGATGCTCCTCCATTATTAAAATATCAAATATATAGAAATAATATATTATTATTTACTCGTGACAAGACTATAGAATCAAATCATAAAGTAAAAACATTATTTGAGTATAATGATATGAAAAGATACTTGGATTTATCTTATAATAAAACTATAGAGAGATTGAAAGAAGAGGTAAATTGTAAAGATTACCATATAAATTAATAAAATTAAACACTTCGGAACGGTGAGGCGGCCGTTCTCTACAGATGACATCCTATGGGTGTCATTTTTATTTTTATATTTCTATTGACAAGTATAATTTCACTTGGTATATTGTATATATAGTGTATATACAATATTTTATATTAAGGGTGAAAAAATGGATATTATAATCAGTAATGCAAATAAGAATCCTATATATGATCAAATTGCATCCCAGATAAAGAATCTAATAATAACTGGTCAGCTTAATGAAGGGGATGCGCTTCCTTCTATGCGTTTATTGGCTAAGGAATTAAGGATAAGTGTTATAACTACTAAAAGAGCCTATGAGGAGTTAGAACGTGATGGATTTATTGAAACTGTAACGGGCAGGGGAA
>CAZIII010000343.1:0-2081 GCA_964539425.1 uncultured Tissierellaceae bacterium | reverse complement strand
ATCTTTGTATTGAATCGATCATTAGTGGTTTTGATTTCATAATAGCCTGGTTCAGCCTTACCCCAGTCCCCCTCTACGTTCACTACTAGTTTACTAGATACACCTTCAAAGTATAGATCTGAAAAGAAAGGGTCTTTAATTGTACTTTCAGTATGATTCATGCTTATGTTCTTTGGATAACCAGGTTCAATAGCCCACCCAGATATAATATGGGCATCAGGAGAGTCCTTTTCTACATAATATCTTTTAAATGACATTGAATTTACCCATCCATCTACTTGAATACTATAATATGCATTTGCTGTTATTGATTGGTTTTCAATTGTATAGGCATAATAATTTTTATCTGGATACCATTTTTTTGTGGCAGTGACTGTTTTGTCATTTAAGCGCAGAGTGATGGATTGGGCTTCTTCAAAGTATCTCTTGTAATAATCGGAATATAGCCTAATTTTAATGTCCTCAGCCATGACTGCTTTGCCTAGTACTATCAGTGCTACACGGATAGACTGGGTATATTTTTCCCCATAATAGGTAAATTCCAATTCATAGGTTCCATTGTCTCCTACTTGAGGAATAAAGGTAAAGTTATAGCCATCATATCCAATATTCTCTTTTAATAAGTTGTAGTCTCTTTGCTCAACTCCGTCTTTGTAAAGTGTTGCGCCAATTCTTTCACCAGGTACAAACTGACCATCCTGTACTAGTTTAAGTTTATAAACAAGATCTTGGGACTCAAAAGCATATCGAGGGTTATAATCACTATTTTGTAATATTATCTTTACATCATCTAAATCACGAATCTCAATCTCCTTCTTGAATTTATATAAATTACCCTTATCATCCTTAATGATTAATTCAACTTCATATATTCCTGCAGATTTGAATACCTCGTAATAGTTGTCTTTGGTGCTTTCTAAATCTCCATCAATTCGCCACTCATAGGAAATAATCTTATAGCCAAAATTTCTGGCAAGATTCTTTACTTCGTAGGCACTAAGGAGGACATTCTTGTTGACAAATGCCATTTCTGGTATTTCCATATACTCTAAACCCAAATCAAGTCTCTTTACTGTAGTGAATGTAAATTCATAAGCGTCATTAATTGTATTGTTCTTACCTTTGAAGGCTCCCTCAGGAATTGTTATGGTATAATTCTCTAATGATTTCAGCACAGAAGCTGGTATTAATATTGTCTTATTTTCCACTTCTTCACAAGTGAAATCCACTAGGTTTCCCTGGGAATCCTTGATAGATATATCATCATAGTAATTTCCTTTTTCTATAGGAGAATTAAATATAATTTCCACAGGAGAGTTAGGAAGAATTTCCCTTTGCCCCTTATATGGATTAGTTTTTTCTAATAATAACTCATTTGAACTAGTTTTAAATTGAATATTAAAAGTCATTTGAGTTGGATTTTCTAAGGTCCCATAGGGTCCTGATATAGTATATACTGTATTTGGAACTAATCCTTCATGCCTTACATATAATTTCTTTTTGTCAGAATTTATATAGTTAAAAGATAATCTATGCTTATGTCCCTTGTCATCAGTAAGGGATAGTTGATTGTAATATCCAAATGTACTTACATCATGTGAAAATGCTAGTTCTATTGGATTTTGATTAACATTTACAGCAACTTGCTCATGGGAAGGATTAGAACTTACTAAGATTGTATTTCCCGAAGTATATTTTGTTCTAAACTGAACTATTGTTGCCTCGTTTGTATTATTAAATCGATCTCGGACAATTCCTTCTGGTATAACAATTTCATATATGCTTCCAGGATCTAAAGGCTGAGATATTCTTAGGGTAGCTGTATCTCCTTCTAGTGATTTGACATTGGACCTCATAAAACCCTGTCTTTTATCTCTGAGCATCATCATATAATAGTCTTCACTCAGTACAAGATCACTTCTGTCAAACCGAATTTCTATTTCATTAATATTAATATCCACTTCAACTTGCATGTCTTGTGGCTTTGTTGATATAAGTTCAATTTTTTTGCCTATCTTCTTCTCCACAGTAAAGAGGAATTCATAATCCTCTACTAGATTACCTACCTTATCAGATACAGC
>CAZIII010000342.1:0-2108 GCA_964539425.1 uncultured Tissierellaceae bacterium | reverse complement strand
TTATACTTATCTTTATAAAATTGCCTATTTAAACTTATTTCATTTAACAAGTAGATAAAAAGATCAATTTCATCGTAATTATTATATAAGCCAAAGCTGATTCTAATAAATATTTGATGATAAAATAGATTTATGACCGGTACCCCTATGAATAGAAGAATAATTAGGCGCAAATTCTACTATAGCTTTTAATACAGACTTGAATGGAGGGGTTGTAGCTGCATTATCAAAATTAATACAATGTACATAACTATTGTTCTTTAGTTTTACTTTACTATTAGAACCTACCACTAAATTCTTATACATAGCATCACCCTTATATTAGTAATACTATCATTGTATTAATATTCACATATTTGGTGATAAAATAAAGCCACTCACATTTGACTAATGAGTGGCCACTTACATAATTTTTATTCCGAAGTCTTATTCTCCCTATATTCTGTAGGGGTCATAGATTCCATCTTTCGAAATACTGTTACAAAATAGCTTACATTATTACATCCTATCTTCTTTGATATATCTTTTATTTTTAGATCTGTATTCCTTAAATACTTCTTGGATTCCTCTATACGAAGAACTTGTATATAATTACTTAAAGACATTTTATTCTTGTCATTAAATAAGGAACTTAAATAATTAGGACTAACATAAAAGATTTCTGCAATATGTCCCAGATTAATATCTTCTCTAAAGTTTAACTTAATATATTGGTTTACATTTTCTATTAAATCCTTACTATTATCCTGAAATACTATACTTAAGTAATCTATTGATTCCAAACAAAACTTATGTAATATCCTCCAACTTTCCCTTTCTTCACTAATAGATAGTAGCTCATCATAGTCTTTTCTCAAGTTTACCTTTATCTCCATATGGGATATGTCATTTAACCCTGTTCTTAATAGTACAGTTATCATTTCTTGTACTATATGCTTAGGATTTTCATATTTATGCTGATTCATGCTTATAATTTCATTTACCTTATGTGAATTAAGAGTTCTAATTGCCCCTCCTAGTTGCTCTTCCATTGAAAATGGGTATACTTCCTTTCTATTAGTATAATTTTTTGTTCCTATAAACATATTCTTATTTAATAGCAAGTAATTTGCCTTCTGTAATGCCTCCTTCAACTCTATTCTTTCCTTTGTATTTCTTAGAATCTCAGCTTCTTTAGTTCGTAACTCGCTTTCAAAGAATGTTCTTTCTATTATCTCCTGTATAAACTGAATTCCAACGGCTAGAGTTTCTTCAATTATATAAATACGATTTCGCAACAAACTCTCACTCTCACCATATATTGATTTTACAGTTTCCAATTTCATACCTATCTTATTAGATAATTCTGATAATTTTTTATCCATATTTTCCGCATCATGTATAATAAACCCCTTACAATTTATATATCCAGTAGCTTTATCATTAAATGTAATTGGTATCTCCATTTCCATTAGACCATATTCACACTTATATATTCTATCTGAAAAATATCTAAAATTATTACTTATAGAGATTTCTTTATTACAAGTATTTATGATTTTGCAAAGTTGGCAAAACTTACCTTCTGTATCCTTTTCTATTATTGCCTTATGCTCTCTATCACAAATACTTATAGGTAATTTAAGTATTTCCATTAGCTGTTGCTCTATATTATTAATTATCTCATTATCAACAATATCTCTAAGGTTTTTATCCGTAACTACCATTTGACCACGATCTGGAATAGTACATAAACAATAGCTACAACTAAATCCTCCTTACCTACATTAATAAGCTCGTGGTTGGTATAGGGTGGACAATAAATAATTTCTGATTCCTTAATATCCATGGTTTCCCCATCTATTAGGTGAATTCCTTGGCCCTGTATTACATACCACATTTGTTCTTCCCCTAAATGAAGATGCTTCTCCTGTTTTTCATTAGGAAATACCCTAACAATAGCTAGACTAATTTGATCCCGGGGACTTTTCAATGGTTCGTGGAGCCAACTTACATTTCCCCATTTATATCTTTGTACTTCATTACTTTCTTGATCAATTATTGAATATAATTTGCTCTGATTATATAAAGACATAGTACCACCTCACTCTCATTATACAATAATAGAG
>CAZIII010000341.1:0-2111 GCA_964539425.1 uncultured Tissierellaceae bacterium | reverse complement strand
CCGGAGAAGATGGCCCCTCTTATGGGGTTGTCGGCTGCCATGAACCAGATGGGCGGTGTAGTTGCAACTCTGATAGCTGGAGTGCTTGCCACTATTTCGTGGAATTATGCATTTTTGGTCTATCTTCTGGGGTGCATATCATATTCTATCTGTTTCCAATGCAAGTGTAAAATATTTTTTTGAAACTATTCACCTAAAAATTTATCTAACCATCCTAAGGAACTTGCTAATACTATAAATACAGCAATAGGTGCCATATATTTAATCAATATTATCCATAGCTTTTCAAGTTTAAATTTTACTCCTGGGCTTTTCTTTACCTCTGCTATTGCTTCATCAACACCCCAAATATATCCTATGAATATTGCCATCAAAAGACCACCTATAGGCATCAATATGTTTGATGTAAATATATCCAAAGTATCAAAAATACCTGCGTTAAATAGCGGGACTTTAAAGTCTGCCATAGGTCCATTTGATAAAGAAGCAAAAATACCTATTATAAACATAAGGGATGAAAATATGGTAACTGACTTTGTTCTAGACCATTTACGTTGATCAATACCATAAGAAGTAGCAACTTCAAGTAATGAAATAGCTGAAGTAATTGCTGCAAAGAAAACTAAAACAAAGAAGATAACCCCAAATACAACACCAAAAGGCATGGCATCAAATACTGCTGGCAAAGTTATAAACATAAGTCCAGCACCTTGAGTAGGTTCAAATCCAAAAGCAAATACTGCTGGTAAAACAGCAAAACCTGCTAACAATGCTACTGATGTATCTAGTGCAGGTATTATTAAAGCATTTCTCTCTAAGTTTTCGTGACCTTTTAAGTAACTACCATAGGTAATCAATGCTCCCATACCTAGTGATAAGGAGAAAAACACTTGCCCTAAAGCATCTACTAGAACCCTAGCGTTAAACTTACTAAAATCAGGTTTTAAATAGTAAGATAGACCTGCTGAAGCTCCTGGAAGAGTTACTGATCTTATAGCCACAGCTATAAGCATAATGAAAAGTGCTGGCATCAGTATCTTGCTTGCCTTTTCTATTCCACCAGATATTCCTTTAAATACTATTGCTACTGTTAAAATCATAAAAATTCCATGATAAATCAAAGGTTCAATAGAACCAGCTATAAATCCAGTAAAATATGCAGTTTTATCTGCTCCAATAGATCCTGTTACTGTTGCAACGATATACTTTAGGACCCAACCACCTACAACTGAGTAAAAAGATAAAATTAAAAATGCAGTTAAAATACCAATAGAACCTAAAAAGCCCCAGTTTTTGTTTAATTTCTTATATGCTCCATATGGGTCTAATTGAGTTTTCCTACCAATGATCATTTCTCCTAGCATCATAGTAAACCCAACAAACACAATCATCAATAGGTATACTACAACAAATACAGCACCACCGTTTTTTCCTGCTAAATAAGGAAATTTCCACAGATTACCTAATCCTACTGCAGAACCTGCTGCAGCCATAATAAATCCAAAACTGGATCCCCAAGATCCCCTGTCTTCTTGACCTTTAGCCTTATTATTCATAATGCCCCTCCTTTTTTATAAATTACTAATGGGTTTAGTAAATTATACTACATCACCACCCTAAAGTAAATGAATTTTTTGATTATTCGGATAATCATGCTTTTATAATATATTGTTCTTAGAATGGTAATAATATAAAAAACCACAAAATCCATAGCTTATAAAGAGAGGATGATAATTATGAATATTGATAAACACTTAGTTTGCCCTAAATGTAATGGAATATATTTTGAAGTTAAAAGAGAGGCTACCTTTTTATACTCATATAAATTGGATACTCCTCTAACTAATGAGTTGAATTTGGAAACTGATGTACTGCCTTTTCTATTTGATAATAGAGAGCAACTAAATAGCAAAGAATATATTAAATGTGAAGATTGTGGAGCAAACTTCACATGCGATCTAAATAACAGTAATACAAAAATTCACTTTACAATCCTACAAAAAGCTATACAATCGGACTATATTCAAAACCCTGAATTCCTTGGATAGTTTATTTCATAAAAAAATCCAGCTAGGATAAATATCCTGGCTGGATTTAAGTATAAGATTTAT
>CAZIII010000340.1:0-2114 GCA_964539425.1 uncultured Tissierellaceae bacterium | reverse complement strand
GACCCGGACTTTGGAAAGAAAATCGAAGAAGGACGCGGGGATGAAATCTATCAGGGAATCACGCCGGAACGTGTGCTGGAAGCCAAATGGCCTAGATATCTGCTGAAAGCTTTTCAATCATCGTCCATTGGTTTAATGCCTTTACCAAACTATGAGTCGGTTGAAGATATGACGATCGAATAATATAGAATAAGAAAAACCACCAGTAACCTGGTGGTTTTGTTTATTCATTAACCTATAAAGTACTTGGGGTGTTAAATTGGGGGATGGTTTATATATATCTGCTGTTTTAATCAGAAAATTTGAACTCATAATTTATTTTCAAATCATTCAATTGGCTATGTCCAATGTGCTTATCACTTTGTAATCTACCAACTACTATACTCGGGTGAATTTCAATTTCTTCTGCAAATTTTAATACTGCTTCTCTTCCCAAGTCTTTGTCGATTAGAAAATCATTATATTTATCCGCCGGTATTAAAAAATTTTCAGCAAATTTATCTGCCCTATCTTCTTTTCGCTCGTAATCTTCATGGTCTTCCTGGTTAGAATAAAATTCATTATAATAAATGTGAGCAATCTCATGAATTAAAGAAAACCAAAAAATATCAGATCTCTTATTTCTATCTGTAATTAGCAGCAAGACGCTGCCGTTTCTAAATCTTTTGGTGGCACCTTGTAAATTAGCATTTTTCAGATTCGGTAAACCTACTAATACAATTCCACATTCAAGCAGCATTTCTGTTAACTTAGGATAAAATATTTCTGGATCTAATAATGTCATTTCCCTGATTGTAGGTAAGACTTTTTCCAACTTTCTCTTATCATATTTATTATTGGTTTTATTTCTAGCTGAATTTATAGCTAATTCTAACATGATATTAGAATTCACAATAGATTTATCAGTAAATTCTCGGGTGTTTCTATAACTGACTGAAGTATTAAATGGGAGAAGCATAGACAGAGTTGAAATATTTAATAATTTTCTAAGTTCAGATATTTTTTCTTTTATCGAATATCTCTTATCTTCAACAAAATTATTTTTTTTGAAGTACGAAAAATCAATCCAATCACAAATACATTTCTCGTCTTCATCTTGAGCATCCTCAATTTCCATAAGCTTTATGTCATAATTATTTTGTAAGTTTAACCAAGTTTTAAGAGAAATACCTGTAATTTTTGCGAGTCTATTGGCTACATCATTGCTAACTCTATCTTCACCATTAATTATTTTACTGATAGTCTTAGCTGATACACCTAATCGTTCAGCAAACTCACTTTGAGTAATATTTAATTCTTCAACAATGTCCTCAATATATGAACCGGGATGAAAAGCAATTAACTCTTTATATATAACTTCTTTACTCATAATGTTTACTGACCTCCTCAACTATTATAGCTTCGATAGATATAGAATCAGTAAATACTTTACCGATTTCATCTTCCTCAAATGTGACCAGCAGCCTATAAGGGCTCCTTCTCCCATCAATATCTAAAGCATATATATCTTTTTTATCCCCTTTTAGATCGTGAAAGTGATAGACGGGATTGTTTACTACAGATTCTAAATTGTCAGCCGCTTCGATAAAGTTTATCAATTTTAAAAGTTTAATAGCAATCTTTTGAGGAAAATCTTTTTTTGCCTGCCTTAAATCTGTACATTGCTTTTTTACTTTATTTTTCCTATAAGAAATCTGCATGACAGCCTCCACGTCACAATATATTACCTAAAAGGTAATTTTATTATACCTATAATCTATCGTTAGTTCAATACATTGTGCGTATAGGCAACAAATTCTTTTAATGAAATTATAAATCATATCTTTTCCCCGTATCTCTTAGGGAATATGAAAAGATAACTCTCTAGTTGTCCAGCTCATGAATATCAGTCTTGAGATAATCTTTCTCCTCCAACTGACGGGCGACCTGTAGAAGAAGGTACTCCTCTCCTTTGTCTGCCCACAACATAGTCCCGATCGGCAGATTCTCTTCTGTTTCGTAGAGAGGCAGGGAGATGGCGGTCGAATCAGAGACATTGACCTGGGAAGTATAGGGTGTCACGCCGATCGACGGCTCAAAGGCTTTGGTGATGAGTTGGATCTGCTCGTCGAAGC
>CAZIII010000339.1:0-2140 GCA_964539425.1 uncultured Tissierellaceae bacterium | reverse complement strand
CTATTACAGTTTTCAACTGACTAGGACTATAGTAGCCCATTCCAAATTTAGAACTTGGATATATTGATTCCATACAATCATGGGATCCAATAACAGCATAGGGTGCAATATTATTAGAAAATGGCCAAATCTCATCTTTATCGAAATAGTATATAATCCCTGCTACAACAACTTCCTTAGTCGCATAGGAAGATAAAGTTGATTCACCACTTACCTGCTCTTTGTCAGAGGATAAGTAGATTGTATCTCCCGGCTCTATATCTTTTTGTCTGCTATAATAGTTTTTATATCTACTACTATAAGTAGTTTTGTAAGAGCCAGTTTGTTCAAACATCCAATTCATTCTATTATCTTCATTTGTAGCATCCAAAACTTTCTTTTCCTCAAAGGGTCTTGCTTCAATATTACTATCTCCTTTAAGATACATTGGGATTAGTAGAATAACCTCTTCACCCTTGGTGAATTTTTCTTTATCTATAGTTCCCTCCGTTAGCATATTCTCATATCGCTTATATAAGTCTCCACTAGGCTCTATACCATAAATCTTTGTATATAAGGCATTGCTAATCCACTCAGGTTGATCTTCAAGTTCCTTATTATAGTAAGAAAAATGACTATTTAGTAGTCTTGGTGGCAATAGATTATCGAAGGTTCGTAACATCTCATTCTTTTCAATACCTTCGTACCATAAAAATGTTTGCTTACCAACTTTATATGACTCGGAGGATTCAACCCCTTCGATTGCAAGTAATTCTTTTTCCAAAGACCACATTTGTCTACTAGTTTCACCGAAGAAAGCTTCTATTGCATAATCAGGTCTATTTTTTAGCAAAACATTGGTTCTATAGTTGTCAAAAGAGAAATAACAAAGTAAAACAGTAGTTAAAAGTATTGTAATAGTAATCAAAGATATCCCAAAGGATATAAAAGTCTTACCTTTGTTTAACTTAAAGTATTTCCAGTTAATATATTTAAAAGTCTGGCGATATATCTTTTGGTTTTCTTTCTCCTTATGTTTAATTTTCTTATGTTTTGGAGGTTTTGACATAGTACCTACTAAAGGAATTCTTATGGCAAAAAACATAGGGACAGCCATACCTATAAATAATGCTAAACAACCTGCTACTATACCAAGTATAAAGAATGCTGGAATTATATGAAATTGAAGATTTCTTCCTCCAAAAGTATTCATAGCATAAATAATAGCAGCAGCAAGTCCGATTCCTCCAGGAATACCTACTAAAAGACCATTTTTCAAAAGATATAATCCTTCAAATATAAGAACCTTTATAATCTGAATATTAGTGGCACCTATGGATTTTAATAAAACTATCTTTCTTGATCTTCTCTTCATTTGAGTTAAAAATATCTGGAATATTGCTAATGCCGTTGCAATAAAGATTACTGCTATAATTGTTAAGGTTAAAACATATTCTGTTGAAATACTATAATCTGGATATGAAAATCTATTTTTACGTAAATTAGCTGTATTGACCTCTATTTTTCCTCCAGTTTTTTGTGAACCTTCTAAGGAATCATCTCTCCATTCTTCTGGTTTTCTTTTAATACTTAATTTTTCCATGAGTTCTTCTTGTTTTTCTAGATATGATTCTACTTCTTCATTGCTCATGCCATACATAGACATCCAACTATAAAAGTCTCCATAGTTTTGGATTTTGACTTCTTCAGATGATTTCTCTCTATTTGGATAATTCTTCTCTAGTTCTCCCATAAGTTCTTCATTAAATGTTTTTGAATAGAGGAATGTATTATAATCAAATTCGTAATCTGAAAAATCTCCTAAACTCGTGTTATACAAGGCGTTAGTAAATGCCCTTCCACCTTCTTCTGTTAAAAAAGCATTTGGAGATTTATATCCTCCCAAATCCCATTTATCCGTATAAGTATCCAGTATACCTGTAATTATAAATTCTTTTTTTAATACAAGTTTTTGGTTATATAATAAGCCTTTTTCTCTAATTGTCTCGGGATTCACCTCATCTCCAGCTAAATAGTAGAAAAAATAATCATTACTAGCTACTACTGTAGTATCGTCTATTATTTCAAAAGGAGTTTCATGATGTTTGTAATGCTCTGGTCTTCCAACTTCATATGTGAAAATATGCTCTTCATATATCTT
>CAZIII010000338.1:0-2166 GCA_964539425.1 uncultured Tissierellaceae bacterium | reverse complement strand
GAATGGGTAACGAAAAAGTAACTATACAAAATCTTGAAGTTGTTCGAGTAGATGTAGAAAAGAATTTAATCCTGATAAGAGGCGCGATACCTGGACCTAAAAAAGGAATTGTAACTATTAAGGCGACGGTTAAGAAGCAATAATTCAGGCGGAAAGGAGGATGTAAAATGCCTAAAGTAAATGTTTATAACATGTTAGGAGAACAAGTAGGTGAAATTGAATTAAGCGATAATATATTCGGAATCGAAGTAAACCAACATGTGGTTTATGAAGTAGTAAAAAACCAACTTGCAAATAAAAGACAAGGTACACAATCCACTAAAACTAGAGCAGAAGTAAGAGGCGGCGGTAGAAAACCTTGGAAACAAAAAGGTACTGGTAGAGCAAGACAAGGAAGTACTAGAGCACCACATTTCACAGGTGGTGGAGTTACATTTGGACCAAAACCAAGAGATTACAGCTATAAGGTGCCTAAGAAGATTAGAAGACTTGCACTTAAATCTGCTTTAACTTCAAAAGTTTTAAACAATGAAATAATAGTAATTGATGAAATTAATTTTGAAACTCCAAAAACTAAAGATATGGCTAATTTCTTAAGTAAAATCAATGCTGATAAGAAAGCCTTAATCGTTATGGGAGAAAAAAATACAAATGTAATTAAATCAGCAAGTAACATTCCAAATGTAGCAACTGCTCTTGTTAATACTATAAATGTTTATGATATATTAAAATATAATTCATTTATTATAACTAAAGATGCAGTAAGAAAAGTGGAGGAGGTGTATGCATAATGCGTAATCCACACGATATTATCATCAGACCAGTAATAACTGAAAGAAGTATGGATGATATGGCATACGGCAAATATACTTTTGTGGTTGATAAAAAGACAAATAAATCCGAAGTTAAAAAAGCTGTAGAAACTATATTCGGTGTAACGGTTGAAAAGGTAAGTACTATGAATATGCTTGGTAAAATCAAGAGACAAGGTGCTAACTCTGGTAAAAGACCAGATTGGAAAAAAGCTATAGTAAAACTAACTGAAGACTCTAAGAGAATAGAATTCTTCGAAGGAATGTAATAGAAGTTTTATAGAAGGAGGGAAAAATAATGAGCATTAGAAAATTCAAACCAACTTCCCCTGCACTTAGACAAATGACAGTTTCTTCATTTGAAGAAATCACAAAAACAGAGCCTGAAAAGTCACTAGTTGTGAATTTAAATAGAAGTGGTGGAAGAAACTCTCAAGGCCGAATTACTATTCGTCACAGAGGCGGTGGAGCTAAGAGAAAATATAGAATAATTGATTTTAAAAGAAATAAAGACGGAATACCAGGTCGTATAGCTGCTATTGAATATGATCCTAACAGAACAGCAAATATAGCTCTTATATTTTATGCAGATGGTGAGAAAAAATATATATTAGCACCACATAATATAAAAGTAGGAGATATGATTGAATCCGGAGAAAAAGCAGATATTAAGATTGGTAATGCTTTGAAACTAAAAGATATACCTGTAGGTACAACAGTTCATAATATTGAATTAAAACCTGGAAAAGGAGCTCAATTAGTTAGATCAGCAGGAACATCAGCACAATTGATGGCAAAAGAGGGCGAATTTGCTCAACTTAGACTTCCATCAGGTGAATTTAGACTAGTAAGAGTTGATTGTAGAGCTACTATTGGTCAAGTTGGAAACATATCTCATGAACTTATTACTATCGGTAAAGCTGGTAGAAGTAGACATATGGGAATTAGACCTACTGTTAGAGGTACTGCAATGAACCCTGTTGACCATCCGCACGGAGGTGGAGAAGGTAGAGCACCTATTGGTATGCCTGCACCATCAACTCCATGGGGTAAACCAGCATTGGGACTTAAGACTAGAAAGAAAAACAAGAAATCAGACAAATATATCGTAAGAAGAAGGACTAAGTAGTTAAATATCTGAAAGGAGGAGTAATCATGGGTAGATCTCTTAAAAAAGGACCCTTTTGTGATGATCATCTTCTTAAAAAAGTAGAAGAGCTAAACAAAAGCAATGAAAAGAAAGTTATAAAAACATGGTCACGTCGTTCAACTATATTTCCAGATATGGTTGGTCATACAATAGCAGTACATGACGGCAGAAAACATGTTCCCATATATATTACTGAAGATATGG
>CAZIII010000337.1:0-2169 GCA_964539425.1 uncultured Tissierellaceae bacterium | reverse complement strand
GCTATCCAAGTGGAGAAGGAATTATGCTTGAAGCTGCAGGTAAGGTTAAATTAGGGGGATGTCTTATTGACATAGAATATAGCCCAGAATACCATTGTAATAATTGTGAGAACCAGTGGGATAAGGAGGAAGCTATTTATTACGCTTATGAAAAAATTAAAAAGATAAATATTTCTATTGGAGGCTATCATCAAGGGCATCAAAGTCTTTCGATAGACCTTAAGACAGGAGAAATCATCTATAGCCACTCAATATATGAAGGAGATAATTTATCTATAAATTTAGATCCAGATGTTTTAGAAAGATTTAAGGATAAGCTTATAGACACAAATATTCTTAACTGGAAGAGAAGATACGATGATAATGAGATTTTAGATGGTACCCAGTGGGAAATTGAACTAGTAAAGGCTAAAAAAAGTATAAAAAGATCTGGCAGTAACAACTATCCCAAAGAATGGGAACAATTTTGCAAACTAATATCAGAAATAAGTGGTAAAGGTTTCCAATAGGATTGGAGGTAGACTTGGTGAAAATAGGATTAATATCATGCTCTAAGGCAAAAAAAGATTATTTTTGTTCAGCAGAAGAAATGTATTCTGAAAGCAATATTTTTAAACTTTCATTAGAATATGCAAAGAAGATCTGCGATGAGGTTTTTGTACTATCTGCTAAACATGGCCTGTTAAATCTAGAAGATACAATTCATCCTTATGATGAGTCTTTAGTAGATAAGTCCCTAGCTGAAAGAAGAAAGTGGTCACAAGAAGTAGTTTCCAGATTGAAATATAGAACAGATTTAGAAAGAGATGAGTTTATAATTCTTGCAGGAAAAAATATTATGAATATTTGCTAGATTATTTTAAAAATTATCTATTACCCCTAGAGGGGTTAACCATGTTTAAAAGAGTCCCAAGATTAAAAGATTTGATAGAAGAAGTGGATGAAAGAGCGACAATAATACATAATATTGTTAGAAAAATGCCTTATTATTCTTGGGATAAAATAGATGACATAGGTTTTGAAAATGGAATATATCTGATATTTGAGTCAGGAGAATCTGCTTATGGTATGGATAGGATTGTAAGGGTGGGCACACATAGAGCAGATGGTAGATTAAAAGCAAGGCTTAAAGATCACTATCTTAGGAAAAATAAAGATGGAAGTATTTTTAGAAAAAATATAGGTTTAGCTCTATTGAATAAAGAAGAAGATGAATATCTAGATATATGGAGGCTAAATACATCTAGTCCTAAAATAAAGGAAGAAAATAAAGATAGATTAAGACCAGTTTATGAGAAAGAAATAGAGAAAAAAGGTATCTAGGTATTTGAAAGAAAATACTGGCTTTACTTGTATAGAGGTAAGGGATAAAGCGGAAAGGCTTAGAATAGAGGAAGGCCTTATAGCAATACTTAATAAAAATCAAAGATTTAAAGCAAGTGATGAATGGCTAGGGGATTATCATCCAGATACTGAAATAAGGGAAAGTTACCTTTGGAATAAACAGGGGTTAGGAGGAAAAGCCTTATCCTTAGAGGAAGTAAAAAAACTGGCTAGGATAGGAGTAGATAAAGATAAACCTGGTAGAGAATTAGTTGATGAAATACGACAAGTTCTAGGATTCTATGAAAGTTTAAAAAATGATGAACCATACTGGAAACAAGGACGAGAACGATATAATGATAAGAATCATCTTTATTCAAGATTAGAAAGAGCTGTCTTTGATCAAATTGATAATAGTCCAGCAACAGATGGAAGATATGCTATTTGGGTAAATGATATTAGAGAATTGATAATACTAGCTTTAGAAGATTTAGAAAGTGGAGACTATGAAGGAGTAAGGGAAAAGTTTATTCTAGTCCTCAATAGTTTAGGTGCTTATGAAGATATTAAGACTGTTTTTGATGCTATACATTTTAGTCGTGATGGGCTAGATAAGGAGCTTATGTTTGAAGCTTATTTAAGATATTTTATGGCAAAAGAAGAAAACAAATAATTCTTCAAGCAGATAGGTTGGACGGAAATGGAGGAAGGTATAATTATGTTACTATTATAGTTGTATCTTCTTATTTTATCTTAAATTATTCTGCCATGGATAATTCAGATTTAATGTCTTGCTGGGAAATCGAGGAGATATTTTATATAAACTAGGGATCAAAGGAGGAGTTC
>CAZIII010000336.1:0-2196 GCA_964539425.1 uncultured Tissierellaceae bacterium | reverse complement strand
GAGTGAATTTAATGAAAATGTCAAAACTTTATATACCTACCTTAAGGGAAATGCCAGCAGAGGCAGAAATAGCAAGCCATAAATTGCTTCTTAGATCAGGTATGATGAGGAAACTAGTTAGTGGAGTGTATTCATACCTACCAATGGGATATAGGGTAATAAGAAAAGTAGAAGAAATCGTTAGGCAAGAAATGAATAGAGCTGGATCTCAAGAACTTTTAATGTCAGCTATTCAACCAAAAGAATTATGGGAGGCTACAGGAAGGTGGGATAACTTTGGTCCAGAAATGTTTAGATTAAGAGATAGAAATGATAGAGAATTTTGCCTAGGGCCTACCCACGAAGAATATTTTACTAACTTAGTAAAGGATGAAGTAAAATCATACAAGCAACTTCCATTAAATTTATATCAAATTCAAACAAAATATAGAGATGAAAAAAGACCAAGATTTGGATTGATGAGATGTAGAGAATTTATAATGAAAGATGCTTATAGCTTTGATGTAGACGAAGAAAACATGAAAAAAGCTTATCAAGTGATGTGGGAAGCCTATGATGAAGTTTTCAAAAGACTTAAACTAAAATATAAGGTAGTGCAAGGTGATACTGGTGCAATGGGAGGAAAGATATCCCATGAGTTTATGGCTATGTCAGATGTAGGAGAGAGTCTCGTAGCATATTGTAATCATTGTGACTATGCAGCTACTGATGAAAAAGCAGAAGTAATATATGAAATAAATAATGGAGATGGAGAAACTCTTGACCTAGAAAAGGTGCATACTCCAGGTTCTACAACTATTGAAGATTTAGTAGAACTATTTAAAATTGAACATAGAAATTTTGCCAAAGCTATAGTATTTAGTGCAGCAGGAAAACCAGTGATTGTCATTGTCCCTGGAGATAGGGAATTGAATGAGACTAAGTTATGTAATTATCTTGGGATAGGTGAGCATGAGCTAGAAATGGCTACTGAAGATATGATACTTGAAATCACAGGGGCTAATAAAGGATTTACTGGACCTGTGGGATTAAAAAAAGAAGTAAGATTGCTAGTTGATTCTAGAATTTCTAAAATGAAAAACCTAATAGCAGGTGGAAATGAAACAGATTATCATTTAAAGAATGTAAATTATGGTAGAGATTTTACAGGTGAAATAGTAGAAGATTTACTTTTAGTAAGAGAAGGGGATATATGCCCTAAATGTGAAAAACCTTTGGTTATGGATAGGGGAATAGAAGTAGGAAATATATTCCAGTTGGGGACAAAATACTCAGATGACTTAGGTGCAAAATTCTTAGATGAAAATGGTAAAGAGAAATCATTCGTAATGGGTTGTTATGGTATTGGAGTTTCAAGATCTGTTGCAGCTGTAGTGGAACAATATCATGATGAAGAAGGAATAAAATGGCCTTTAGTAATAGCTCCTTATCATGCCATAGTTACAGTAATAAATGTAAAAAATGAGGAACAAATGGATCTAGGAGAAAAACTATATAATGAACTAGAGTCATTAGGTGTTGAAGTACTTTTAGATGATAGAAATGAGAGAGCAGGAGTTAAATTTAAAGATAGAGATTTAATAGGTATACCAATTAGAATTACAGTGGGTAAGAGAGCTGCAGAATCTATTGTAGAATATTCCATTAGAGGTAGTGAGGAAAAATTAGAGGTTAGTATTTCAGAATTAGTTCCTTTGATAAAAAGTGAATTTGAAAAAGAAAAACTAAAAATATAGCTACTAAAAATAGTCCATTTGGACTATTTTTAGTAATTAAATATTAAAAAAGAAGGAATATTTAAACAAATCTCGAATACTATATATTAAGGTTGTTTTTAATAAATAGAATATGTTATTTATGCACTATATTAAATTCTCTATAATTTTCGTACACCTGGTTTATAAATTTATTTAAGAATTATTTAAGGGAATAATTTTGCAAAGAAATTTAAGTGGAGTACTAGGGTCTAGATTTGGGAATACATTTAAAGCATATGGAGGGTGGATTTGTTGAAGGAATTAGAAAATTTGCTGTTGAAATTATGTGAAGAATTTGTTGAAATCTTAGGGAATTTAAGAGAGAGAGCATTAATATCTCAAAATGAATATGTTTTATATGTAAAACAAAAAAGTGATTTTATAGAATTGTATAGAAGAGGAGATAATCCTCAATAATATTTATTTTGATGGAGATACT
>CAZIII010000335.1:0-2202 GCA_964539425.1 uncultured Tissierellaceae bacterium | reverse complement strand
ACACCAAGGGGATACTATCTTTTCACGACATCTTTATTGACCTCTCAAGGCACGTGGAGTGCGTGGTAGGAATACAGAAAATTTAATAGTAGGAAATGCTCCCGAAATGGCTGCTTATCAACAGAAACGATATGCTGTTATGAAGTTTATTCATGACGAAAAACATATCGTTTTTAATAATGTTGGAAAAGGCAGGAAAAGGAAAGAAGTTTTTGATGGGGTTGGGGTTGTTATTGGGCTAGCTACGTAGGAGAAAGGAGTAGGGGTTATTTACTTCTACTCTTTATCATTGTGTTAATTTACGATAGGATAATATTTTTTAAATAACCTTATTCTATAGTTAAATTATTTTAGTGGGAAAAAACTAAAGAGAGTATAAAAATATATAGAATATTCAGCCCCAATAACTGTCTATGGTGAGAATAAAATGTCCTATAAGGATAGCAGTACCAAAACATCTAAAAGACTTGAGATTTGCCATAAAATAACTGATTGTATTGAAAAGTATTGAAATTTATTATAAATAATAATAACCTATAATCAGAGGGGTACTGCTTTTTTTAAAAAAATATCTAGGCCTATATAAACAATATTTATAAGATAAAGTTATTTTTAATTCTAATAAAATAAATATACATTATAAGATTTTTAATGTGTAAGGGGGGATTTTAATGAAAAGATATCTTGCTATTATTATAGCCTGTATTTGTATAGCATGGGCAGGTATGCATTATAATCAAGGTAAATCTAGGGAACTAATTCAAAGTCCTAATAGTACTACAGAAAACTACGGTAATGATTCGATAGCTTTTTCTGATTCTTCTTTAGAGATAGCAATTAGAGAAAAGATATCAAAACCATCAGGTCAAATTTATAAAGTTGATTTGGAGAATATTACTGAACTGGAGGTTGTTTCGGCTAATATAAAAGAATTAAGCGGAATTTGAAAATCTAACCAATTTAGAAGAATTAGACTTATCATTCAATGATATCAACGATATAAGCAATATAAGTAATTTAACCAATTTAGTAAAGTTAATCCTATCCCATAATAATTTTAGTGATATAAGTGCGCTAAATGATTTAAAAAAATTAACTCAATTGAATATACGAAATACTTGGGTTAAGGATATAAGACCTATAGGAAATTTAAATAAATTAGAGATACTTAATATTTCACATTGCGAAAATATTGATTTGGAAAATATCCATGTATTAGGAAAGTTAAATAAATTAACCGAATTATATTTCTATAATTACGAATTAAGTGATATAAATTTCCTGAATAATTTAACAAACTTGACGAACCTTAGTTTGTATCTAAACGATGTCACTGATTTAGATAGCTTAAATAAATTAACAAAATTAAATTGGCTAAATTTAGGGTTATATAAGTCTGTCGATTTGAGCTTTTTTGAGACTTTAACTAATCTGACTGAATTATATTTGGATTATGATGGAGATGCAGATATAAGAGCCCTGAGTGGGTTAGTAAATCTAACAGAGCTAAAATTAAATAATAATAAAATATCTGATATAAATCCTCTTAAAAGACTTAGCAAATTAAAAATACTGCTACTTAATGAAAATCATATACATGATTATAGTCCTGTAGAGGGGTATTATCTAAAGCTTAATTTTAAAGATTTTTAATTGAACATTAAATTGACGAAAACAACAGTGATTTTAAGACAAGAAAACTATAAATAATCAATAGTTACGTACATGTTGGCAATGCAATAGAAGCAGTCATATGTTTAATATTTTTAGCTTCAAATTATTTGGAATTGTTTTATTGTAGAAGGATTAGGAAATCACTAAATACAAGGATAGAATTAATCAGGCAGTTATATAAAGGCCTATATTTATTGAAATATAGCACTGAATTAATTATAAATACAGGATAAAACATAAACAATTAAATAAAGTGTTACTTTTGGGGGAGGGGGGAGGTATATTCAAAATTAAGTAATACCATTTTAAAACACGTAAAGTCGAAGTAATTATTATAAAAAACAACAAAAAGAATTTTTAAACTTTAAAGGCTAAATCCCTCATATATCAATTAGATATCATCAAGGTTTGTTGCTATACTATTTTCTATTATGTAAAATGGACTACTCGGAACCATAGATATGTTTATGAATATAATAGCTTGATATTATTCCGGTAATGTGATATTTTATACTTTAAGGAAGGTGA
>CAZIII010000334.1:0-2211 GCA_964539425.1 uncultured Tissierellaceae bacterium | reverse complement strand
GACTTAGATAGGATGAAGATAGAAGAACAGAAAAAAGCCGTAAGAGCTGGTTATGATATGGATATAATTCCATCAGATTTGGCTACTTTTGGTGGAGAGGCAAAATCATTATTAGAGGATTTACAAAATAGAAATGAAAGAATGTTTTTAGTTACAATAATAATAGTTAATACTTCTAAAAAAAGACAAACATTAGAGAATACTATATTTCAAGCTAATGGAATAGCTCAAAAATATAATTGTGCCATTAAAAGATTAGATTACCAACAGGAAACTGCTCTTATGTCTTCCTTACCATTAGGAGATAATAAATTAGAGATAACAAGAGGACTTACTACAAGTTCAACTGCAATATTTGTACCATTTACAACTCAAGAGTTATTTATGACTGGAGAGTCTTTATATTATGGTTTAAATGCACTATCTAACAATATGATAATGGTAGATAGAAAGAAACTTAAAAATCCAAATGGATTGATTTTGGGAACACCTGGGGCAGGTAAATCATTTTCAGCTAAAAGAGAAATAACTAATGCTTTTTTAATCACAGAAGATGATGTTATTATATGTGATCCAGAGGCTGAATACTATCCTTTAGTTAATAAGCTAGATGGACAGGTTATTAAAATATCACCTACATCTACCCAATACATTAATCCTATGGATTTAAATCTTGCTTATAGCGATGATGATAATCCACTATCATTGAAATCAGAGTTTGTTTTATCACTATGTGAGCTAATAGTAGGAGGGAAAAATGGACTAGAACCAGTTGAAATGACTATTATAGATAGATCTGTAAATCTTGTATATAGAGAGTTTTTAGACAATCCTAAACCAGAAAACATGCCAATATTAGAAGATTTATATAACATTCTTAGAGAACAAGAAGAACCGGAAGCAAAGAGGCTGGCAACGGCATTGGAAATATATGTTACAGGTTCATTAAATGTATTTAACAATAAAACTAATGTAAACGTAGATAATAGATTGGTTTGTTATGATATTAAAGATTTAGGAAATCAATTAAAGAAAATAGGAATGTTAATAGTACAAGATCAAGTTTGGAATAGAGTAACAAAAAATAGAGCAGAGAAAAGAAATACTAGATACTATGTAGATGAATTTCACTTATTACTAAAAGAAGAACAGACTGCTTCCTATTCAGTGGAAATATGGAAGAGGTTTCGTAAATGGGGTGGGATGCCAACAGGTATAACGCAGAATATTAAAGACTTACTAGCTTCTAGAGAAATAGAAAATATCTTTGAGAACTCTGACTTTATATACATGTTAAATCAAGCTTCAGGAGATAGACAGATTTTAGCAAAACAATTAAGTATATCTCCTCATCAATTATCTTATGTGACCAACTCCAATGAAGGAGAGGGTCTTTTGTTTTATGGGAATGTAATTATTCCTTTTGTAGATAAATTTCCAAAAGACACTTTACTTTATTCCATTATGACAACTAAACCAGAGGAAGTTGTGAAGGAGGAATAGCATGTCAAGTTTAAAGATATATGAACATAAAGATCTAGGTAGTATTAGAATTATACAAGATAAGCACTTGAATCCATGGTTTGTTGCAAAAGACATCTCTGATGCTTTAGGATATAAAAATTCTAGAGATGCCTTGTCTAGACATGTAAGCAATGAAGATAAAGCTGATGTAGGGATTCACGACGGCAGACAAATGCGAAATATGAATATTATTAATGAATCTGGCATGTATTCCTTAATTCTTTCAAGTAACTTACCTAAGGCAAAAGAATTCAAAAGATGGGTAACTTCAGAAGTTCTACCATCTATAAGGAAATCGGGAGGATATATTGATGGACAAGAATCTTTAAGTAATGAAGAACTTATGGCTAAGGCACTTCAAGTAGCAAATAATATAATCGATGAAAAAGAAAAGAAACTTATGCTACAAGAAGAAAAGGTAGAATTTGCAAATACCCTATTGGGTTCAGAGGATTCAATATTAATAGGTAATTTATCCACAATATTAAAACAAAATGGATTAGATATAGGAAGAAACCGACTTTTTCGTATTTTGAGAGAGTCGGGTTTTTTAATTAAATCCAAAACAGAAGAGCATAACTTGCCGACACAAAAGTCATTGGATTTAGGAATTATGGAAGTTAAAGAGAATCTATATTATGGAGCAGATGAATTAGCAAGAATATCTTTTACAGCTAAAATAACTCC
>CAZIII010000333.1:0-2217 GCA_964539425.1 uncultured Tissierellaceae bacterium | reverse complement strand
ATAAATAGCCTTAACCCTTTGAAATGACTTGATTACAAGGGTTTGTAGTGGTAACATGTAACACTAATAGGAGGATAGTTTATACCTATTAATAATGAAAACCTAAAAGAAAGGAGTGTGGCAATATGCTACTAAGTGAAGCCTGTGAAAGGTTTGATAAATATTTGGAAAGTATAGATAGAAGTCCAAATACCATAGAACGTTACACAAGGGACATGACCTTTATTAGAAAATATCTAGAAGAGAAAGCCAACGGACCAGTATTTGTAGATGAAATCACTGAACAGGACTTAGAAGACTTTATGCTATATTTGAAAGATGAAAGAGACTTTGCTCCAAATAGCAGGAGCAGGTACTTTTACACCCTAAGAAGCTTTTACAAATATGCAGAGAAAAAGGATCTAGTTGAAAAAGATATTGCAGCAAGAATGGACCCTATAAGACTTCCACAGAAAGAGAGGGTCTATTTATCAGAAGAGGAAGTAATGAAGGTAGCAGAAGCAATAGATATTTACATCATAAAGCTTATAGTAATATTCCTCTATAACACTGGACTTAGGATTTCAGAATGTAGGGACTTAAAAATAGAAGATGTGGATTTGGAGAGTAAGATTATTTATGTAATAGAGGGAAAGAACAGGAAGGACAGAGTAGTTCCAATAAATGATAATCTACACAAACTATTAAAAGATTATATTGAAAACCACAGAGATGCTCCTGAATCAAATTATTTCTTTTCCACAAGACAATCTGGAAGTGGAAGCATATCATATCCACACATTAGCTTTACCTTAAGAGAGGCTGCTGCAAAGGCTGGTATAAAGAAGCAAGTCACTTGCCATATACTAAGGCATTCATTTGCATCTGCCCTAGTACAGAAGAAGGTAGGGATTGTGGAGATATCTAAACTACTAGGACATTCAAATTTAGCAGCCACTTCAGTTTATACCCACACAAACATAGATGCACTTTCAGAAGCAGTAAATACACTTAACAGCTAAGAAGGGAGGATTAGACATGGCACTTATAGAATGTAAGGAACCTGTATTTGACAGACAGGTAAATAAGGTTTTAGCCCTACTTGATGAGGGAAAAGAGAAAGAAGATATAGCTGAAGAATTAGGTTATAGCAATCCAGCATCTCTTGATAACTATATGAGAAGAAGAAACTTTGCCTGGGAATCAAGAGATAGAAAGTTTGTACCAGCTGCAGAAAAGTATTCTGGAAAAGCAAGAAACAACCTTCTACAACTAAAGGGAGTATCAAAAGCAGCCCTTGTAATATCATTATTTACAGAAGACGGAGCAAACCCTAAGGACATTGCAGAACAAACTGGTTTTACAAGTCACAATGAGATGGCTACATTTATGAAAAGAAAAAAATATGAATGGGATGTTAAGAAAAACAATTATACAAAGATAAAAAAGGAAGAAGAAAATAACTCAAATGTAAGACCACTAAACTTTGAATCTGAAGCCTTGGAAGAAGTATTAATAGAAATGCTCCAAGGAATAAATGAACTAAAGAGTGGGAAGAAAAAGGCTGTAAAAAATGGTGCTACAGATGAAGAAGCTGATGAGCTTCCAAGATATAAAATAGAGGGAAACTACAAATCAAAAGCATTTAATATGAATTCTACTTTAGAAAACATGATAATAGATTTTAGTAAGAATAGAAGGATTAGTCAAAAAGATATATTTGAGATAGCAGTAGTGGATTTCCTTTTAAAATATGGAGAAGCAGAAGCTGTAGAGGACTTATTTGATTAGAATATAAGTAGTGGAAAAATTAAGAAAATTAGAAAAAATATTTGTTGTTAGTTGTAGATTAGTGTGGTATAATTTGGGTAAACATCGAATATACAGGCTATAAGAAGAATACCATCTCCACACTATTTGTAATAGAGAACTTTGATATATAAAATAGTTATAGATACAATCAACAAAACTAACTAATGGTGAGCATAAAATGGCTTTCAAGTTGCTTAATACTATTGCAATAGCTATGAAAACATATGATTTGGTTGTGATAGCTAACAAAACCATATATTAAGAATGTAAAAACCCCGATAAATCGCAGAAAACAGCCATTCGTACTTACAAAGCACATCAACAAATAGTGAGAATTTTTCGGGTTCACCCTTATTGAACTGATTGTTGTAATTGCGATACTGGGGATTTTGGCGGCATTGGCAATTCCAAGACTTACAAAAGCTA
>CAZIII010000332.1:0-2225 GCA_964539425.1 uncultured Tissierellaceae bacterium | reverse complement strand
ATATTCACAAGGCTTTGAAAACAACATCAATGGCTGGATTATGGATGGAGTTTGGGAATGGGGTCTACCATCAGGAACAAGCCCAGCACCATATGAAGGAGAGCAAGTAGCAGGAACTATATTAAATGGTAGTTATACTGCAAGTGCAGATAGTTGGATGATAACGCCTCCTATAGATTTAAGAGATGGGAGTCTAGAATCCGCTACTTTAAGATTTAACCATTGGTATTTAACTCAGGCAACTTATGATTATGGTACTGTTTTATTGACCAATGATTATGGAAATACCTGGATAGAAGCGGGACCACAATATTCAGGAGCTTCAGGGGACTGGAAAGAAGTTGTAGTTAATCTTGGGGAATATATTGGATCCAATACTCCAGTATTTGCTGCATTTAGATTTGTATCTAATACTTATACTCAAGATTTAGGTTGGTATGTTGATAATGTTAGACTAGTTGGAGTAGATACAGAAGCTCCGGCAGTTCCAACAGATCTAGCAGCAATACCAAATATTAGAGGAATAAAATTAGCATGGCTACCTGTAATGGATGGAGATTTAGACCATTACAATATATATCGTTCAGATATGGCAGGTGGAGAATATGTAAAAGTAAGTGAAACTCTAAATAATACTTTTGTAGACGATACAGTAGAAGCAAATTCAGAATACTATTATGTAGTAGATTCAGAGGATTTCTCAGGAAACCTTAGTGAATATTCAAATGAAGCCAATGCCATAGCTTTAGGCTATACTGCTTTATTTGGAACAGATTTTG
Source organism: uncultured Tissierellaceae bacterium (assembly GCA_964539425.1). GTDB lineage: Bacteria > Bacillota > Clostridia > Tissierellales > Tissierellaceae > JAVKTS01. The sequence continues at coordinate 1,446 of CAZIII010000332.1, read as the reverse complement.
AAAATGATAATGGTGGATTTACTTTAGGACTTACAGCAGGTACAGCTAATGATTGGGAATGGGGTACTCCAACATCTGGACCTAATGCAGCTAATTCAGGAGTTAATCTATGGGCAACTAATCTAGCTGGAAATTATACAAGAAGTAATGATGCCTATATAGAATCTCCAGCTATAATAATACCTGAAAACAGTGGTGCTGTTTTAACATTCACCCACTGGTATGATTTAGAAGGAACATCAACTCTATGGGATTATGGCCAAGTACAAGTTTCCAATGATGATGGAGCTACTTGGACTAATATTACTCCTGGAACAGGTGGAAAATATGGTACTAGATTACAACAATGGCTCACAGAAGAAATTGATCTATCTGATTTTGATGGAGAGACTATAAAGATTAGATTCTTCTTCCACTCAGATTCATCAGTATTCTATAGTGGTTGGTATGTAGATGATGTATATATTATGGGAGCAAGTGCTGAAGGAGAAGAGCCAATTCCAGTAGATAAGACAGAATTATGGAATGTATATTGGGAATATGCTATATTCATTGCTCAGCACGCAGCCGAATACACTCCAGAATCAGTAGCTGCTTTAGGAGAAGCTGGTCAGTTTGCAGCAGATGTATATCATAATGAAGAAGCAACTCAAGAAGAAGTAGATGAAGCTATACAAGTAATGCATGATGCATTTGAAGGATTAGTTCCTATAAATCCAGAACCTGAAACTAAGGGTGAAGAGTTTATAGCATCAGAACCAAACTTCAGAATAAATAGAAATCTAGTAAGCAGAAATAAATATGAAACTGTTTCAGATATGGAAGTAGCTAATACTCCTATGGCAAGAGGTGGAGGAATTCCATTGGCTAATGCTGTAGTTACAGTATTGGAAACAGGAAGAAGCGTTAAAAATGATCCAGTGAACGGTTCATATAGTATGAGAATGCCTATGGGAACTTATACCTTGAGAGCAGAAGCTTATGGATTCTATTCAGAGGACATTGTAATTGATGTAGAAGAAGATTTAACTACAAATGCAACATTTATATTAGAGCCAAAACCACATGGAACTATAATAGGTAGAATTGTTGACAGATATTATGGTGATCCAGCATCTAATGCTACTATTAGAATAGTAGAAGATTCTAAGGTATTACCTGTTGTTGCTGATGAAGATGGATATTTTACAATTCCAAATGTATTAGTTGGCACATATACACTTAAGGTAGTAGCAGAAGGATTTGATCCTGGTGAATTTAGAGTGACTGTAAATCCAGAGGAAACAACAGAAGTATTATTAGAACTAAAGAGATTCGTAGGCTTCGAAGATGAGATAATCTATGATGACGGAGTTGGTGAAAATGCCCTTGTACTAAATAGTGCAAACTACGGATTAGCAGTAAGATTTACACCAGAACAATTTGGTAAAGTAACAGGCGCTAATG
>CAZIII010000331.1:0-2236 GCA_964539425.1 uncultured Tissierellaceae bacterium | reverse complement strand
AAATTGGTAAAAAGTGAAACTATGGATCAAATATTTGATGAGCATATAGCTATGCCAGGAGCAGGAAGTTACGGTTATGGATGGATGATTTCTGACTCAGGAATTGGTAAGATAATTTTCCATGGAGGAAATACATTAGGCTTTACTTCTAATATAGTAAGACTTATAGATGTGGATTTAACTATTATAATCTTATCTAATACTGGGTATTATGATACGACTAAATTAACAAATACATTGACTTCTATAGCTCTAGGTGGTGGATACGAACTACCAGAGACTTTAGTAGAAATTGAAATACAAGATGCAGATTTATATAAAAAGTATGTAGGAGAGTATGAATTAGCCCCTCAAGTTGTTTTTACGATCACTAGTGAAGAAAATAGGATTTTTGCTCAGCTAACTGGTCAAGAGAAATTTGAAATATTCCCAACTTCAGAAACTGAATTCTTTTATAAAGTAGTAGATGCAAAGATTAGATTTATAAAAGATGTAGAAGGGAATGTAACTAGCTTGATACTATATCAAAGTGGTATGGAGATGCCTGCGGTTAAAGTTAAGTAGGATGTAATTTGATAACCTCTTACTATGGATTTAGTAAGAGGTTATTTTTTAAAAAAGAAGGGATTTGGTAAAATTTGTAGAATAAGTATATAATGAAGCATTTGATAATAAATTGCTCTATAAATATTAAGGAGGGGTTTGCAATGAATAAGATTCTATTTCAAAGACTGAGATTATCCATTTTAATTATATTAGTATTATTTGTTTTAACAGGCTGTATGCCAGGAGATGGGTCATATGATCTTGAGAAACCAGCTAATTTTCTGTCAGGTATATGGCATGGTTGGATAGCACCATTATCATTGATATTTTCAATAGGTAACAAGAATATTAGTATCTATGAGTCAATAAATACTGGGTTTTGGTATGATTTTGGATTTTACATGGCGATAATAGGTGGCTTCGGTGGCTTAACTATATCTAGGAAAAAGAAAGAAAAAGAGTAACTTAGTAAAGGCTCATATTGACTTTATGATGGGAAGGTATGAACTATTAATTTCAGGACATAATAAAATGCTACTGCAGTACTAATTCTTAAATAAACTGAGTGGTCTATATAGAATGAAGATTTGGGTATTTATTAAATAAATATATTGTTAATATATTATAATGAGGGGTGGAGGGATTATATGGAATTGCATGAATTAAAAGTAGGTATGTCTAAAGCTGTTCAAAAGATGGTTACAGAAGATGACACGACTATGAATTTTGGAAGTGGAGCTATAAAGGATTTGCTAGCAACACCCACTTTAGCTGCTTTAATGATTGAAGCAGCAGTAAATTTAGCAGACCCATTACTTCCAAAGGATTACTTAACAATAGGCAAAATATTAAATATCAATCATCTGCAACCTACAACTAAAGGAATGCTTGTTACAGTAAATGCCACTATAACAGAAATTAATAATTACAAAATTATCTTTCAAATTACTGCATATGATGAATTAGGTGAAATAGGTGCAGGATACCACGAAAGATATGTTGTAAAGGATGATTTTCTTAAACAAAATGTAGAAAAAAGAACAGAAATACTGAGACCTCATCCATAATAGAGGAGTAAAGGGGAAGGTTCTATTGATGTATTATCATAAGAATCATCCCCCTGATTCATTTTTAAATCTGATTTTATCATAAGAGTAATTCTTACTATTATTTCATCTATAATATGATATAATTATAACAATACAATAAATACTTACTAGGAGTGATAAGATGCCAGTTAAAGTAAAGATTTGCATGGGAACTCATTGTACAATGATGGGGAATTTGAATTTGCAAGAAAGCTTAGAGGCTTTACAATCAGAATATCCAGAGAAAATTGAAATTGAAGCAGTAAGATGCTTGAAGTTTTGTGAAGATAATAAAGCACCAATAGTTGAGTTAAATGGTAAAATAATTACACACGCAAGCTCAGAGAAGGTAATTTCAGAAATATTAGGAGTGATTCAATGATAAGAGGATTATTTACGCCTATTACTTACATAAGGAGACAAGTATTCACAGAAATAGCAAAGATAGCTTGGGAAGAACGGGATCCGTCAGAAGTAGATGATATTCCATATAAGGTAATAAGTGGAGAAGTGCCTCAATACAGGGGAAGTATTTTCCATGAAAGAGCAATTGTCGCTGCTAGAGCAAGATTAGGATTAGGGTTGGATAGAAAACCAAATGC
>CAZIII010000330.1:0-2237 GCA_964539425.1 uncultured Tissierellaceae bacterium | reverse complement strand
AGTATGGTTTAGTGAAGGAGTACAGCTATCAGGAGGGCAATGGCAAAGAATAGCATTATCCCGTGCATTTCTTAGAGATGCAGAATGCTACATCCTTGATGAACCAAGTTCATCACTAGACCCAGTATCAGAACATGAAATATTTCAGAGGACTTCTGATTTAACTAAAAACAAAATAAGTATTTTTATATCCCATAGATTATATAACTTAAGAAAGATATCATCTAGGATACTTGTACTAAAAGAAGGTAATTTAGTAGAAGAAGGGACTCATGAAGAGTTGATGAGTTTAAATAAATATTATAGCTATTTATTTAGTTTGCAAAATGATATAAACTTAGAATATGATGTAATGTACTATTGATTTTATTCTTTTAACCTATTTATTCTAAAGAAAGAGAGTGTGAACTATATGAGAAAAAGATATTTATTAGTTTGTATTTTAGCTATTGTTTTAGTATTTAGTTTAGTAGGATGTACAAAGGATACAGGGGAAAATATTAGTAATGGACCATTAAGTACTGAAGTAAAATCAGATAGTGTTGAAGGACTAACAATGGAAGAAAGATTAAAGGATTTTGAATACCTATATAATTATGTTTTAGAGAACTATCCATTATTAAAGGTTAATGAGAGAATAAATGGAGTTGACTGGGTAGGAAAAAAAGATGATTTTGAGAAGACCATAGAAAATACTAAAACAGATCAAGATTTTATTGATGCATTAGAGAAAATGCTAGAAGAATTAAATGACATCTATACAGGTACAATTGGACTGAGCATTTTTAAACGTTATTATGGTACATATACTAGCCCACAATATAAAGACAACTTCAAGCCATGGGTTGAAGTACTTAATCAAGAAAATGTAATAGATATGTATGACTTTGATGAATCTCAATTAGCATTAGTAGAGGATAGTCAATATGCATCTAAGGAAGTTGGGAATTTAGCATATTGTAAAACAGATATAGTAGTCCCTAATGAAGTAGGATATATAAAGATATACAAATTTGAATCTGATAGAATTGAAGAAGATGGAAAGATAATAAGAGATTTTTTAATGGAAATAAAAGACTATGACAAGCTTATAGTCGATATAAGAGATAAAACAAGAACCATGGGAGATGACGACTATTGGATAAAAAATATAGTAGAACCTTTGGCTAAAGAAGATATAACAGCTGAGAATTATTTACTTATGAAAGGAAGCTACGGGAAAGAATTCTATGAGTATAGGGGTATGGACTTTGCACCAATATCTGAATTGTCTAGTGATATTCTAGATAAATTTGCAAATGATGCAAAAACAGATTTTGATTATTATCATTTAAAAAATAAAACAATAAAACCTGTAGATCCTATTGGATTTAATGGAAAAATATATTTATTAGTTGACAAGACGGCTCAGTTTTCATCAGAAAACTTTGCTGCATTTTGCAAGGATAGTGCCTTTGCAACGGTTGTAGGCAAGACAACTTCTGGAAGGAGTTTTTTGTTTGATACTATATTTGTTCCATTGCCAAGTGGAATAGTCATAGAAACAAGTGGATTACTCATGTTAAATAGAGATGGAACCATAAGGCAGGAGGCATATGTAGTACCTGATATCGAAATAGATACTACAATAGGATCTAGCTATGAAAGAGATAATGCAATCGAATATATAGTCAATGATTAATTGGTTATAAATATATAAAGGGAGGATGGATAGATGAGGAGAATAAGGTATAAAAAAATTTTCAAGGATGGGATTATTGGGTATGTTCAGAGGATTGCTCTTACAGTATTTACAACATTGTTAGTGGCTTTTGTACTAAGTCTTTTCTTAGAGTTTAGTTTTAAAGAATTACTTAAATTCTCTACTCTTGTAGTTCTTATAATTGGAGCTATGTCTGTATTTGGTGGGACTCGTACTACCTATGATTCAAACTATAATTATCACAAGTCTCAAACGGGATTGACACATACAACAAAGAATGATATTGAATTACTTAAAGGAAGTTATGGATTTTGCATATTCATGGGAATCTCAGCATTAATTTTATTTTTAATATATCTACTAATTTAAAGGTATTATTCTATGGCATTACTAAAATTAAAGCATTTGAATAGAAGAACCTCCGGTTCAATAGAGTCTGAGGTTTTGAAATAAAGAAAGCAGTAGACATAGGACTTCATCAACTCTGAGGTAAGATATACATCCCTAAGACAAACATTCCCAGAGTTATCAGATG
>CAZIII010000329.1:0-2253 GCA_964539425.1 uncultured Tissierellaceae bacterium | reverse complement strand
CAATATTTTGATTAATTACTTTTATTTAATAAATCCTGTGCTTCTTCTTCAGCTATAGGATTAAGCGATACATATTCTGGCAATTCCCAATTTCTAGTTCCTTTTGACCATCTTTCTGGGTGTTTTGCCTTTGCTTTTTCATAGGTTTCTTTGCGTCTTTTCATTATTTCTTTATCTAGGCTATAGTGCCTTTGGTATGGTGTAATAAATTTGATTCCACTGTGCCTATGGTCTTTGTTATACCAATTCACAAATTTCTCTACCCATTTTCTGGCTTCTTCTAGACTTTTGAATCCCTTAAATGGATACTTTGGTCTATACTTCATCGTTTTAAAGAGTGCTTCTGAGTAAGGGTTATCATTACTTACTCTAGGTCTTGAGAATGAGCTTTGGACTCCTAATTTTTCTAGTGTTGCTTGGAAGGTTGCTGCTTTCATGGGGCTTCCATTGTCTGAATGTAATACTAATGGTTTTCCTGCTATTCCTTGTGATAAAGTGGCTTTCCTAATTAGATATTCTGCATGTGCAGCTTTTTCTTCTTCCCACACTTCATATGCTACTATTAGCCTACTAAACATATCCACAATTAAGTAAAGTTTGTAATATTGTCCTTTGATAACTGCATTTAGCCAGGTTATATCCCAGGTCCATACTTGGTTTGAAGCTGTAGCTATATGTGTTGGTGGTTCTCTTTTTACTGGTGGACTAGTTCTACCTCTGTGAGCATTCATTTTTTCTTCTTTTAAGATTTTGTAGATTGTGGTTTCTGAAGCTAAATATATTCCTTCATCAGCTAATTTGGGAACTATTTGTGATGGTGCTAAGTCTGCATATTTGGGACTATTGACTGTTTTAATAACCTCATTTCGTTCCTCTTGGCTCAATTTGTTTTTAGGGATGGGTCTTTTTATTAATGGTCTTTGATCTTTTTTCACATCTCCTTCTTTAGTCCATCTTTGATAGGTTCTTTCACTGATATTTAATTCTTCACAGGCTGGTTTTAATCTTGCACCATTTTCTCTAGCTTCATTGATCAGCATTACTGCTGTCACGCGATCTGAGTCACTGATCATTCTTCCTCGGGGTCCCCCCAAATCGCGGTTGCTTTTTTTCTTAGTACTAATAGTGCAGCTGTTTCTGCTAATGCTTTTTCTTTGATTCTTAGCTCTTTTTGAAGTTCTTTATTTAATTCTTTTTCAGCTTTTAGGGATTCTTTTAATTCTTTTGGATCTTCTTTTTCATCTAGATTAGCTTTAAGACATTGGTTTCTCCATGCCTTTACTTCATCAACATAGATACCTTTTCTTCTACAGTATTCAGCTAGTTCGGTTTCTGAAAGGGGGGCTGTTTCAAGTACTACATGAAATTTATCTTCAGAACTCCATTTATGATTTGGTTTAATAGTTACTGGTTTGTTTTTATCTGATTCAGCCTTTTTAATCCATTGATATATTGTAGTTCTAGGAACGCCTATTTCATCCGAGAGATTTGTTATTGTAATTTTGGGGGATTCTTCTAATCTTCTAAGAACCGAGTTTTTAAATTCTTTAGTATAACTTGTTTTTTTCCTAGTTTTAGACATTATCATTCTCCTCATAGATTATTGTCGTATTTCTATTATACACTATTTTACATCTACGACAACTATCCTACCACATAGGGGCCCCGTGGCTTTCTAGCGCACATTAAAATCCAGTTTTATAGGTTGTGTTAAACTATTTCCATTTATAGATTTTACATTTTTAGTAATATAAAGGACATAATCCTTATTTAGACTATAATAGCCTTGTAATGGAACAATAGTTAATTTATTATCTGCACATTGTATTATACTATCTACATAAATATTGTCTGTCTGATTCCAGATAAATATGTTTTCGTTGTTAACGGTAGATATATCCAAAAAAATGTTGAATTTAATAGTCCAAACTTTTGAAGGTATAGCTACCTGTTTTTCTTTAAAAGGTTTAGAATTATTATCTAGTTTTAATATAAATTCATTATCAATTTTGTTCCACTTACAATATAAAGTAAGATTACCAGTTACTCTATCATTGTTAAAATCCCATTTGTTATTAAGAGTAGATTCTTTATACCATCCTTCAAAGATATATCCTGATTTTGTAGGCGATGAGGGAAATTCAATTAATGAATTATAATCGGTAGATAAGCTGGATATATATGATCCACCGTTGGAGTTAAAAGATACTATATATTTATTAGGTATCCATTTTGCATAAAGTATTGTGTCCA
>CAZIII010000328.1:0-2258 GCA_964539425.1 uncultured Tissierellaceae bacterium | reverse complement strand
TTAAATTAAATACACCCTCTCCTCTTCTTTCCTGTGCATGTTGCCCTAAAAAGAACTTTATGTATTGTATTATAAAGTCAGGAGTAAGGTTAAATAATCCAAACTTTTTCAAAACAAAAGCATCAACTACTCTTATTAGATTATCAATATCATCCCTACAAATTTCAGGAGAATTTAATTCACAGACTTTTCTTATTAGCTCTTCTCTCTTATCCTTATAAAAATCTGAAATAATATAGTTTTCTATATCAGATTCATATTTTAAAGCATTCTTTACAGGCTCTATTAAATTAACATCAAATATTTCATTACTTGATAATATTACATATCCAACATTATTAACAAGATACTCTAATAACTTATCTCGGTTCCCAACATGGTTTATGCTATTAAAGTCGTCAACAAAAACTATTTTTTTATCCCTATCTAATTGTTCATATCTATTAAAATCTACTGATTCTTCACTATATTGTTCTTCAAATAAGTCCCTAAGTAATTTATTAATTTTCTTGGCTTTATAATCATCACTTCCTAAATATAGTGGTGTAAAACCCCTCCCTAATGATGCCTTATAGAGATACCTTAAAAGTGCTGATTTTCCACTACTGTTTCTTCCAGTAATACTAATACATTTAATTTCAGACAATACACTAAAAAAACCTTCCTCATCTAAAATCTTTTTCTTAATTTCAGATTGGGCCTTGTATTTAGTATTTAATTCTGGGAAAACAAAATAATCAGTAACATCATCTGCTAAATTCTGATTATCTGCATAAAATTGTTCTATAAAATCATCATTAGGTTCAAACTCATTATTTTTCTTATTAATCTTATGGGGACCAAATGAATCTTCTTTAATAAATATACTCTCTTTCTTATTCCATTTAAAAATTGTATTTTCTATGGTAAAATCAGCAGAATCAAATATCATTGCAGAAAAAGTACTTTCATGGGTAAATCTACCACTATACTCTCCACCTTTAGAAATAATTGTTCCATTTTTATTGTTTTCTATTTGTTGAACTCCCTTGGCTATATGATCATGTCCTTGAAAAATAACTTCTGAATTTTTAAGTAAAGTATCCTCCAAATAGTTTTTAGAATCCCACCTAAACCATTCTGTACTATGATGCATAACTGTGATAGCTAAATCCACAGTTTCTTTCTTTAACAATGAGTACAGTTTATTTTCAGGAAAATAATGAAGCTCTTTATTATCCATTTTTTTAGTTGAAAAAGGTGCAGTATTAATAAGATTAGCCTGAATAGTAAAATTACCAAATTTGATTATTTTTACATCACATGATCTATTATATTTAAAACAATGTTTAGAATTAGCATAATCCCAAAAGTTTTTCATTAAGCCATACTCTTTTTCAAGTTCCCTATCAATATCCTTATTCCTTTTAAATAATTCATTAATATCTTCTGAGGTACGATCACTTGTCCCATAATCAATATCATGATTGCCAGGTACAACTAATAGTTTAATATGTCTATCAAGTTTTTCACCTAGTTTTGATAAAATTGTACCTATAAATCTTCGCACAATTTTATATTCATTTGCAGCTCCAGAATAGGCTAAGTCACCTGAAGCTACTAGTATACATTCATCAATGTATCCAAGTGAATTAAGAGAAGTAATCATTTGTTCAAGCTTATGATTATTTAAATCTGAACTATCCTTGCAATGAATATCAGTTAAATGTAAAAATAAAATCTTCATATGACTAGCTTTCAACTCCCTATAAATATTAATGACTATGGAATGAAATAGCCATACTTCAATTTTATAGCATACTCTATCTTTTCTCAACCTATAAATCCATTATTCTCCAAATATATAGATTATTCTGTCGACATACTTCTACAAAATATACCAAGATTAAAATCCTCAGACTTATCTAAGAACTTTAATCTTGGTACATTATAGGCATTAGAGCAGTAACTTTCATTGTTCTGTTACTGCTCCTTTTTATTTAATCATAGTAATCCACCATCTGTTCCATTACTATTCCTGATTCAAATTGTATCTCTAGTCTTTCCCTTCGATTCACTCTAATGGTATTAATTAATCTTCTTACGAGGTCTTCATCAAATTCTCTTACCTGAGGCCTTACTGTCTTTATGGTACTTTCCATTTCATCTAGTCGTTCTTCATATCTATCGGCTTGTTTCTTCTCCTCTACCAGCCTTAATTTTTCCTCTTTAAGCTGATTTATCTCTTCTGATATCCTTTTATACTCATCATCAAAGTC
>CAZIII010000327.1:0-2278 GCA_964539425.1 uncultured Tissierellaceae bacterium | reverse complement strand
TGATGAATATCATGATTTAAGAGAGAAGTTAAACGGTATAAAAGAACTTACTGGTGCTATGTATCTTTATACTATGCGTAAAAATGATAGTGGAGATTTTATATATGTTGTAGATGGGGCAGAATATGATGATGTATCACATATTGGTGATATTGAAGATTTTAATGAAGGTTACGAAAGAGCTTATAGCAATGAAAACTATGTTGCTGATAATATAGATAAAAGTGAATGGGGAATTACAATAAGTTCTTATGTACCAATATTAGATAAATCACAAAATGTAATTGGTTTACTTGGAGTAGATTATGATGCGGAGTATGGATACAATGCATTGAATAAATTGAGATTCATATCATTTATAATATTAATAATAGGATCTGTAGTAACAATTGTAGGAACTAGAATGGGAGCAAAAGCCATAGTAGGGCCAATTGTAGGCTTAGCGGAGAACTCAAAAAGATTTGCAGATTATGATTTAACAGTAAATGAAATACCAGTTAAAGGTACAAGTGAAATAGGTATATTGACAGATTCATTTAATATTATGGTAGTAAATTTAAAAAATATTTTAACTCAAATTAGAACATATGGAGATTCAGTAGGGAGTACAGCGGTATCTCTTGATGAGATTATATCTCAAACCACAACAGCTTTAAATGAAGTATCAAGCACAGTAGAGGAGATAGCAGTAGGTGCTAGTGATCAAGCTGTTGATATGCAACAAGGTGCTACTCTAATGAATTCTTTAGCCGATTCAATAGTAAGTGTTGATGATTTTTCAAAAGAAATGGAAATTAAATCTAATCAAACATATAATTTGAGTACTAGAGGTAGTGAAATAGTTAAAAACTTAATTAAAATAACGGAAGAAAGCAATGCAACTTCTATTGAAATAAAAGATGTAATCTTTAAGGTTCAAGAAGATTCAAATAGTATAAATCGCATAACTGAAACTATAAGTAGTATTGCAGATCAGACAAACTTATTAGCTTTAAATGCATCTATAGAAGCAGCTAGAGCAGGTGAAGCAGGTAGAGGATTTGCAGTAGTAGCTGATGAGATAAGAAAATTAGCAGAAGAATCTTCCAAAGCTGTAAAAGGCATTGAAAGTATATCGGAAGATATGAATAGAAATTCTAAAGGTGCTCTAAATGCTATGCAAGATGTAGAGTCAGTTGGAAAAGAGCAAAATGAATCTGTGGAAGAAACAGAAAAAATATTTGAAGAAATATCATTTTCAATAAATGAATTAATTAAGAGTATAATTAATATAAGAAATATGATAAATAGTATGAATGAGGAAAAAGATCAAATGGTAGTGGTAATAGAGAATATATCTGCAACATCACAACAAACAGCTGCAGCTACTCAGGAGGTGTCAGCTTCAACTGAGGAACAGTTAGCAACTATGGAAGAGGTCAAATCAAACTCAGAAGAGTTATCTAGTTTAGCTGTTAACTTGAAGGAGCTTATAGGAAAATTTAAATTCTAATTTTTGAGATTGTAAATTATCTGAGTTTATGTTAATACTAATTATTACAAATTTAAGAAGATAGCTTAAACAATTGATATGACAAGGATAGAGTGTATTTACATTCTGTCCTTTTTTATTTTATGCTTTTGGGTTTTTCATAGTGCATTATATAGCATCTTTGTGTAAAACTGACATAGGAGTGATTAAATGAATTTAGTTGAGCCAATAAGAGATAAAAAGAAAATCTAAGATATGAAAGTTTATTTGAAAGGAAGAAGTCTTAGAGATTATGCCTTATTTGTGGTGGGAATTAATGTGGCCTTAAGAATTTCCGACTTATTAAAGTTAACCTGGGCTGATGTTTTAAATAAAAATAATGAGAGTTTTAAATCTATAAAGATCATAGAGGGTAAAACTAAGAAAAAGAGAGATATTCAATTAAATAAGACTTCGCAGAAGGCCTTTAGAGAGCTTTTAGATAGCTTGGACATCTATGATATGGATGATTATGTATTTCAATCTAGGGAAGGGGATAATCAACCTTTAACTAGACAACAATCATTAAACATATTAAAAGATTCAGCAGCTGCTGTTGAAATTAAAGAAAATGTAGGAACTCATACTTTAAGAAAAACTTGGGGTTATTATTAAGTTTATCTCACAATTATTAGTTATATGAGTACACTTTAAAAGGATATCATTTAATTGATTATTCTTCTCAATGTAGCCATTTTACTTGACTAAAAGTTAAAATTAATGTATTATTAAGATGAAACAAAGAATATTGATATACAAAAGTCTACT
>CAZIII010000326.1:0-2281 GCA_964539425.1 uncultured Tissierellaceae bacterium | reverse complement strand
GTAGAAGGAAAGTACTAATTATCAAAGCGCTTTGACAGTGACTAATAGTCTAAACTCAAGCTTAATTAAATATTAGACATTGTTAGCTGTAAAAATTAAGTGATCCATTATCAATTAACTGCTATAAAGTGAATTCTTGCTAAGATAAATATAAAAAGCAGAAGATAGTTTTACGTTAAAATTTTCAAGTGTGTTATAAATTGAGAAGAAAGGTGTGTATAGTATGATGAAAAAGTTGATAAAGAAAAGATCGACTAATCTATTAGCTTTTGCTGTAATATGTATAGTTATCTTTCAAATGACTATGCCAGTATTTGCATATGAAGTATTCGGATACAAATTAAAAGGTACTTGGAGCAATAAATATTACTATGTATCGGCTAATTCAGTAACATACAATGATAAAACTGTTAATTATGGCAATATAGCCACTAGTGCAGTAAGTGCTTGGAACGATGCTGTGAATAGTTCCAGTGGACATCCTTTAGATATTCAATTATCAAAGACAACTAACGGTAATTCTCCAGAAGCAAGGGTTGTAATATCTCCGCTAGATAGAGGAGCCACAGGATGGAGGGGCTATGCTTATTATTATGACTATAATCCGCTAACTGGAGAATGGTCTCCTGTCAATATTGGCGGTTATCCGAATAAAAATTATCAATCAGGTTCTGCGTTAATAAATTTATATTATGTTCATTCAGATCCAACATGGAAAATACAAAATACAATGATGCATGAAATGGGCCATATTTTTGGTTTAAAGCATTCTAACGTTAGTGGTGCTTTAATGGTTGAAACTTCAGCTTCTTATACATCACTAAAAAAACCCCAAAGTGATGATATTTCTGGAGTTAGATCAGTATATGAGTAGCATGTATTTTTTTATAAAAGTGTAATATCTTCTAAATATAATAAAGTAATTGAAATTTAAAGGAGGTTATGATTTATGAAATCTAGAATTTATATCTTTGCTTTGGTAATAATGCTTGTGACTTTTTTAGGAGCATGTTCAAAAGATCAAGGTAATGTATTAGAGGAAACAATTAAAAGAATAAATGAGGAAGAAACATATCCAGAAACTCCTGGAGAATTGCAAACAAAATATGATAATATAATCGATATTATCTCTGATGCTGACAATATAGTAAAGATAAAAGTATTAGAACAGAGTATTGAAATGCTTGACGGGTATCCTCAAACAAATACTGTAGCCCAAATTGATTATGTATCTAAAGGCAATCTTAATATAGGAGATAAAATTGTGATTGTTGAAGAAGGCGGAAGTGATGGGAAAGTTTTGGGGGGTATACCTCAACTAAAAGATGAATCAGACTATGTATTATTTTTAACAGAATATAATGGTAAATATTATATTGTAGGGGCATTTCAAGGAAGATTTATAGAAAGAGAAGGCTATCTGTTCCAGCAAGCAACAAGCGATGTTAAATTAGCTAAATATACTCCAATAAAAACAGAAGATTTTTTTAAAATGGTTGAAGAAAAACTCAGATAAGATAATTTTTAAGTAAAAATAATATATGCTGGTTTGTAGCGGGATCATCCACATAATTAAGATCACAATTAACAAGCCGCTGAATTATTTCTCCTTACTCTTTGGAATGTTAAATGCAATGGGGCTGTTGTAATAAATTAGATAACTAGTATTGTGACGGCCCCCTATGTATGTCAAGAAAATTATGAGTGGTCAGGATATGGATGAAGCCGCGGTACACAATGCTTTTATATCAAGTAGGAAAGTACTGATTATGAAATATATTTAATATGTATATTAAGAAATCGGTGAGGAACTTGGTGTGGCTCCAAAACATGTTGATACACGAATTATAAAAGCTAAGAAAAAGTTTGTAAGCTTCTAAAAGTCTTGTAGGGAAAACATTTTTTCAAACGTTATATAAGTAAGAGCAGAAAAAGCTCTATAAAATGAGAGGATGTGATACCAATGAAAATTAAAAAGGTGGCGACTTTTCTCTTAATTGGAATGCTATTTCTAAATCAAAGTATTCCAGCATTTGCAGAAATGTCGCCAAATGTGTCTCAAAGTGTTGGTATAGAAGTGCCTATAACTCCACAGTGGACAGTAAGCGGTTAATAATAGATGTATTGTATAGTAATGGGGATATCGATATGATATCCCCATTAAGGTTTTAGTCTATTTTACATGTTTTCTGGATTAGATCATCCCAGGGCATCATTAATTCTAACACCTTAGGATTTGTTTTAACATTACTTCCTGGTAATCTAGCTAGGATAAATTCTA
>CAZIII010000325.1:0-2282 GCA_964539425.1 uncultured Tissierellaceae bacterium | reverse complement strand
TTAATCCAGGAGAAAATATTATTACTGTAAAAGCAACTGATGGAGCAGGAAATGTTACTACAGTTGAAAGAACAGTATTAGTAGAACTAGAAGTACCGGTTATCACAAATGTTCAGCCATCAGAAGATATGGAACTAGTGGCAGGAGAGATATTAACAGTTAGCTTCAATGCTCCTACAGGTGGCAATGGATACTTTAGATTGGTAGTTCCATTTGGATTACAAAATAATGACTTAGGAATTCCAATGACAGAAGTAGATGGATTATATAGTGGAACTTGGACTGTACCAGCAGAAATCGAAGCAGAGGATATACAAGTAGAAGTAGTATTTGTAAGTGCTCATGGTCACGAAGTAGCAGCAATGGCAGAAGGAAGAATTACAATAGTATTAGGTGATGATCCTGTGGATCCAGAACCAGCGGGAATCATAAATCTTCAACCAGCTACAGATGTAGAGCTTTATTCAGAAGATACTTTAGAAATAAGCTTTAATGCACCTGCAGGTGGAGCTGCTTACTATAGAATTATGCTTCCATTTGGACCAATGAATGCAAGCCCTGGAAATGCAATGACTGAAGTAACACCAGGATTATACACAGCAACCTATAGAGCACATGATGGCGTAGTTGCATCAAACCTACAAATAGAAGTAGTATTTGAAGGAGCAGATGGATCTAGAATAACTGAAATTGCAGAAGGAAAATTAACATTAATAGGAGAAATGGAAAACCTTCCAGTAAGTTCAATTATTATAGGAAATGAAGCATTTGATATGGATTATTTAAATACAAATGCATATGCACAATCCAAATTAATGGAAGCATATAACTCAGGACAAATGGTATATTTCAAGATGAATGGAAATACTATTGTTACTGAAACTGGTAGCCCAGTAACAATTGAAGTACTACCAGAAATCCTAAGATACTATGACATCCAAGGAATAACATTATACTCAAAATAAAAGCTTAACCCCAATAAGTTTGGATTTCGGTGCCAGGCACCGATTTCCAAACTTATTTTATTTTTTGGGAAAAGCTATTATCAGAAAATTAAAACAATGTAATATTTTGTCGATATATAGGGTATATATGTAATAATATATTATAATAAGGGGGAAATTTCTATGAAGATAAGGTCTAAACTACTGATGGTAACCACTGCAATTTGTGTGACCTCAATTTTAATTATTTCATTAATAAATTATTTCGTGTCGACAAAAAAGTATGAAGAAGAGGTTAATCAGAATTTCATAAATGAAGCTCATATGATATCCCAGGAAATGGATCAATGGGTGACTTCTCAGCAAGAATATATTGAAGGCGTATTAAGCATGATTATATATAACAATAATCATGAGAAAGATTATATGGAAAATCTTTTGAACAAGATAACGGATGATAATCCAGGGAATTTATATTATATAAGCTATAGTAATAAGACTACTTATTTCCCTAAAAGTGTAGGTACTATAGACATTGATCCAACTACGAGACCTTGGTATATAGGGGCTATGGCTAAGGAAGACTTTTTCTTTACAGAACCATATATAGATGTTATAACAGGGGATATGGTAATAACCCTAGCAAAGCAATTTCAAACAAAGACGGGTATGAAGGGCGTATTTGGAACAGATATATCCATTAATTATTTGATAGATCTCATTGCTACGGCAGAATATGGTGAAGGATCCTATGCATTTTTAGTAGATGATAACAATAATATACTTACTCACTTAAATGATGAATTTAAACCTAATGAGGATGGAAGCTTTAAGAAATTAGATGAAGTCTTAGACGGAGAATTGAATAGTATTTTAGGCCAAACAGGGATGAATATTAGAGAAAGAGGCATAAGAGATTATGATGGTGAGGATAGATTTTTCTTCTATGGAACTGCAGAAAAATCTAATTGGACTGTAGGAGTAGCTATAGAAGAAAAAAGTATAATGGGCACTCTTAATAATGTTGTTTTGCTAACGGTTATTACAGCAGTAATTGTAGTCATTGTAGCTACTATTTTGGTTTTAATTATGGCAAATAGTATTACTAAACCAATTACTGATTCGGTTAAAATAGCAGAGGATATTTCGAATTTGAAATTATCTGTTGAAATTGAAGAGAAGGATTTAAATAGAAAAGATGAGATGGGGGATATGTATAAGTCTTTCAAATTAATAGTAGATAAATTAAGATTATTTATGAAGGATATGGATGCTTCTGTCCATATAAATCAAGAAATACATGGACAAACTGCAGAAAAGATACATTACTTACTAGGA
>CAZIII010000324.1:0-2285 GCA_964539425.1 uncultured Tissierellaceae bacterium | reverse complement strand
TATATTTCATTAGCATCTTTAGGCAGCTTGCGAACATGTTCTAGAAAGCTTCTGCTTGAATCTGCTTCTTCTTGATTATAGCAATATCCCAACTTATCAGCTACTTCCTTTGCCACTTCATCAAATAGATCGCACATTATTAATGTTGAATCCCAAATATGCTCTATACTTCCTTCTGGATAAGTTTTTAGGAAACATTGCCATATTTCTTTTGAAAGAAAATGATTCATATATTTTCCAGATTTTCCTATGCTACAGGAATAGTTTGTTTCAATTCCTATCTTCCAAGAAAGCATATTCACTAAATGTGGTCTTATATGGTAGTTAATCATATCCATTACATATGGAATTTCACCTCTCCATAGACCTTTAGCTACATTATTGAGACACCACCAAAAATTATTACAATCGCATATGTAGTCATTTTCTAATGGTTTTCTTACATGGTAATCCTCATCTGTAGATTCTGGAATTGTAGGTAGAATCTTGTCTTTATCCAATAAAATCATACATAGCTTATCTGATAAAACATTGCTCAATGCAAAAGGTATTGAAACTACATGCAAGTCAAGTCTGTTTCCATCTGCAAGCTGAATCAGCCAACAATATACATCATTAAAATTGCAATCTAGACCTCTTAAGAAATCCATTTTTTCTGGCATTTGCATATATAATCGCTTTCCAAAGCAATCAATCCATGATTCATCCTCGTAAAAAGGTTTTGTTTCAGATACAACATATACAATATCATAATCCTGGAAAATATCTTTAGGAACATTAGGATTAGTTCTTGAACCATTCATGTAAACTGCTCTTATACGCTCATCCTGTCTTGCAACATTTAGGATTAAATCGTACATTTCTTTTTCTGTTCTCATCTAAGTCCTCCTTGTGAATTTATAATACTATTTACCTCATTCTTATAAATCCTCATTAAATACTCTGGTTCATCCTCATCTGGTACTTGTATGGTTTTAAAATATTTAAATCCTGCTTTTTCATAAGCCCTTATTGCTATATTATTCTTTGGTTCTGGACCTATAATACAGCATTCAACATCATATAACTGAAATACATATTCACTAAGAAATTTAATTAGAATCTGTTTCCCTAATCCTTTATGAACAAAATCTTGCTCTCCAATGAACAAGTCAATACCTGCTGCACTTTCCTTAATATTTACACATTGATTATATTCTGGATAGTCTTCTATCAAGCAAGTCTGTATATATCCAATATCTTTATTATTACAAACTATAATAAATGAATAAATTGCTTCTTCACCCTTAACCCTTGGCATATATTTGCTCATAATCTTACTGAATGAACTTCCACCTTTATCATACCATTCAATAACAAAATCAGTATTAAGCCATTTATGCATTAGCCTTAAGTCCTTTTCCTCTAATCTTCTAAAAGTTATGTTACTTCCTATTGAAACCATCTTACCCTCCATAAAGCTACTTAATGACACCCTGCTCCTATCCAGTTACTTATGTATATAAGAAGCCTTTTCAATCACAGATTACTTTAACTTTAGGCCATTTATCACATATTCTTTTTTCTTTAAGTCTATTGATAAATATGTCTTGAGTTATTCGCTTGTGATTTCGCCTTAAAATCAAATTAAATAAATCTTCTAGTCCATAAGGAGCAACTATAAGAAGTGAATCGTCTTTCAATAATCTAACCCCTATGCATGTTGCTATCTCAGGCCAAGTGGATATCCCATCCTCACAAGATTTAAGTGGGGGTACTTTATATCCAAAATATTCTTCATACCATAGATGAACTGCTGCTTGGTTTGTAACTTCCCAATTTTCTCTTGGTAAATGTTCTTTGAGTTTTTCTTGAATTTCTTTATCTCTTTCTGAACTTAGATTGTTTATATCATAAATGGCTACATCTATATCCTTAAGTGCTGTAGGTTTGTTGTAGCCATGTAGTTTGTCCCATACAATATTTCTTATAACTCCTCCGCCAACAAACCAATTAGGAGGATTACACTCTCTCACTATCCTTAATACTTCCATAAACCAGTTATTTGAAAGTATAATTTCCGTTAGTTCTTGTTCATACATTATCTGATTCATGTTTTCCTCCTATTAAAACATTATATATTTGCGGTAAACCATCACTACCAAAAAATTAATTATTTCATATTTTACTAAAGACAGATTATTTTTTTATTGGTATATTTCTAGCACCACAAGCCTTTTCATAGAATTCTATTGAACTTCCATTTCCGATTATACATGTTTCATATCCAAGTTCTTTCATATCTA
>CAZIII010000323.1:0-2305 GCA_964539425.1 uncultured Tissierellaceae bacterium | reverse complement strand
TAATTTTAAATTCAATATAGAAGGAATAGAGCATTTTATGCTTACATATATGATTGGTAATTATGGTTGGTTAGCTGGTATAGTAATGATAAGTGCATTATTACTGTTAGTAATATACTTAATAAGAGTTACTTCTAAATCAAAACAAGAATTTGGAAGAATGCTATCCTTTGTTTGCACTACCGTTATATCTGCACAGATAATCACTTATATATTATCAAATTTTGGTTTTTTTAGTTTCACAGCTGGTTATTTACCATTATTTATTACAAGCAACTTAGGGACACTTTTAAATGCAGCTTGTCTAGGATTAATTTTATCAGTAAGAAGCAATAGAAACATAGTTGATGAAATAGGAGTTATATTAAAAATAAATACAGCCAGATGAAATAAATAATGAAATAATAGTATAGGAGGAGATTAAATGATAGAAGTTGTAAAGTTGAATAAGTCCTTTGGTAAGCACCATGTTCTAAAAGATATTTCTTTTAAAGTGAGTAAGGGCGAAATAGTAGGGTTTATTGGGCCAAATGGAAGTGGAAAATCTACTACCATGAAGTGCTTAGTCAATCTAATATTTCCTGACAATGGGGAAATAACCATAGATGGATATGATTTATTAAATAATAGGAAAGAATCTCTATCTTTGGTAAATGCTTTAATAGAATCCCCAGGGCTATATCCTAATTTAACGGGTCTTGATAATTTAAAGTTATTTGGTGAACTTAAAAAGGTTAAAAAGGAAAGAATTGAACAGGTGATGGAAATTATTCAATTGGATAAAGGAATTTACAAAAAAGTTAGAGAGTACTCTATGGGTATGAAGCAAAGACTTGCATTAGGAATAATTCTATTATCAAAACCTAAATACTTAATTCTGGATGAGCCTTTTAATGGACTTGATCCTCAAGGTGTATTTGATTTAAGGAAAGTTATTGTAAGTTTAGCTGAAGTTGGGCACGGGTTAATGGTTTCTTCTCATCAACTGCTGGAACTGGAAAAGATAACTACAAGAAATATCTTTATTAAAAGCGGTGAGATTGTCCATAGAGAAGCTTTATCAAACAGTTCAAGTCTTATATATAAAATCTTGTTTGAAGATGAAATCCATCCAAGTGAGAATTTCATTAAGGAATTAATTGAAAATGATTATATTCTTAAATATGAATTAGAAGACAATTTACACCTTTTCCATATACCTGTGGACAAGAATATATCAGATTTGCTAAAAAAACTATTGGATAATCATTTAAACGTTAAATTACTAATGCCTATAGACGATATAGAAAGCCTATATCAATCCATTTATTCTTAAGGAGGCTAAATTAAAATGAGGGCTCTGCTAAAATTTGAATTTATGAGATTCTGGAAAAATAAAAAGAACCTATTTATATTTCTTATTATGTTTATAAGTATAATTGTTTTGTTAAATATATTTAAATTTTTAGATATGAGGCACAGGCAAAAATATATTAATGATTTGAATTTTGAAAAAGAAAGTGTTCAGGAATATTCACCGGTTATAATCCTTGATTTGGCTATATACGAAGATTTGGATGATAAAGAATTGTTTCGGGATGAAATAGAAGAATTAAGTAAGAAGAGAGACCTTATACGCAATTGGTTTGCAACATTTGTAGATATGCATGCCTATAGAAGAGATATTGTAAAGAGACTACCTTACGAAATTAGGCGCAATGAAATAGTGATGCAATATATTGATATTGATGATTTTGAAGCTGGAAGAATTGCAGTTCTTGAAAGTGATAAAGAAGCACTGAGAAGAGAAACCATAGTAAAAAGGTATCTTTTGGAAAACAATATAATACCATTATCTAGCCCCTATGAGTTAAATATGCAAAACTTTATTTATAGATTATTATCTTATCCCTTGTCATTAATTTGGATTATAATGGTGATTATATCCTGTATAGACATCGTTACGGAAGACTTCGGCAGTGGAACTTATAAACAGATTTATTCACAGAACTATACGAGAGGTCAGGTTTATTTTATTAAATGGCTCAGTGGGGTGCTTAATTCTGCCATAATGTGGTTTGGTTTGATGTTATTTGTAGGAATTTATTTTGCTTTTAAAGGTTCTTTAGGGAATTTTAATTATCCTGTATATACTGCCTTTAAAGGGATATTGCCATATAAAACATATTTATTACTTCAAGTTCCCTTTATTTTGATTTCATGGTTAACTATTGTAGCAATGATTAATCTAGTTGGATTTTTAATAAAAGAACTATTAAATGTTTTTATATTTATGTTTGCACTACTTTTATCAGATTTCATCCTA
>CAZIII010000322.1:0-2310 GCA_964539425.1 uncultured Tissierellaceae bacterium | reverse complement strand
AGCCATCTTATTTATATTTACAAGATTTTATTTAAGTCAATTTTTAATAATAAAAGGATTCTAAAGTTCTTCTTGTATAATCATCTTTTATATAGACATATACTTCTGCACGTTTAAATTCATTGATGATATCATCATATATATCTGTTAAAGCACTTTTTAACTGTCTATTAGTTAATTTATTCCACTCATCATAATCTACATATACAGTCAAGTCTATATTGTCTACATCACCATCTAGTTCGATCTCATCTATTAATTTACTACCTGAATACCATCTATTTAAATTATATTCTAGGTCATCTATATCGTCATAATAATCATCATAATCATTATACTTGCTATCTACTGATACCTTCCCTTTTGTTGATACTTCAAAGTTTGTTTTAACTTTCCATGTAGGGTAGTTGTCTTGTATAAATCCATAGATCTTTGCATCTTTAAATTCCTTTAAAATATCATCCGTTATATTTTGAAGATAGGTTTTATTCTTACTTGTACTCCAACTACTCCATCTATCACTTGAATATCGCTCTTCAATATAGATGCGAACTTCAATCTTATCCTTTGAGTCATATAAGCTAATATTAAAATCAATTTTATCCGAAGTTCCATAATCCTTATTCAACTTCTTTTCCATATCAGAAAGTGATGAAACTTTTCCTACCTCGTTCTTTAATTTTGCTTCTAAGTCTTTAACCTTTTTTTCAAGTTCTACAATTTTTACTTTTTGGGTAATGATCTCAAATGCCATATCACTATTATTTGTACCTGGTTTATCATTTATACCAATATGTTTATTTGCTTGATTCCAGCTTATGTCCTTGCCAAATAATTCACCTACAGCTCTTACTGGTAGATAGGTTGTACCATCTACAATAAAAGGCTTATCCTTTAATTGAACTTGTACATTGTTATTGAAGATTTTAATATCTCCAAACCAAGCTTTAAGAGTTGTTAAATTATCTGCGGCAAAAGCAGTTGATACCAAGGCTAAGCTAAGTAGTAAAACAAGCATAACTATTGATACCTTTTTATTGAATTTAAAATTCATTACATACCCCTCCCCTATTATTCTTATATCCATGGTATAACTTTAAAGTTTGTTTGTCAAAGCATTAAAGCCAATATTAACCATATTGTAACTTTTAGGTATATGAATTTTTATTTGGGTACAATCTTATTTAATAATGGTACCTTCTGCAAAATCATGACTATAAAATGTGACAGTACAAATGTGATAGTACTCACTAAAGGTATGCTAATTAAAGGGTTAAATAAAGATGCATTGATTGTTATACCAATATACCCAGATGAAAGAACTCTAAGTACAAGTAAATGTATTAGATAGATTCCAAAACTTGTATTACTCAAGCTTTGAATTAGCTTTCTGGCAAAAACATTATTCCCTATAACACTATCCAAATCTATGTTTTTCACAATTAAAAATATAGCAATGGATGTAAAAATTACATTGGGAGCATAGTAGGAATATAGATGCTCTACAAGAACACCTTCATTATGCTTAGTTAATATATATGTTCCAAATATGGTTACTATTAACCCTATGAATCCCAATACATATACTATCCTCTTTTGTGATTTGGAAAACTTATACTTATCAAGAATAAATCCCAATATAAAATATCCTATACTCCAATGAAAGAAACTTAAATTAAAAGCTAGTTTGTATCCAGTAAACTTCTCCGAAAAACCTATAATTCCATTTGAAACAAACCATACAATTACAAAATATATTAAATTACTCATTTTTGCACTATTTACATATGGTTTAATAACTGGAGTAATTAAATAAAGACCAACTATCATATATAGATACCATAAGTGAATGTGAACATCCCCAACATATAAGTTTTTAAAGAAAGATATAATAAAGGAACTATTCCATTGAAAATTTGATTTATTTACTAATAAGAAATATATAAAGCTCCAAAATACAAGTGGAATAATTATCTTTGAAATTCGTTTCTTTAAAAATGGTACAATCTCTTCTTCCTTGCTATTTAGCATAAGTCGTCCACTGATAAGTATTAATACAGGTACACACCACCTAGTAGCAGAGTTAAATATATTACCTACCCACCACCATCTTAATCCATTATGATTTAGGTTTGCAGTAAATGGCGCAGAGATATGTAGTACAATAACTGCAAACACGGAAATAATCCTTAAAATATCAATATAAAAAATTCTAGATTGGACTTTTCTTTCTATGACTATCACATCCCTTTGCAACTAATCTATCCACTTATTTGCTTGAAAATAGTCTGTGTATATCCCATAAACACC
>CAZIII010000321.1:0-2315 GCA_964539425.1 uncultured Tissierellaceae bacterium | reverse complement strand
CTTTAAATAATTCCATTATACATCCTCCTCTTTTAAGTTCGCTAAGTATTTTGTTACTTTCTTGCTTTAACTAAGTAGATGATAACACCATTATAAGCGACGACCTTCAAATACCTATTAAAAGTTTCAATTTGATATAAAATAAACATAAAATTTATCTATAATATTTTTGTAGCAATAAAAAAAGTTAGATAAGAAAATGATTCTTATCTAACTTTTTTTACTCGATTTTACTATAATATATTATCCCATCTATGAATTTCTTAAGATTTACTTTACCTCTTTTTTTACTTTTACCCCTGATAAAATCCATCTCTATTTTAAGCTGCTCAAAATTATATAATCCATTGGAGTATTCAGTGAATATTTCGTTCATATAGTCTTCTATCCCAACATTTGCCAGGTTTATCATCCCAACAGTGGCAGTTCTTCGAATTCTTTGTTCCATTGTTTTAGGATTATCATTAAAAAGACTACAAAGCTCCTTTACTGTAAAGTCTGACATATCTTGATTTGTATCAATTAAATACTTTGCTAACTCAATAATATCTTGGCTTCCCGACTCTCCAATAATCCCAATCCGCTGCATTACTCTCTTAACTCCTATCATATTATCGACTGTGTCTTTTTCTACTTTCTCATAATTTGGTTCACTAGAAAACAAGCTTTCTATTTTAGCCAGTTTTTTATTCATTCTAACTTTCTCTATAACCTTTTTAATCACAGTTTCAACTTCTATAGCATCTATAGGTTTTGATATATAATATTCAATTCCGCTTTGGTAAGCCTTAGATATTAAATCTTTGGAAGAAACCTGAGATATCATAATATATTGAATGTCAGGAAGGATACCTTTAGCCTCTCTTACTAATGTAATACCGTCCTTTCCAGGCATAAGTAAATCAACTAAAACTATATCAGGCCTTAATACTTCTATATCCCTTAAAGCAATTATTCCATCATTAGCACTACCTATTACTTCACCTAATTTTTTGTCCATTACTATCATTTCTAATATTCTAATAATGTTTGGATCATCTTCAACTATATATATATTCATGTTAACTTTCCTCCAATGAAATTCTAGGAATTAATATGTAAAAACTAGTTCCACTCCCTACTACGGAGCTAACACTAAGTTTTCCATCTAACTGTTCCTCTACAATATCCTTGACTATACTAAGCCCAAGGCCTCTATTTACTTCTCCTGTACTATAATTAATCTTTGTGGAGAATCCAGGTGAGAAAATGTTATTCAGGCCTTCTTCGTCTATGCCTGTTCCAGTATCGTATACTATAAAACGATGCTGATCTTTATCTATTTCATGACTTACACTAATCTTAGCTTTCTTCTCTGATTCTGGAATAGCATCCATACTATTCATTATAAGATTACGAAGGACAGACATTAGGTAATAGTGCTTTGAAGTATAAAAATTCTCTCCAATATTAAACTCAAGGGTAATATTTCTGCCTAACAATCTTATCTCTCTTTCCATAGTCCCAGAAAGTATACCTACTATATCGGCAAAGTTCATTCCCTTATCATTAAGCTCATTTTCCATAATTTCTCTCATACCTCTGATTACTAATCCATTTTCCTTCTTTATCTCATGAACATCTCTTGCAATATTTAATGCACTATTTCCCCAGTTTTCTTTATCCTCATCAAGATTTATCTTTTCGAACAATGTATATGATTCAGACATTACCTTTTCAATATTATCCATGTTTTTTTCAATCCAATACATCTCTGTTTTTAGTTGAGATGTGAGCCATAGCAATCTTTTATATCTATCCTCATGTTCTTCCTTTAATAAAAGCATTTTATAATATTTAAATCCAATTAATATTATCCATACTATTACAGACCGAATTACACTCACAATTAACAGAGTTGATATGATTTTCCATTGAAAAATTGAAACCTCAATTATACTTCTTACGGATACTTCTATAAGATTGGCAATTAAATCACTAACAATCATAATAGCTAAGACAAGATTAATATTGCTTTTATTAGCCTTCCACATTAGTATGGAATAAATAATAGAATAAAACACATAGAATAATATTTCATAAAGATATGAGACTATTACACCATCAAATTTTCCATTAGCTATATAATAGACCATTAATCTTGATAAATATACCATTATACCTGATAAAACCCCTGTTGGAATTGGTTTTAAATCTGTATAGTAAAAAAGAAATACTACAAAAGATATTATTCCAGCTGAAACCATAAAATCGCTTTGCATTAATCCAATACTTACCTGTGAAGCTAATGCAACTATTAAAGAAACAAAAATCAT
>CAZIII010000320.1:0-2321 GCA_964539425.1 uncultured Tissierellaceae bacterium | reverse complement strand
GCAAAAAAACCAAAAGTAGCTTTATTCAAGTTGCTTTTGGTTAACATTTTAGGTGCCTATAAAACTATAAGCACTCACGCCGTTATGCTATTAGTAAATATATACTAGCAGATATTCTATGCTAATACAAGGTATTTTACCTGTAAAAGCTTTTTGCAATTATAGAAACTTAACAATTTGTTACAATATATATCCTAGTTTTTAAAATGTTTTTTAAAATTGGTATTTCTAGCAAGCAAATCAACTTTAAGTAAACAACTTTAATTGACATTATATATAAAATTGCATATAATAAAGATGTAAAGAGGTATTTATTATATAAAACTAAATTCTTCGGAATTAGTTTTATACTTTGGCTGTTGAAGCTTATGCGAGTGATACCAAGTATAAGTGGAGGTCTTCGTGTTGGTTTAGATGTTGAACCAATAGTATCTTACTTCTTTGAAGGAAAAAATAAAAATATCTAAAATATCCCTTTGGTCTTGTTGCCATAGGGATATTTTTTATATGGAGGAATAAACTTGTCAATTGATATTCAAACAATAATAGACCATTATTGTAGTATAATTAATACTAATTATTGCATTCATTTAAATAATGATGATATTATAAATTTTACTTTTAAAGGAGTACATTTACCGCATTTGTTGGGATTACACTATTTGGTAGATGTTCCTATTTTTGAAAAATATAATAATAAAAATATAAAAGCAACTGAAATCTTCAAACTACTAAAAAACAAAGAAATTGATCTTGATGAAATATATAAAAGTAAATATTTTGAAGATATATACCAAAGTAAGTTAAAATATTTTTTTATTCCTCAATTATTGAGTAATATGAAAATTGTAGAATTTAATCCTACTTTAATCAAAGATTATGACACAAAGCTAGATAAGGTTGAATATTTATTTTGGTCATATCTAAAAACTGATAATGGTTATAAACATTTAGGCCTTGGATTTACAACAACTAATGGTATTAGCTTTCCCAATACTTTTTTCTTTAGAAATGATGAGCAATATATAGTTAATCAAAAGGAAATTCTTCCCTTATCCTATTTAATTAAAAGACCTGATAAAACTATTGAATTTAAAATCTTCTGGGAAAATCTACGTGCTAGCATGAATAAAACATCCCATTATAAGTATTTAAAAAAATATGAAGATAAATATAAATATAAAGTAAATGAATTATCACATTATATTGTATCAAAAATAGATAATCTTGATATAGTTCGTCATTACGAACTTCTTAGGTTAGATGAGGTCAAAAAAGCATATATTCCCTATATGGATGAGGCTAATAGATGGAATAACCAAACAAAAAGATACTTAATCTCAATAATTGATAAATCTGTGGTAGATATAAAGCCTAATGAAATAAAATCTAAAATAAATGAAATGCCACATTAAACTCTTGATAATTTTACTTTAATAAAAAATGGAAGTCTATATGGCAATAAATAAATTGTAAATATTGTATTAGGAGGTTATGCAAATATGGAAAAATGTCAGTGGTGTAGCAGGGAATCAAGGGGATATGGAATGGTATCATTAGCATCAAATAATAAGGAACCATCAGTCTTAATATGTAATAAATGCTTTAATGAATATATGGCAGGTGTGCTTGGTATTGATGATTATGATGGATTTGAAAAAAAAGTTACATTTACAGATTGTGATAATATTGAACATATTTTTCATATTACAAAAAGGATTTATCCTGTAGGAGTTATATGGGAGGCAGTTGAATTTTTAGATGAAGAAAATATAGGGTATAAATTTGAGATGCATCAAGAATTTGAAGATAATCCTATAAAAGTCTTAAAAGAACTATATAAAAAAATTGAAAATGGCCTGTCAAAGAAATTTATTGAAAAGAGAATATCCTTTGGTAGAGAATTTTTTACTTTAAAAGAAAATAAGGCAGAAGGCCGTATTGAATGGGATGATGATTATGATGGCCATATACCTAAATTTAATATTGATGGAAAGGAGTACAGTTTAGAGGAATTAGGTAGGATGATGATGGCATATGAGGGATGGAACCTTAAACTAGAAATTCTAGAACCAACTGATTAATGAAAGAGGCTTATATTAATGACTAATAAAATAAGTTTAAAATTACTCAATGTATTATAGGGGATAAATAATTAGACCCTGTCTGGTCTGTTATTAGGCATTAGGTGGTCCAAACATGGACATACCTGGTCTATTTATAGGCAATATACAATATTTAATATAATATAGTTATGTTACCGATCAGGCTCATGATCCCTACGGGGGCTGGGCCACTTTAGTTTATATATTCCTCACATA
>CAZIII010000319.1:0-2324 GCA_964539425.1 uncultured Tissierellaceae bacterium | reverse complement strand
AAAGTTGGAGACTGGAGAAATTTCCCTTTATTCCAGAGAAATTTGAGTATAAAGTAAAATCTGATAATAAAGATAGAAATTCACCGGATAAAGGTGCTGAAAAACAACTTAATATAATAAAAAGACTTATAGATAGACCTGATGTTGATGCAATTATATCAGCAACAGATTTTGACAGGGAAGGTCAGGTTATTGGTGATGAATTATTTATTTATTTCAATGAGAAAAAACCTGTATTCAGAATGTTGTTGAACGAATGGACAGAAGATGAAGTGAAAAAAGGTATTGCAAATTTAAAGTCTAATGAGGAAATGCAGTCACTTCAAGATGCAGGTATTGGCAGGCAATGGGCAGATTGGATGATAGGTATAAATTTAACTTCTGTGGCAACCTTAAGATATAATGCAAATAATAAAAAGATTTTAAATATCGGAAGAGTACTGTTACCAACATTGAAAATTATATATGATAGGGATAAGGAAATAGAGTCCTTTGAATCTTCAACTTATTATAAATTAGCAACAAGATTTAAAACAAAAAACAATGAAGAATTTGAAGCAATTTATTATGAAAATGATAGTGAGAAATTTGATGATAAAAAAACACTTGAAGACATAAGAAATAAATTAAAAGACAAAGATGCAGTGATTATAGAAAAGCAAATAGAGAAGAAAAGAGATTATGCCCCTCTATTATTCAATCTATCCAATTTACAAGGATATATTACAAGCAAGTTCAAAGGATGGACATCTGATAAGGTATTAAAAGTGGCACAATCACTATATGAGAATAAGTTTATTACATATCCCAGGACTGGAAGCGTTGCATTAGAAGAAAGTTTAAAAGAAAAAACTGAAAAAGTATTAAATGTATTAAAGAAAGGGTTAGTATATGAAAATCAAATTAAATTTGTTGATAACAAAAGAATATTTGATAATACAAAGGTAGAGGGTCATAGTGCTATAATTCCAACATATATTAAACCGACAAAATTATGCAATGATGAAGATGCTGTATATAATGCTATTAAGGATAGGTTTATAATGCAATTTTTACCTATAGCTGAATATGAAGAGACTAAACTTGTATCAAAAGTAAATGAAGATACTATTAAAGGTATATTTGTGTCAAGGGGAAAAGTGCAGATAGTTGAAGGATGGCGTGTTGTTGAAAAAACGGAAAACAAGGATACGATTTTGCCAATGGTATTGGAAAAAGAAAGGGTATTTGTAGTTGAAAGTATTGTGAATTCTGTTACTAAAAAGCCACCTAAACTTCATATTGAAAAAACTCTTTTAAGAATCATGGAGACTTGTGGGAAGAATTTTAAAGATGAAGAAGATACAGAAGAAATGATGGCCTCTATCCTAAGTGGCTTCTCTATTGGAACACCTGCTACTCGTGCAGAAACCATTAAGAAATTGAAAGATGTTGGTTACATTCAATCCAAAGGTAAGAGCCTTACATGTACAGAGCTTGGTAGAACCATAGTTGAAATTTTCCCGTGTAAGGAACTACTAGACTTGGAGTATACTGGTAGGCTAGAGAAGACTTTATCTGATATAGAAAAAAACAAGTTTAAAAAAGAAGATTTTTTGAACATGATTAAGGATTTTACTATAAATGCAGTAAATTCTATAAAAAATGATACATCCATGTTAAATAAATTTACTATTGAGTTGGAAGAAGGAATGGAGAGCATTGGCATATGTCCTACTTGTGGTAATCATGTAGTAGAAAATGAAAAAAACTTTGGATGTATTAATTGGAAGAATGGATGTAAATTTACAATTTGGAAAGATGATAAATATATTCAATCATTTGGTAAGATGGTATCTAAGGAAATGGTTGAGTTACTGCTAAAAAATGGGAAGGTTGGATTTAGAAACTTAAAGAGTAAAAAAGGAACACTTTTTTCCGCTTATTTTAAATATATTTATAATGAGGAAACAGGATATTATAATTGGGAAATAGAGTTTATATAGTAATTTATAGGCTATTTTCCTGCACAAAATAGAAGAACTTTAGGAATCTATATAAATTCCTAAAGTTCTTCTATTTTGAAATATTATGGGATTAATTATTTTTCGAACCAATTTTAATATACTTACGATAATAATAGGCTATAGGCCCCCAATCTTTTCTAAGTCGGTGTTCCATGGTCTTTCTAAAATTTTCTAAATCTATTACATCTTCAAATGATGTGGTAGCTTTGCTATATTTACTTTTTACAAAGATTTCTGTAATTTCTTTTATTCCTTTTTCTTCAAATTTTGAGAATTTAGATGCGACACGATTGGCATATTCAAAATGTGTTTCACCAT
>CAZIII010000318.1:0-2333 GCA_964539425.1 uncultured Tissierellaceae bacterium | reverse complement strand
TGTGATGAAAAAGTAAACTATTCTGTAAGGAGGGAGATAATAAAGGAATATAAGGGTTATGAGGTTAATGTAACTGAAAAAGTCGGTGTGTGTGATACTTGTAAGAGTGATTTGTATATTCCAGAATTTGAATCTGAAAATTTTAAAAGTCTTTATGAAAGATACAGGGAGCTTGCTGACATAGTAAAACCTGAAGAGATTATTAAGTTTAGAGATAAATATGGTATATCTCAAAGGGAACTTACTTCAATATTAAATTGGGGAAAGATGACTATAAACAGATATGAGAGGGGGGCTATCCCTGGCCAAAGCCATAATGATTTTCTAAAACTTATAATTTCTAATGAAATTATCTTCAAGGAAAAAGTTGAAGAATCTTTTCAGGCTGACAGAATAACAGCTAAGACATATGAAAAGGTTCAAAAAGAAATTATAAATTCTACAAAGGGTACTTTTAAAGTGGCAACAATTGATGCCTTAACACACAAAGAAGATGAATACAATGGTTTTCGAAGTTTTGATATTGAAAGATTGGTTAACTTAATAAGTTATATTTCTGATAATGTAGAATTATATAAAACAAGCTTAAATAAATATCTTTGGTATATTGATTTCCAAAATTTTAAGGAAAATATAAGATCAATAACAGGGCTAAGATATGTAAGATACACTTATGGACCTATAATTGAGGATAAAAAGTATGAGGATATATTGAACTATTTTGATGATAAGTTTTATAAGGAAGAAAATGAAGATGGGGAGTACACTAGGACCAAGATAAAAAGCAAGAGAAACTATGATCTATCTATATTTAAAGATGAAGAGTTGAAAGTAATAAATAGCGTAATAAACACATTTAAAACAAAGAGTAGTACAGAAATTTCTAATCTATCACATAAAGAAGAGGGATGGATTAGAAATAAAGATAATGAATTAATTTCATATGATTATGCAGATGATTTAAAAATCATATTTAAGTAATCTATTTATAATTGAGTAAAGCAAAATAAATACACTTATTAACAATATATACAACATGTGGATAAATTAATTGATTATATACTATATCTAGTATATAATATTATAGAACATACAATAATTAGTTTATTAGACGGATTACCGTTTAATATATAAAAAATGAAGCTATTAAGGCGGCAACCTTGAATAGCATTCATTTCTTGAAAAATCGTGACCGAAAAAACCGTTCACTAAACTTGTTGTAAGATTTAGTATATCATGGCCACGATAATTTTTCAAGATGCCCATAGGTCTCTATTACTTATGGAGAATTCAAGTAAAGGGGGTAATTTTGATAGCTAATCGTGGAAATAAGGACAAAAATCCTAGTGTGAAAAATAATGATGAAGGAAATTATATATTTCGTCCATATATTACTAAGAATGGAAAACGAATATATGCCAAATCCTATGGGAAAAAGGCATTTAGAATTCCAATAGATAAGTAGGATTAAGGGTATAACCACAGGGGAATGTTTTGAACGGTTCATTTCTCTATATTAAAAATAGAGGAGATGGGAAGATGGGTAAAAATCAGCATGTAACACCTCACCAAAATGGATGGCAAGTTAAAAGTGCAGGTAATAGTAAGGCTACAAAGGTAACATCAACACAAAAAGATGCCATAAGGGTAGCTAGGGATATTGCTATAAATCAGAAATCTGAAGTAGTTGTCCATGGAACTAATGGGCAAATAAGACAAAAAAATTCTTACGGAAATGATCCATTTCCACCCAGGGGCTAATTTATAAATGGCAAGATAAATGATATTTTGTAAAAGTAATTGATTTAATATATAATAAAGTAATAGGCAACAAAGGGTGTCTATTAGGCGTAGAAATAGGGTGTTGTTCCAAGTCGCAGTGTCCTGTGGAGCTTCCGAGGGGTTTAATGAAAACCACAACTTGGACAGGATTTTTAAATCTGAAAGAAAACATATATAAAAGCCCTGTGAAATTTCATAGGGATTTTATATATGTAAATTACGATAAATTTTAATCATATACAAAAACATTATTTTATGGTTTTTATCTTAGGTTATTAATACTCATTATAATATTCATCATCATCAGCTACAGATTCTAATATTACCTTTCCACTACTATCAAATGATATTAAATGTTTATTATGTCTGAATTCTACAGTTGATTCTGGATACCCATCAACTACTTCATAATCCTCATCAAACTCATTAAAGAAGTCTCTATACTCTTCATAAGTAGGTTCGATAAAATTATCTACCCCTTCATCGTTAGCCCTATTCTCAAGGTAAGCTAATAAGTTGTGTATTAAAAATTCTTGATGTTTTTCACCTAA
>CAZIII010000317.1:0-2347 GCA_964539425.1 uncultured Tissierellaceae bacterium | reverse complement strand
AAACAGAGGATTAAATTAAATTGTCGAGGTGCTATTATGAAAGCTATGCAGAGAAGATTCTATATTTTTGGTACCGTGCTAAGTGTAAGTGTTATACTAGGTCTTATGATTCAATATGCATATTTGAATAAAGTAATAATTGAGGACAAGCAGATGAGTATAATAAATATGAGAGAACATCTTGCTAAGGATATTAATAGTCAAATAAGGTATTATAGCCAACCTACTATTGCAGCTTCTAAGTTTATAACTATTAAATCTTGGACTGATAAGGAAGCTTCAGAATATTTTAATAGACTACGGCAAGAGAACCTGGCAATTAAGTTTGTATACTTTGGTGATGTAAACAATAATTTGATAGTTTCTGATGATTGGGTTGTTCCTGATGGTTTTGATTTAAGAAATAGGGATTGGTACATACGGGCTACTGAATCAAAAGCTCTCATAATTTCTGACATATATGTAGACGCATCAGATAAAGAACTTGTAATATCTATATCAAAACCAGTATATAATGAAGATGGCCTACTTTTAGGTGTTGTAGCATCGGATATTTCCATTGAAGAAATCAGTGAAATAGTTTCAGAAGCGAAAATTGAAGGATATGGTTATTCATTTTTAATTGATGGGTCTGGGAATATAATAGCCCATCCAAAATATAAATATGATTCAAAGTTTGGTTTAACCAATATCGACTCAATAAGCAATAGGATACATAAGCAAATAAAAGAGATTAAAGTTGGAGAGTTAGAAGTAGAATTAGATGGTGTTAAAGGATATTTATATTTTGAACCAGTAAGGGGCACCGATTGGATAATAGGGAATTTTATATCTTTAAAGGAATTTAAAGGAGATAATGGTGATATATGGAGGATATTTCTTATTGCTCTATTTATAGCTATATTGATTTTCATGTCATTTTCTTATATACAAGAAAAGAGCTTTCTTTTACCAACATTGGAACTTGACAAAGATATCGAAAAGATTAATATTGAAGAAGATATGGGTTATAGAATACCCATAAAAGAAAAAGATCCTTTTAGTGAAATAAGAAAAACTATCAATCAAGTATTAAACAAAACGCAAGAATTATTTGAACAAACAGAACAAGATACAGAGGAGATAATGGCACAACATGATGAGTTAGAAGCTTCATATAACCAGCTATCAGCAATGGATTATGAGTTAAGATTACAGTATACAAAAGCTATAGAATCAGAAGAAGGATTAAAGATTTCATTAGAAAAGAACAATGCAATTATTCAAGCATTACCAGATATGCTTTTTGTGATTGACAATGATGGTATATTCATAGATATTCAATCCTCCAATAGAGACGATTTAATTATGAAAGAAAAAGATTTCTTAGGTAAAAGACTTGAAGAAGTACTTCCGCTTGAAATGGCAAATGAAGCTAAAGCAAAAATACAAAATGTACTAAAGAATAATGTGTTAGAAAGCTTTGAGTATAAATTAGATATGCCAAGAGGCACTCAATATTATGAGCAGAGAATATCTAAAATAAATGAAAATGAAGTAATAGCATTGACTAGAAATATAACCATAGAAAAAGAATTAGAAGAAAAATTAAGCTATTTATCATATCGTGATCAACTAACGGGCCTTTACAATAGAAGGTATTTTGAAGAACAACTCAATAGATTAGATGTAGAAAGAAATCTGCCAATGACTCTTATAATGGCTGATGTAAATGGGCTAAAGCTCATAAACGATTCTTTTGGCCATAAAACTGGCGACCAACTACTTGCAAGCATTGCTAGTATAATCAAAGAAGGATGTAGAGCAGATGATATAGTATCTAGGATTAGTGGAGATGAATTTGTTGTTATATTGCCTAACACAGATGAAAATGGAGCGGAGGGACTTATAAAACGAATAAAAGAATTAAGTAAAGATAAGAGACTTAAGAACAATAAACTTTCAAATATGGAATTATCCGTAAGTTTTGGAGTGGGGACTAAGCATACTAAGGATATGGATATAGCTGAAGTTTTAAAGAAAGCCGAAGATAATATGTATTCCAATAAATTGTTTGAAGGACCTAGCATGCGGAGTAAAACCATAGAAACCATAATAAAAGCATTATATGAAAAAAATAGAAGAGAAGAAGAACATTCTACAAGGGTATCTAATATAGCCATGGAGATGGGTATAAGACTAAATATGAAAGAAGATGAATTAAAGGAACTAAAATCTGTTGGATTGCTTCATGATATTGGAAAGATAGCTATTAGCGAAACAATATTGGACAAGCCAGGCAAACTAACTGAAGATGAATGGGAAGAGATAAAGAAGCATCCAGAGATTGGCTACAGAATACTTTCTA
>CAZIII010000316.1:0-2347 GCA_964539425.1 uncultured Tissierellaceae bacterium | reverse complement strand
ATATTTAGTGATTCAAGTAATATATCATCTTGGGCAATAGAGCATGTCAAAAAAGCAACAGAATTAGGATTCGTACAAGGATCAAATGGCAAGTTTAATCCAAAATCAAATATTACAAGGGCTGAATTTACAAAGATTATAACCTCTATATTAGGAATTAACACTAGCATTGAGAAAAATATTAACTTTACCGATGTAAGTGAAAAAGATTGGTTCTACTCCTATGTAAATGCAGCATTCAATGCAGGAATAATTCAAGGTGATGGAAGTAATTTCAATCCTAACAATCCTATAACTCGTGAACAAATGGCATCAATAATTGTAAGGGCTTTAAACATAAAACATATAAAATCAGGTACTATTATTCAAGATATAGATAAAGTATCGGATTGGGCTAGAAAAGATGTTGAAACTGTTGTAGCTCTTGGTTTAATAATAGGAGATAATGGAAAATTTGATCCAAAATCTAATGCAACAAGAGAAATGGCTACAGTAGTTGCCATGAGGGGATATGAATATAAAGATCAGAATAAAATAGAAGATAATAAGAAAAAAGATGTTCATAATCTAGATGTAAAAAATCAAATTAAAGAAACTGCAAAGTTTATGCAAAATATTATAACAGATCCAATAGTAGCAAGTGTAGGTGGAGAGTGGACAGTCTTTGGTCTAGCACGCTCTGGTGAGAATGTTCCAGAATCCTATTATGATAGGTATTATGCCAATGTGAATAAAACCTTAAAAGAAAAGAAAGGCAAACTACACCATATTAAATACACCGAATACGATAGGGTGATATTAGCACTTACATCAATTGGAAAAGATATAAAGGATGTTTCAGGATATGATTTAACTAAACCACTTGCAGACTTCAATACCTTAATAAAACAGGGTATTAATGGCCCAATATTTGCTTTAATAGCCCTAGACAGCAATAACTATGAAATACCTATAGATAGTGAAGTAAAGGTACAGACAACAAGACAATTGCTAATTGATTTTATTTTAGGTAGGGAAATAGCAGGCGGTGGATGGGCATTAGGTGAGAAACCATCTGAGGCAGATCCTGATATAACAGCTATGGCAATTCAAGCTTTTGCACCATATTATGAAAGTGAGTTAAAAGTAAAAGAGGCGGTAAATAGAGGCCTTGAATGGTTATCTAGAAATCAAAAATCTGATGGTGGTTATTCCAGTTGGGGTTCTATTAACTCTGAAAGTATAGCTCAAGTTGTTGTAGCTTTGACAAGTTTAGGAATAGATCCTCATAATGATTCTAGATTTATAAAGAATGGAGTTTCCGTTATTGATGCATTACTTAGTTTTTCTGCTCCTGGTGGAGGATTTTATCATGTGAAACTAGGGGATAAGGGGAACGGTGGAGCAAATCCAGGACATGTTGATCCAATGGCTACAGATCAGGCAATGTATGCTATTGTGGCTTATGATAGATTTATTAATGGTCAGAATCGACTATATGATATGACAGATGTGAAATAAGAAAATAGTTAAAGAAGGGTAAGAAATCTTACCCTTCTTTAAAATTAAGGTGGATAGTGTATGAAAAGTACAAAATTTAAGATTGGAATTTTTTTATTTGCAATTTTGACAATAGCCTTTTTCTGGGGAGGAAATAATGAGGTTGTACCCATGAATCCTGATGAGATTCATCAAGATGCAGGTATTATAAATGACGTAGATCCTATTGATGAAAATAACGAAGAAATTAGAGAATTGGAAGATAATATAGAGGAAATTCAAGAAAATGAAAGTCAATCTACGGTATTGGGAGAGGAAACACCAGAAGTAGATAAACCCATAGAACAACAGGAAGATAAAGAAAATTTAGATACTAAGGTAAAAAAAGAAGAAAAAATAGAAATTAGAATAGAAGAAAATGATAAGAAAGATAAAGATCTTAAAGAGAAAATAATTTCTGAAGACAATAAAAATAGAGATAAAAAAGATAAATATCTTACAGATCCAGTACCTGAAGGGAAACCTGAGCCTGTTGAATGGCAGGATGTCACAGTGAATAAAGAAAAGGAATTATTTGTTACACTGTCAGTTACATGCAAATCTATATTGAACAATATGGATATGTTTAATATGGATAAACTTGAGGTGCTACCAGAGGATGGGATAATCTATCCTACAAAGACAGTAACTTTCTATGAAGGGGAATCAGTTTTTGATGTTTTGTTAAGAGAGATGAAAGATAACAAGATTCATATGGAGTTTGTTATGACCCCAATCTACAATAGCAATTATATTTCAGGTATAAATAATCTGTATGAATTTGATTGTGGGGAGTTAAGTGGATGGATGTACAGGGTAAATGGCTGGT
>CAZIII010000315.1:0-2353 GCA_964539425.1 uncultured Tissierellaceae bacterium | reverse complement strand
AATGGATCATTGCCATAGGAATTTTTTTGCCTTATTCGTCCATTTGTACCATGAACAACTACCTCAGATTTCTGATTTGTAGCTATATTTATAGCTACCTTTATAGCATCTTTTTGTGTTGTTGTTACCTTTGTAGCTTTACTACTTCCTGCACTTTTCACTTGCCATCCATTTTTATGCGGTGTTACATGTTGATTTTTACCCATTATATCATCTCCTATATCTTAATATAGGAAAATGAACCGTTCAAAACATTTCCCTGTGCTTATATTCTTAGTCATACTAATCTATATAAATTTTAAATGCCTTTTTTCCATAAGATTTAGCATATATCCTTCTTCCATTCTTTGTAATATATGGGCGGAATATATAATTTCTTTCATCATCATTTTTTGGCTTTGGGTTGTTTTCTTTACTTTCACGATTATCTATAAGACTTCCCTCCTTTACCTAATTTCTTCATAGGGTGCAAGACCTATACGGTGTCTTGAAAAATAATCGTGACCATGATATACTAAATTTTATAATAAGTTTAGTGAACGGTTTTTTCGGTCACGATTTTTCCAAGAAATGAAGCTATTCAAGGTTGCCGCCTTAATAGCTTCATTTTTTATATATTAAACGGAATACGTTTAATCAACTAATTATATTACTCTATAGTATTATATACTATATATGGTATATATTCAATCAAGTTATCCACATATTGTATATATTGTTAAAACAACATATATTTATCTGCTTAATTTATAATATTTTACTCCTATTTATATAGATTACTTAAATAGAATTTTTAAAGTATCTGCATAGTCATATGAGATTAATTCACTATTCTTATTTAAAATCCACCCATCTTCTTTATGTGACAGATTAGAAATTTCTGTGCTACTCTTTGTCTTAAATGTATCTATCACACTATTTATTACCTTTAACTCTTCATCCTTAAATATTGATAAATCGTAATTTCCTTTACTTTTTATCTTGGTTTTGATATTTTCACCATCTTCATGCTCTTCCTTATAAAATTTATCATCAAAGTAATTTAATATATCTTCATATTTTTTATCCTCAATTACAGGTCCATAAGTGTATCTCATATATCTTAATCCTGTTATAGATCTTACATTTTCCTTGAAATTCTGAAAATCAATATACCATAGGTATTTATTTAAACTTGTTTTATACAATTCTACATTATCGGCAATATAACTTATTAAATTAATCAATCTTTCAACATTAAAGCTTCGAAATCCGTTATATTCATCTTCTTTATGAGTTAAGACATCAATTGTAGCCCTTTTAAAAGTATTATTTGTAGAATTTGCAATTTCTTTTTGAATTTTTTCATATGTTTTAACCGTAATTCTACCGCCTTGAAAAGATTCTTCAACTTTTTCTTTGAGTATATTTTCATTAGAAATTATTAGTTTTAAAAAATCATTATGACTTTGAGCAGGAATAGCCCCCCTCTCATATCTATTTATAGTCATTTTACCCCAATTCAATATTGACGTAAGTTCTCTTTGAGATATACCATATTTATCCCTGAACTTAATAATCTCTTCAGGTTTTATTATGTCGGCAAGCTCTCTGTATCTTTCATAAAGATTTTTAAAATTCTCAGATTCAAGTTCTGGAATATATAAGTCATTTTTACAAGCATCACATACTCCAATTTTTTCAGTTACATTAACCTCGTAACCCTTATATTCTTTTATTATCTCCCTCCTTACAGAATAGTTTACTTTTTCTTCACAATTAGCACAGTAAACCTTTTTCATAATAATTACTCCCCTCTAATTTTAAATTATTTCAATTAATAGCAAACTTACATCTTTATACAAATTATAAGTTTATATAAACATATAAACTAGCTATAGGGAGTCAATATTATAGTGTCTAATATTGCCCCCTTGCAAAAGCTAGATACTTATTCATCTTCATGAAAAGATATTATAACTACCTCATCTGGTGGATTGTATCTAATTTTAATATAAATTAATATATCATCCAAATAAGAACTTTTAAATTCCATTACATACCCTTTATAATTGCCTCTATCTTCTTCTGGTCCATCTATACAATCATTAGGGATTAAATCTAAAACTATCTCCTTTAGATCATTATCATCTAAGAAGTGTTCTCTCATAAAAGATATGTTTTTACCTCTAGGTATTGGTATACATCCATTTTTTGCAACTAGCTTTTTTATTTCCTTAAGAAAGGATTTCCTAATACTTTCCTTCATATCAATAATAGTACCCGCCTTTCATTTGTTAATCAAAGATTCATGAGATGTTGGTACTATTATTATATCATACTTTTTAAATATTGCCATCATTTAGTGGCAGTT
>CAZIII010000314.1:317-2354 GCA_964539425.1 uncultured Tissierellaceae bacterium | reverse complement strand
TTCGTTAGATTCGTTTAAAATACTTTCTTTCATTACTTTTTCAGAATTTTTATCTGCAATATATATTCCATCTGTATTAAGTAAAAATGCCCAACCAGTTTCTCCAACTGTTGTCTCATTTATTAATTTCTGTATACTAACTAGGTCAATATCTGCAGTAACAACTCCTGCTACTTTCCCGAAATCATTAAAAAATGGTATAGATGTAGTGATCATTGTAATATCCGATGTTTCATCATAATAAGGATCACTCCATATGGTTTCACCTTTAGATTCCTTAGCATCCATATACCAATCATAATTAAAATAATTATAGCCTTCATTACTATATTCCATGGTTAACGAAACTTTATCCTTATCTTTATATGCATAAGGGCCAAAGAATTTTTGTCCCACATCAAAGCCATAAGGTTCAAACCATATACCAGAACCAAAGGTGTCATCATTAGTAGCTACAACCTTCTCAATCATGGATTTATACGAGTATTGATTGGCAGTAGATATGGAGGCTTCCACTGATTTTGCTAAGGTTGTGGCCAATTGATTATGTTTTGCTAAGCTTTTTTCTATACCTTCTGTAATATAACCTATTTGAAAATCCATCTTTTCTGCAATTTCATGATTGATTATAGATCGGGAATAAAAATAACTTATTAGT
This sequence comes from uncultured Tissierellaceae bacterium, assembly GCA_964539425.1. Classification (GTDB taxonomy): domain Bacteria; phylum Bacillota; class Clostridia; order Tissierellales; family Tissierellaceae; genus JAVKTS01. The sequence continues at coordinate 1,696 of CAZIII010000314.1, read as the reverse complement.
GAAATTGTAACCATTCCCAAGATTACTAGTGGTAAAACAATACCTAATAAAGCAGATTTTATACTCTTGAATTTTACCATATAATCAGCCCCCTATAATTTTAACTAGTTTTTATTAAATATACCCTAATTCGACATAGAAAAACAAAGTCTGACAAATGAGTAATTATTAAACGCAATATATGTACCTGGAATTTATATCGTTGGTAAGGATAAAAAACATCATTATTTAACTAGTTAATAAGTTCTTTCTATTTTAATTAAGGAACAAAAATGATATAATAAGGAACAAATAGAGAACAAATAGAGAACAAATAGAGTAATTAGAGAACCGTGAGGGGTGAAATCATGTTCCAGCCTAAATTTGAATATACAGATAGTATTGTAGCTGATCTAGGAAAAATTGAAAGATATAAGACTATATTAGATATGAGTATAGTTCCAACATTTATAGAAAGTCAGTTAAAAGAACAAACAAAGCTCAAAAGAACCCACTTTTCTACTAAGATAGAAGGAAATATGTTGAATTTAGAGCAAGTTAGCAAGATAATAAATAAAGAAGATATAATTGTTAAACATAAATCTGAGATAGAAGTTAGAAACTATTGGGATGCTTTGACATTTTTAGATGAACAGAAAGAAAAAAAGACTACTATAGATGAAGGATTTATTAAAAAGCTTCATTCTATAATAGATAATAGTAGCCCGGGGAAACGGCCAAAAGAGAGTATTTATCGTGTACCAACACCGCCAGGAGTTTTGTTTGCTGTATATGATAGTGTAACTCGAGAACCAGACTATATTCCTCCTGAAGCTGAAGATGTTCATCCTCTAATGAAAGATTTAATTCAGTGGATTATAATAGAGAATCAATTGCCTATTCCTATTAAAGCAGCTATACTATCATATCAATTTTTAACTATACATCCATTCAATGATGGAAATGGAAGGACTGCAAGAGCATTATCAACATATTTGTTATCAATAAATGGATATGATATGAAGGGATTTTATTCAATGGAGGAATTCTATGCTGCAGATTTAGAAGGATACTATAGAAATATTCAAATGAATTTACCTGTTCTATATTATGATGGTAGAAATAATCCTGCTAATTTATCACCATGGATTGAGTACTTTGTTAGAATTATGGCATTGGCATTTGAAAAAGTATCTATAGCTATAAAGAATACAGCGTTTAGCTTAGAAGAGACTATTAATATGGATAATCTAAACAAGAAGGATAGAACTCTTTTAAAACGACAGATGGAAGTAACATGACAACCTAAAGAAAAATGTACAGAATGAGCATGAACATCTTGATAAACTTTTAGGAGAATAAATATTTGTCATAATCTTTTTTAAGAAACTTGGAATTGC
>CAZIII010000314.1:0-307 GCA_964539425.1 uncultured Tissierellaceae bacterium | reverse complement strand
ACCAAGCCAAACTATTAGGCCAAAGGAAATCGCAGATTTATTTGGTGTTACCCCAAGGGCAGTATCTAAATGGGCTAAGGAATGGATTGAAAAGGGACTTATTCAACCTTCAAGTGGTGAAAAAAGGATAACTTCATATATACTAGGAGAAAAATATAGAACAAAAAGGAACAATTCTAATGATTAACCAACAAACTAAAACCGTCAAAGTAAACACTAAATATAGACATTTCAAAGGAAATGAATATTTAGTATTACATCTAGCTAAGCATTCAGAAACTTTGGAAGAAATGGTTGTATATCAAGC
>CAZIII010000313.1:0-2386 GCA_964539425.1 uncultured Tissierellaceae bacterium | reverse complement strand
AATCAATGACAGGTCATTTACTAGGAGCTGCTGGTGGAATAGAGGCTATAGCAACTTTAATGGCAATAAAAGAAGGAGTAATCCCTCCAACTATAAACTATGATAATCCAGATGAAGAATGTGATTTAAATTACACACCTAATGTGGCAGTAAATAGGGATGTAAAATATGGACTATCCAATTCATTGGGATTTGGGGGACATAATGCAACAGTATTGTTTAAAAAATATATAGGGTAAGGTAAAAGGACTTTGAGAAATCAAGGTCCTTTTTGTCTATAAAAACTTCTTTTCTAAAAATACTATGTTATACTAAAATAAGATAATAAGTGGAGTGATAATATGGTAATTAACCATAGAAACTGATTGTAGAAAGGAATAAATTATGAGGATTATTGTTTCACCTTCAAAACGAATGAAAATGGATTCCGACGACTTTGGATATAGGACTATGCCACAATTTATAGAGGAAGCAGAAGAACTGCTTGGATATTTAAAAAATCTAAGTTATGAAGAGTTAAAATACATATGGAAATGCAATGATAAAATTGCAGAGCTAAATTATAATCGTATTAGAGACATGGATTTATATAAAAATCTGACAACTGCTATTTTGTCCTTTGAAGGAATCCAGTACCAGTACATGGCCCCTGGAGTATTCGAAGTAAATGAATTAGAATATATTGTTGACAATCTACGTATTCTGTCAGGATTTTATGGTATGCTAAGTCCGGTTGATGGCGTTACTCCATATAGATTGGAGATGCAGGCCAAATTTTTAGGCGGTCACTTGAACTCATTATATGAATTTTGGGGAGATAAGATTGCCAAAAAGCTTTTTTCGGAAAGTCAGTGTATTGTAAATTTAGCATCAAAGGAGTATAGTAAATGCATTTCTAAATATTTAGATAGCAACATAAAGTTCGTTACCTGTACATTTGGAGAATTCATTAATAATAAAGTGGTTGAAAAGGGAACATTTGCAAAAATGGCTAGGGGAGAAATGGTACGCTATATGGCAGAAAACCAAATTGAGGATTTAGAAGAAATAAGGAGATTTAATAGATTAGGATATAGCTTTAATCATGAAATATCTAACCATAATACTTATGTTTTTATAAAAAATCCCGAAATATTTTTATAGTAAATAAGAGTGAACCACTAGAACTTGGAATAAAGAGAGGACAATTGACACAAAATTATATAACATAGTAAAAGTAGTCAGTCCAAAGGCATCGAAAAAGACTTACTTAACTATGTCAAGGCGAACCACTCCGAATTGTTGTTGCAAGTTTATAAAAAGAATGTTCGGGCAGTTAACTTTTATTTGAGAGAAGATTTTATAGTTTCAAAAGAACAAATTGATGAAAATACTGATGAAATAGAGCTGGTAATGACTTGGACAAGATAAGTATACTCTATCCTTTATATTCAGCTAATAAAAACATAACAGGCATTCCCATAGAAGTAAATTTTTCTTCATATTCAGTTCTTATATTACCTTTAAAACTGCTTTGATGTAGATCGTATGAATGATATTTAATAATAAATCCACTTGACTCAAAATATTTTTTAGAATCATCAAAGAGTCCTTTATCATCAGTTTTAAACCAAATTTCAGAGCCAACCGTTAAAAAAGATTTATATTTTTCCAAGAAATTATTGTGAGTTAGTCTTCGTCTATGTTGTCCTCGTTTTGGCCAAGGATTACAAAAATTAATATATATTCTAGATATCTCATCTTTATCCAATACATTCTTAATATAATCTATTTCCATTGGTATCAAGCGAACATTTTCAATAGGGTTGTTATTTAAAGATGCTTCTTCAATAGTTCTCTTTGCATAAACAAGTATTTCATCCTTTAAATCTATACCTATAAAGTTTTTATCTGGGTTGTTTATAGCATTTTCTGTTATAAATTTTCCAGTACCACAGCCTAACTCAAGATAAATAGGATTTGTATTGTTAAATTCACCACTCCATTTTCCTTTGTATTTATTTAATTCCTCAAAGGAATCTGTTATAACAAAGCTTGCACTTTCCAACTCTGGTCTAGACCATTTCTTCTTTCGTACTCTCATATTTCCTCCCCATAATATATGTCTTCATCTGTAGTAAGATGTAAATTTTGATATATCTTTTATTTAATGATATCTAATATTTTACTATAATAGATAATCAATGCAAATACTTTTATTAAAATTTTAGTTACAAGTGGGGATAACTAGATTGATGAATTATATTCATAATTATGTCAAAGTATTTTTGCATTTATAAACATTTAAAAAAGTGAAGATTTTTTTACAGATTGTCTTAAAGATAATCTGTTTTTTTTTAATCATTTACTGCAATTGTCTTTTTAAGCATAAAAAAACTTCTTTTCT
>CAZIII010000312.1:0-2390 GCA_964539425.1 uncultured Tissierellaceae bacterium | reverse complement strand
CTTCTAAAACTTATTTAATTCTTTTGTCTGCTAACTTATAAACTTCATCACCTGAGCGTACAGATATAACTATTACTTTCATAATTTCATCTTCTTTTATAAGTCCATAAACAACCCTAATGCCTAGCTTTAATAATTTAATCTTATAATATCCTGATAACCTAGTAGAATTGCTATTGTTTAATGGTTTTCCATATCCCCCTTCGTTATTAGAAAGTGGATTTTCAGAAACCTTTATTATTGCTTTTAAAACCTGTAATCTCTGAGAATGATCTAATCTAATCAAGTCTTTTTTAGCTTCAGCATGATATTCTATGTTCCAAGACATTATTCTATTTCCACTTCAATATCGTTGAGGTCATCCTCTTTAATATTGAATTCTTCCATTATTTCTTCTTGACTAATAAAGTCAGCTTCTTTTGTGGACTTCATTCTCTTTTCTGCTTCAATAAACAGATAATAGTTTTCAATAGTTTCTGCCATCTCTTCATATTTCTCAGGAGTTATTAGAATACAAGTAGGTTTATTATTCTTTATAACTATTTTAAGACCACTTTCATTTACTTCATCAAAAATTTTCCCTGCTTCCCCTTTATTAAACCGTGATATAGGAATAATTGAATTTAATATATTGCTAATAGATAAATTGTCAAACATTGTGAAACCTCCTATTCTAATATAATTTATTATGCCGTATCTTCTTAATAATATTATATTAGCATTAATCATATTGGTCAATATATTTATTAGTTAATTATCTAGTTAAATGACTATTATATTTACTAGTTTATTGACCGAGATAAGGTTTGTTAATAGAACCTACTATTTATTAGAATTGAAACTTTATAAAAAACTACCAGAAGAATCTCCATCCTTCTGGTAGTTTTTATATTAGTTTACTTCTTCCCTTTAACCTTCTTCAGTCTAAAGAAGTCTTCTCTTTCCTTTTCCTCCAATACTTCTTCTATATACTTAATAGTAGTAGTATATTTTGGGATTTGGATTTTATCTAGGGCATTGGCTCTTTTTTGGGTCTTTTTTATTTCCATTGCTAGTTTATATACTGAATTCTCTATCTCTGCCAGGTCATAAATCAGATTCCTTATATCTGTAAAATTTAATACTGCTTTATCAAAGGCTGGATTTGTTCTAAAAAATCCGTATTCAGTAGTAAAGGTAGTCTCTTCCCTTTTTATAATAGGTACTTCTACTCCCATTACGGATTTAAATAATATATTAAAATCCTCTTCCTTTTCAATAGAACCTGCTATTTCTTCCACAGATTCAGTACCCATGGTTATATTGGCTAATTTCAGTGCTTCATAGGCCTCTTTAAATTCTATGTCTATTCGCCCTTGTAACTCACTTGCTTTATCTATCAAAGACATCATTTCCCTTATGAGAACTGTTCTTTTTCTATCTAATAATTCATATCCCTTTTTTGCAAATTGAAGGGAATTCTTAGATTTTATTAAATTTGCCTTTGTAGGCGTCAATTTATATACTGCCATTTAATCACCTTATTTCATATACTTTTCTACTAAGGTCGGATTTAATCTATCTAATTCTTCTTGAGGTAATAAAGATAATATCTTCCAAGATAAATCTAATGTGTCTTGCATATCTCTATTTTCATTATACTTTTGAGTAACAAAGTTTTCCTCAAAGGCTTCTCCAAATTCCATATATTTTTTATCCTTATCTGACAAATCATCTTCTCCTACAATCTGTGCTAAAGCCCTAATATCCTGTACCCTAGAATATGCAGAGAATAACTGGTTAGCCACATCAGGATGATCTTCCCTTGTATATCCTTCACCTATACCATCCTTCATAAGTCTTGATAATGAAGGGAGTACATTTATTGGAGGATAAATATTCTTTTGATTTAACTCCCTTGATAATACTATTTGCCCCTCTGTTATATATCCAGTCAAGTCTGGTATAGGATGGGTTATATCATCATTAGGCATCGTTAGAATAGGAATAAGTGTTACAGAACCTTCCCTATCTTTCAACATACCTGCTCTCTCATATAAAGCTGCTAAATCAGAGTAAAGATATCCAGGATATCCCCTTCTACTAGGTACTTCCTCTCTCAAGGAAGATACCTCTCTTAGAGCCTCACCATAGGATGTGATATCTGTCATTATAACCAAAACATGTTGGTTTTCTTCAAAGGCTAGGTACTCAGCTGCAGTGAGAGCACATCTTGGTGTAATTATTCTTTCCATTATTGGGTCATCTGCATAATTAATATACATGGCTACCTTATTTTGAACTCCTGCTTTTTTAAAGGCTTCCTTGAAGAAAAATGCCTCATCATGTTTTACACCTATGGCTGCGAATACTATGGAGAAATTATCCCTTTCTTCTCCATTTACCTTAAT
>CAZIII010000311.1:0-2392 GCA_964539425.1 uncultured Tissierellaceae bacterium | reverse complement strand
TGAATATCATCAAATTGAGACAATGTATCTTCATTCACCTTGTTTTCACATGAAGAAGTAATAAATAAAACTATGATAGTACAAATAAGAATTATATTCTTCATCTTAATTATCAATTACACCACCCCTTCCACTTCCTATAAACTTATGATATACAAAAGAATTCAAACATTCTATTCAATATCTGTCCTCTTTTTTATGTAATACTATCTTTTTCTATATGAGGCTATAAAGAGAAAAAAGAACCTATTTCTAGATTCTTTCTTAATACTGCCTTATTTTTGAGTGTTCATTTTTTCTAGTAGTTTATTTGCTGCCTCTTCATCAATAGGCTTGCTTATGAGATAACCCTGTATTTTGTCACATCCGTAATCCATTAAATACTTTCTCTGGTTTTCATTCTCAACACCTTCTGCAACCACAAAATGTCCTAACTTATGGGCCATTGAAATAATATCTCCGGTTATAGCCTTATCTTCATTAAGGACTACCAACTTATCAATAAAAGATTTATCAATTTTTAGACAGTTTACATTCAATTCTCTCTCACGGGCAAGGGATGAATATCCTGTCCCAAAATCATCTATAGCTATTTTTATCCCAATTTCTCTAAGCTCACCAAGTATTTTATTTATTTGATTATAGTTGTCAGCAAATATGGACTCCGTAATCTCAATGATGATATTCTCCGGATTAATTTGCATTTTGTTCATTATATCAATTAAATTTTTATTGAAATCCTCTCTTAATAACTGAATTGAAGATATATTGATTGAGACTTCAACCCTATCATACCCCTTTGCTTTTAAATTATTTAAGAAACTAAAAGCTTGATAAATTAATTTATAGCCAATAGGGACAATAAGCTTAGTTTTTTCAGCAATTGGAATGAATTCTAAAGGTGGTACTAGACCAAGCTTATCAGTCTTTAATCTGGCCAAGGCTTCAAATGCATATATCTGGTTTGTTTTAAGATCTATAATTGGCTGATACTCTAGAAACAATCCATCCTTTTCACCTGTTGATATTTGAGTAAGTTCACGTTTTATTTCTTCTTCACGCATTATTTCTTTTTCAAACTCACTATCATAATAGCAAATTCCAAAGTCCCGATCAAAAAAGTCAATGGCTCTTTCAGATGCAATTAGTAGACTTTTTAAAATCTGACCTACATCATGCTCATTATCTTGATTAATTTCAACTATCCCAATACCTCCACCGATACCTTCTGCCTTAAGCAAAGATCCTAATGTCTTTGCAATGGATTCACAGAATTCGGTTAATTCACTCTTATAGCCATAGTCCTTCAAATAGAAAACAAATAGATTTTCATATATATTAAATAGTACATTCTTCTCCGTAGAATACACTTTAAGTGCATCTGCAATTTTTTTGGTTAAATCTTGAGTATAATGAAAGCCATAAGTCATGCTCAATAAGTGCATAGCACTTAGATTGATACTCACAACTGCTCTATTATCCTCTATTTTACTATTACTATCTTTTTTTAGAAGTTTTTCTAAATACCTAAGATTAAAAAGTCCTGTCCATGTATCATGTTCATTATTATATTTTAGATTGTCCTCAATTTCCTTACGCTCAGATATATCAAGGATTATTCCCTCAAGGGCCTCTACTTCACCTTCTTGGTTATAGATTCCTTGTCCCATTTCCATAACCCATTTCTTCTCTTTCTGTGCAGTTACTATTTCATATTCATATTTAAAAGGTAACCTCTGAGCAAGTACCGTATCCCATTCTTTCCGTAAAGATTTATGGTATTCTGGTGCGATTATATCATTATATGAGAGACATTTGTTGTTCGTAAGGCTTTCTGGGCTATATCCAGTCAATTCAAAACATCCCTCTGATACAAATAACATAGTCCAATACTCATCATATTTACACCTATAAGCTAACCCTGGAAGGTGATAAAGCAAAACCTCTTTACTACGTTCAGTCTCCAACAAATCTGCTTCAATTGTTTTTCGTCTAGTGATATCCTGAACTAGACATATATTACTACTTCTATTATCATCTGATATCTTTAAAGGTGCAACAATCATATCTATCCAAACAATAGAACCATCTGGTTTAATATATCTCTTCTCCATTGAATAACTTTTGACTTCCCCTGATCTAAACCTACTGAAGTTATATATATCTGCTTCCAAATCATCAGGATGTGTTATATTTTCCCACCCTAAGTCAATAATCTCCTCTAAACTTCTTCCAGTGATTTTCTCAAACATTGGATTAATACTTGTATAACCTTTTTTATTAGTTTCAAACTGTTCAATATTCTTTGAAATCGCTATACCTATAGGTGCTTGGTTGAAAATAGTATCAAATGTTAATCCTTGTTCGCAAAGCTTTTGTTCATATAAATTTT
>CAZIII010000310.1:0-2395 GCA_964539425.1 uncultured Tissierellaceae bacterium | reverse complement strand
AATTTATCCCTATCCACAGCTATTCCTCCCTTCCACCAACAGTCATAGTTTTAACCCTAATAGTAGGTTGACCTGCCCCAATGAATAATTGTCCAGACCCTGCCCAGCAATATCCTTGACCTATCTCAAGATTGCTTCCAACCATGTCCACATCTTGAAGTATTTTATTGCCATTTCCTATTAAAGTTGCACCCTTGACTGGCTTAGTTATCTTGCCATTCTCAATCAAATATGCTTCTGAAAGAGAGAAATTAAAATCTCCTGTAGCTGGATTTACAGATCCTGCAGAAATATATTTTGCAAATAACCCTTTTTCTGTATTTCCTATTATTTCTTCCTTGCTACTAGTACCCTTATCTATATAGGTATTTGTCATACGAGATGTGGGAGCAAATCTATAAGATTGTCTTCTTCCTGACGCTGTAGGATCCATATTCATTCTTCTAGCATTTAATTTATCTATCATATATCCTTTTAATATACCATTTTCTATTAAAACATTCTTTTGAGTCGGCATTCCCTCATCATCTACTCCGAGAGATCCCCAGGAGTTTGTTATAGAACCATCATCCACTAAAGTAACCACATCTGAAGCAATCTTCTCTCCTATTCTACCTGAGAAAACAGAAAGGCCTTTAGCTACGGAAGAAGCCTCTAAACTGTGACCACATGCCTCATGGAACATTAATCCTCCGAATCCATTGTCCACTACAACTGGCATATTTCCAGCAGGACAATAGTCAGCATATGCCATGGTTTTAGCATTTCTTGCAGCCTCTCTTGCATAATCCTCTATATTAATCTTTTCATAGAATTCAGTACCCATTAGGGCACCGGGTCCAATGTATCCTGTCTCTATCTGTCCATTATGTTCTGCTGCTGCTAAAATTAACATTCTAGTCCTTACTCTTTTATCTTCTACAAAAACACCCTCTGTATTAGCTATTAATACATTTTGCTCTTGGTCTAGGTAGTTCACTGTAACTTGAGATATTGAATCGTCATAGGATTTGGCAGCTGAAAATGCTCTCTTTGTAAATCCTATTTTTTCTCTAAAATTTACCTGTGATGGCAAAATATTATAGGGATGTTTTGTTGGTATTACTGATTTATCAAAGTTTACTACAATATCTTTTTTATTTCCTTTGATAGCTTTAGTTATCTTTCTAGTAATTTTGAGAAGGTTTTCCCTTGATAAATCGTTGGTATAGCCATATACAGAACTTAATCCCGAAAATACCCTAATACCTATACCAAAATCTCTACCACTCATACCTCTTTCTATATTACCACCAACAGTAGCTATCTCAGTGGAAAAGTTATCCTCTACAAACACTTCTGCAAAGTCCCCACCTGAAGCAAGGGCTTCAAAAAAAATATCTTCAATAATTGATTTGTTTAGCATGAAATTCCCCCCAATTTTCTAGTATAGGTGACAAGCAACAAAATGGTCCTTTTCTACCTCTTTTAATTCTGGGGTAACCTTGTGACAAATGTCCTTTGCATAAGCACATCTCTTAACAAACTTGCACCCATCCGGTGGATTAATAGGAGAAGGCACTTCACCTTCTAGTTTTATTCTCTGTCTAGTTTCCTCTGAATTTGGGTCAGCTACGGGTATTGCAGATATTAAAGCCTTAGTATAAGGATGCAAAGGATTGCTATATAATGCATCGTTGCTAGCTAATTCTGCCATAGACCCTAGATACATTACCCCTACTCTATCGGATATATGCTTAACCATAGAAAGGTCATGGGAGATAAATAAATAGGTTAGTCCCATTTCTCTCTGAAGCTTTATAAGAAGATTAACTATCTGAGCTTGTATAGATACATCAAGAGCTGATATAGGTTCGTCACACATAATAAACTGTGGTTCTACTGCAAGGGCTCTTGCAATACCTATTCTTTGTCTTTGTCCACCAGATAATTCATGGGGGAATCTTGACCCATGCTCTGGGTTTAATCCTACCTTATTTAGTAAATCACTAATTCTATCTTGCTTTTCCTTGTTAGTTAAATTAAAGTGAACATCCATACCTTCTCCTATGATGTCGCCTATGGTCATTCTAGGATCTAGGGAAGCATAGGGATCTTGGAAAATTACTTGAGCATTTTTCTTAAATTTAAGTTTTTCAGCCCTATCCATTTGATGAACATCTTGCCCATTAAAATAAACATGTCCATCAGTAGCTGGATAAATGCCAAGTATTGTCCTACCGCAAGTAGTCTTTCCACATCCAGACTCACCAACAAGTCCTAAGGTTTCACCTTTTTTAATAATAAAGCTTACATCGTCTACAGCCTTTAGAACTGCATCTTTTCCTACATAAAAATATTTCTTTAAATTAACTATTTCTAATAAGTTATCCTTACTCATTTCTTTCACCTCCGC
>CAZIII010000309.1:0-2416 GCA_964539425.1 uncultured Tissierellaceae bacterium | reverse complement strand
AGCGAACGTAGTAAGCTTTAGTAGGTCAAACGCAACGAGAACCAAATCTATACGAACGATAGGGAGTAAATAGATTTGAGTTTCGAGACTGAGGAAAATGATATAACATAAGGATTTGATAAAGTATGCAAAATTTGATATAATTTATTATGGAGGTGTTTTTAATGACAAGTTTAAAAGGTACAAAAACTGCAGTAAATTTAATGAATTCATTTGCAGGAGAATCACAAGCTAGGACTAGATATACATATTATGCTTCTCAAGCAAAAAAAGAAGGATATGTTCAAATCTCAAATATTTTCATAGAAACAGCTGAAAACGAAAAAGAACATGCCAAGAGATTCTTTAAGTTCTTGAATGAAGAGTTTTGTGGTGAAACTATCGAAATAACAGCAGATTTTCCTGTTACTTTAGGAGATACTAAAGTAAATTTAAAGGCTGCTGCTGAAGGAGAAAATGAAGAGCATACAAAAATGTATCCAGAATTTGCTAAGATAGCTGAAGATGAAGGTTTCAAGAATATAGCTTTTGTATTCAGAGAAATAGCTGAAGTAGAAGAAAGACATGAAAGAAGATTTTTGAAGCTTCTTACTAACATTGAAAATAATCAAGTATTTGAAAAAGAAGAAGTAGTAGAATGGAAATGTAACAACTGTGGATATGTTCATACTGGTAAATCAGCACCAAATAAATGTCCAGCATGTGATCATCCACAAGCACACTTCGAAGTATTTAAAGAAACATACTAGAAGAAACACATCTGTTTTTTATAAAGTCTTAATTTAATAAAAGATTGAAAATAAAAGTGGTGATCATATTATGTATGTATAATTTGATCACCACTTTTGTGATTATTTATGTCATATAATAGAAATTAAGCATCACTAATGTTTATAACTCATCTTTACTTTGTTCCTAATGAGCCAGGTTTTTTAACCCATTTTTTATCAGTATCTTCTTTTATAAAGAAACGGGTTATTTCTCCACAGTTTAGGCATATATCACAATACATTTGTGCAACACCTGTTAACAAACCTCTACTAAATCTTGGCCCAATATTTCCTGTTTCAGCAGTTTTTCCAATCGAAACTCCCTCTTCAATATTTGTGCTACTACAATTTGGACAACTCATTTACTATTCCCCCTCATTTATATTAAAAGCCTATTTGGATTATTTATAAGTACTGATTCGCATAATTCTACTTGAATATGAATCTACCACTACTACATAAAATATAAAAACTATTCACTAACCGAAGCTCAACAACTAATCATTTTTATCAACTTCCAAAACATCTCCCTTTCAATCTGTTGATAACCTCCCATAAACCAGTAACTGAAGGCCTATTGAAAAAATTGTACCTATTACAAATATGAATACTGGATGAAAGACAAATAGATCATACTTCGTTACATCCCAAAATGTATATTGAACTACTGCAGGTACAAATATTGCTATACTAATACAAACCACTAGTCTAATAAGTCTAGTTTGTATACTTAATGAAAGATCCTTGCTATTTGGGTTCAAGTGTAGCCCTAATGCTACAAAAATAAGTAAAATCATCACCCCATACATACGTATATTCCCTCCTTCTGCTAGTTATAGTAAAATGTTATTCCTTGAATTTGTTTTCTCTTATGCTCTTATCCTTACTAAAACATGTTAAAATTTTCATTACTACACACTTATCTAAGTCATCAGTAATTAACTTTGGCTTATTACATTTATTGATGCTTAGTATAACTATTGTTTAACTCACAATATCAGTAATTCGTATAATATAAAAAGTGAGTATTAATTAATAAGTAAACCCATCATTAAAGAATCGTAAAAATTATCATCTATTAGAAAGTCTCTTTTCAATATGCCTTCTTCTACAAACCCAAGCTTTCTATATAAGCAAATAGCTCTTTCATTATCTGTTCTGACTCTTAAATTAATCTTTCTAATTATTCCAGTTTTTTTACTCCAGTTAATTAAATAGTTGATTAGTTCTTCTCCTATCTTATTTCCCCAATATGCCCTGAGAACACTAATTCCAAACTCTCCAGTATGGACGGTTCTTTGTCTTGAACCTCCAGAAAAATTAAGATTTCCAATTATTTCACCTTTATATTCAGCTATAATAAACAACTTGTTGTCTTTTTTTAAACTGTTCTCGATAATTTTTTCTTCCTCTTCAATACTTACATCAAATTCTCCTACTCCAAATGTCAAGAAATCTGATTGTCCAGCAATTATATTAACATATTCTACTAATGCTTTAGCATCAGATTTATTAACCTTTCTAATTATAACCTTTTCACCATTAACATTTATCCCACTCATTGATTACAATTCCCCCCTACTTCGTATAAATCCACTTATATTCACTAATAGATTATAAAGTATCTGTTCATCTATCAGCCTTCT
>CAZIII010000308.1:0-2416 GCA_964539425.1 uncultured Tissierellaceae bacterium | reverse complement strand
TTAGTGTTTAAAGGGGGATAAATTATGACTGTTATTGTATATGGTGCAAGTTGCACTGGAAGTTCAGGAATAAATGGAGATATATTTTATATTTCACCTGATAACAAAGTATTCATTTTAGCTGATGGAGCATCTGGTGCAGGAAGTGATGGAAAGGTTTTAATGGGAAAGATTTGCATTGAAATAGTTAAAGAGTTTGACTATTTAACTTCTAAGCTTGATGCTAAAGAATATGTAGATAAGTTATTTTGGAAAATCAATAATAGACTAATTGAAACCTCACAGAGATATAGAAAGCTTGTATTTGGAACAATTGATATTGCAGTTTTTGATAAAGGAATATTAACTGTTACTACTTACGGTGATTCTCCAATATTTTACTTTGATGGAGTAGAAATTAAAAGAATAGCCAGAAATAAAAAAAGATATGAAGGAATGATAGATCAAGGATATATAACAAAAGAACAATATGAGGGATATATTAAAAATATGCATAATATGATGTGGTCATGTTTCGATAGATTTATTCCTGATATAGTACCCAATAACATAATTGAACAATATGAAATAAAAACTAATAACGCACTTGTTATGTGTTGTGATGGAATGTCAGACTGGATATCAAAGGAAAAGATTTTTGAGACATTAAATGAATATGGTGTAGAAAATGGTATTGAAATGTTGATATCTGAATCAAAGAGACTTGCTATAGATTCTCAAAACTATTTTGATGACATAACTGCTATAGCTGTAAAGTGGTTTGAATAAAAGAAAAATGTTAGATAAAGTTGATATGATAAAGGATTCTGATTGAATAATGTAATTAGGTTTAAGTATCCCAAAATATTAAATAAGGAGTTGTTGTGATGAAGGTTTATAGCTGGAAGACATTATCAGCAACAATACTAATTGGTGGAGTACTATTGTAAGATATGGAGGAATTGTATTTTTAATAAATAATAAAGTTAAGGAGGTATTTATAATGGATCATATAGATATAGCAAAAGACATTTTATTAAAATATGGAATTGAAAATGCATCGTTAACCTTATTACGTCACAATGAGAATATGGTCTGGAAAGTTGAACTCTCAGAAGGCTTATGCTATGTATTACGTATTCACATACCAGCAAACGGATTAGCTATAAGTCATCGTGCTGAATGGCTTGAAAGTGAAATGATGTTTTTGAAAAATTTAAGTGAAAATAGTGATATTAATGTTCAGAAGCCTATTAGAGCTAAAGATGGTCGATATGTAATTGATCTTCCATTAAATGGAGGGTTCTCAACACTATTATCCTGGTTACCTGGAGAAACATTTAACCAATTGGAAAATACAGCAATTGATCATGCATTTTCAGTTGGTGAACTTGCTGCAAAAATGCATGATTATGTTCTTAATTATCCAGACAGTTGCAAATTACTACGACCTACATATGATGCTCAGCGAGTAAAAAATGCAGTGGATTTGCTTGAAGAAGGTATTAGCATGGGGTTGTTTACCAATGATATGTATACTGAGCTCTTTGAGGGGGCAAAGTGTATA
Source organism: uncultured Tissierellaceae bacterium (assembly GCA_964539425.1). Taxonomy (GTDB): domain Bacteria; phylum Bacillota; class Clostridia; order Tissierellales; family Tissierellaceae; genus JAVKTS01. Next base: position 870 of record CAZIII010000308.1, on the reverse strand, counting down.
TGCAATAAAATGGAGCAGGAAAATTCAAGAGAAGGTTGGCATGGCCTGATCCATAGTGACTTGGGGCTCGGTAATATAATAATACATGATGGTATTGTATCTCCAATAGATTTCGGTCTGTGTGGTCATGGACCGTTTTTATTTGACCTTGGAGTACTTATGGGGACATTCGATCATTCTCACCTAAGAAAAGCGGTAATTGATGGATATTCAAAACATCGCCCACTAAATCAAAATGATTACCGTTCCATTGAAGCTTTCTTTATTGCAGGTATATATTTCTTTATGTCAATGCATTTGCATAACATTAAAGTACATGAATGGTTTAAACGACGATTGCCATTGGTCATATCAGATTATGTTCGGCCATTTATAAAGGAGATACCATTTTTGCATAAACTAACAGAAAGTGAGAATATGATGGTATAAGTGTAATACGAAGTTATGTCAATTCACATTATTTCATTAATGGGAGCTAAGTTTCAGAGATTTATCAAAGACTTGCCATAGGAAAAGGTAATCCAGATTGGAATTATTCCGCTCCTCATGGAGCGGGGAGACTTATGAGTAGAAATATTAAATAATATTACTGAAACTGCTGAGATTATAGATATAATAAAGCCAATATATAATTTCAAGGCATAATGCTATATAGGAAAGCAAAAAAATGATGAGTTTGTTTCTGACTCATCATTTTTGTAATCGGGTAGGATTTTATTATTTTAATCTTTTTAGCAATTCAACAAGGTATTTATATGTCCTCTCTGTAGAGGAAATAATAAGTTTTTCCTGTGGGGTATGGACATCATACATATTGGGACCAAAGGAAATGATGTCAAGTGGATATTTTTTTGCAAAAACTCCACATTC
>CAZIII010000307.1:0-2441 GCA_964539425.1 uncultured Tissierellaceae bacterium | reverse complement strand
TAGCTACTTCTTTAACTAATTGGGCCCCCATATTTTCATATTTATCTTCTAATTCAATTTCACGAGCTATGGTTACTCCGTCATTTGTAATTAGCGGTGCGCCAAATTTTTTATCTAAAACAACATTTCTACCCTTTGGTCCAAGTGTAACTTTTACAGTATCTGCTAATTGATTAATTCCTCTTTCCATTGCACGACGTGCTTCTTCTCCAAATTTAATTTCCTTCGCCATTTATATCTACACTCCTTCTATCAATTTTCATATAACAATTAACGATAAAAATTGTTAATTGTCTTTACTCTACTACTGCTAAAATATCTGCTAATTTTAATATAGTTAGTTCATCACCATCTACTTTGATTTCTGTTCCAGCATATTTTGAAAATATTATTTTGTCTCCAACTTTTAATTGGTCTTTTTTCTTTTCATCATTTGTAATATCAGCACCAATTGCAACAACTTCAGCCATTTGTGGCTGCTCTTTAGCTGAACTTGGTAAAACTATACCAGATTTTGTTTTTTCCTCTACTTCTACTTTTTTAATAACAATCCTATCCCCTAATGGTTTTAGATTCATAATGCTACTACCTCCTTATATTTGTACTAATTATTAATCATATTGTTAGCACTCTCTATCTTTGAGTGCTAATGCTTACAATATATATGTTACTTAAAATAAAATTTCAAATCAAGTTCCAAATATCCTTGTATTCAACTATTATTTGCCAATATGTGGGTTTATATCCATTTATCTCGTTATTTCTTGAATTTACTCTTTTTATTTTACGAAACTAACTATATTTACTAACATATGGTAAATTATGGGAATGAAAACTGCTGGAAGCATATTACCTACTTTGATTTTCTTTATACCTAGTATATTAATACCAATGGCCATAATAAGTATACCACCCACAGCTGACATCTCTGTAATTACTTCAAGAGTCAATAAGTCTTTAACTGAGTTGGCTAATAGAGTAATTGCTCCTTGATATAAAAATACTGGGATTGCTGAAAATGCCACACCTATTCCTAAGGTTGAAGCGAAAATTATTGCTGATATACCATCAAGAATGGATTTTGCAAATAAAGTCTCATGATTTCCTTGAATTCCTGATTCTAGAGATCCAACTATTGCCATAGCACCCACACAATAAACTAATGAAGCTGTGACAAATCCTTTTGAAAAGTTACTATCCTTAGCTCCAAATTTACTTTGTAAGGCATTGCCTATATTATCAAGTTTCTTTTCTACTCCAATAATTTCACCTATTATACTTCCCACTACAATGCTAGCTATTACTAGGATAATATTTTCAGACTTAATTCCTCCCATTATTCCAATAACAATTACTGCAAGGCCAATTCCATCCATTATTGTATGCTTGTATTCATCTTTTATACCTTTTTTTACACCTATACCTAATAATGCTCCTGCTATAATTGCCATGGAGTTCACTATTGTTCCTAACATAATTAATCTACCCCCACTTAGTTTAGTGAATAGCTCTTCACTTTTCACTGCCTTTAATAGGATACACCATTCAAACAAAAACTTCCATAAAAAAATGGAATCCCTTGCAAGAATTCCATTTTTAAAGTTTTTCATTATTTAATTGTTATCTGTTATTTGTTATCTGTATTCCGGAAAAGGTATGTCTCCCTTACCTTCCTTTATAAATGAATTTGTCCATTCTGGCATAGATGGTTGTTTATCTTCTTTAATCAATTCTTGCCACTTTTCATCACTTAATCTCTCCACTGAGATAAACTCGTGATAGCTAAATACTGCTCCCCTTGTAATATATAGCTTTCCACCTATTGGTACTACTACATATATTTCATAAGCAGGACCTACTCCTGCCTCCATATACCCAGCTTCACTATATTGATTTGGTGCTATTGTATGAAAATCTGCTATGACTGCCATATTCTTATCTGTCTCAGATGTTATCTCAAACCAGCGGAGGTATTCTCCATCTGCTGCTGCAAAGGAAGCTGTTAAGCTTTCTAATATGCCTCCATATATTTGAATTCTTTCATATTCTTCAGTGGTTAGCACTTCGTTTCTTAGCTCTTTTATTGAGCAGTTTATCAAAAATTCTAATAGATTTTCGAATTGTTCCATTTTATCATCTATGGCTTCTATGGTTAATCCTCTAGCTGATAAGTTTTTTCTAGAGAACTTAGTTAGCCAAAGTAACTTTTCATAAACTTCTATATTTGGTTCTACATAGCCTACCACTTCTCTAAATCCTTCTCCACCCATTTCTGCACCGGATTGCTTGCCATAGAGGATAGTATCATGCTTAAGCTCAGACCAAGAGCCTAAGGCTGTATTTAGATCCTTATCTATCCAAGCTTCATTTGTCATAAAAGATGGGTATCCATCTCCAAAAGGTTCTATAAATCCTAGTAAAGTCCACATCCATCCCTGATA
>CAZIII010000306.1:0-2446 GCA_964539425.1 uncultured Tissierellaceae bacterium | reverse complement strand
ATGGATATCAATGATAGAAAATACTATGGGGAAACAATTTTAAATGTAGCAATCAGTTCTAGATTTAAAAAGGCTCCACTTACAACGGCTATGGGAAGTAGTGGAAAACAATTAAAAACTAGATTAGAGAATATGATATATTCATTTAAATTAACTAGAAAAAAACAGACCTTGTCCCTATTTGTAGCAATTTTAATATTTATATCTGGACTTACAGTAGCTTGTAGTATTTTGCCTGATAATAATCTGGAAGAGAATGGCTCTTTTGTAGTATATATCAAGGAAGATGGACTTTATTACTCTCATTTAAGTGGTGGTAATGAGACAAAAGTTCATGATGGTAATAGCTTTGAGTATCCCTTGATATCAAGTGGAGGAAATTATATAGCTTATACCAAGGAAGGCAGTCTTTATATATATAATGTGAAAGATGAAAGTTATGAAAAAATAGATGATGGAATTGAACATTATTACAGGTCTTATGATTGGTTTGATGATACATCCATAATATATGGTTTAGGTGAAAAACCAGGATTTGAAATACTGAATGTACTTACTAAAGAAAGAAGGTCACATTTAGATGAATATTATTATACAGGATTAATGTCTTCTAATAGTAATGTGGTTTATGGTAGAAAAGTTAGCAAATGGACTACAGCAGAAGGAAACTTTATGGCTAATGATGGTATTGTAGAAATTGACTTAAATAATTATGATGAAGCTAAGAAACAATTTTCTACAAATATAATCGTGGAAGGCAGAAAATCTACAGATGAAACAATAGGTTATAATCCTGTTGTTTGGGATGTTTCAGTTGATGGAAGGTATATTTATATAATGGAAAAGCCAGCTTCTGCTTCCCTGAGTAGCGATGTAATTGGGATAGGTATATATGATGTAAAAGAAAAGACACATACAGAATTTACAGATATAGATACATTATCCTATAAAAATCATTTAACCATAAATCCAACTACGAATATGATTGGTTTAATTGAAGGTGCGGGTAGGGACATGATCGAAAACAAGAAAGTAGTTTTATTAAATATCAATAAAGATAAATCCTACGATATTATCAATGTTACTAATGATGACTTAGTTACTATGACTCCTAGCTTTACTTTGGATGGAAAGAAATTAATATATTCAGCTACTGAAGCTATAGATCCTAATACTATAACAGATTATAATCAAATTTATAATGACTGGGAGAAACAGCCATACGGTATTTATGAATATGATTTAGATAGTTTTAAAATACAAAAGATAACAGATGGAAATAGTTTTGATTTCATGCCTATAAGTATTTCTAATGATGAAATCTTATTTAGTAGATACAAGGGCAATGGTTATTATAGCTTAATAAAACTAGTTAATGGAAAAGAAAATATTGTAGCAGATAATATCATGTTTAGTGGTGGGAATGGTAATCACCCCTTTGGGTTTTACGGACATATACACACAGAAATGGGCATGGATATATTTATAAACAAAGAAGGAAATCCTTATTCTAGGGTTGAATCTACAAACGAGGATAATGATAATAAAGTAACCATTAATCAATCAATAGAGGAAAGATTAAACCAACTTGAAAACCAAGATTTTTATATTAAAGGGAAAATTCTTAGTAATACAGATAATGAAAATATTGTAGAATTTGGTAAGTCATTTGTGAACTTATTTAACGGTGCAGTTGGGGAGCAAAAGAAAGTATCTTTTGAGAAATATATATCTGACAAAAATTTATTAATGTTTACTGATAAGATATTGGACCTAACACAAAAACAGGAGTTAAGAGGTGGGCATGGTGTCATTTACGGGTTGGATAACGAATTTGGACAATTTGAGTTGCGAAGTCACGTGGAAGGTAATCTTTTCTATCTTGAACTACCATTTAAATATGAAGGTTCAGGAATGGTATGCAAAATGCTAATAACAAGTGAAGATAAATCTTTAAAACTGGTAGATTTTTACTTTGGAAATAAAGATGGGATAGACACCTTGGCCACTGGACATTCTGCCGTAAGAAAAGTAAAGGATCCTAACATATGGGAAAATGATGAATGGGTAAAGAATGTTTTTGATAAGTTAAAGGACTTTGAAGAAGGGCTTGATTGATTTTGCTTATGGAATTTATAATAGACTGAGGAAATAAGTAAAATAAATTTTTTGTATAGTTCGAAATTAGGATAATATAATTGATATAGCTTAATGTAGAGGATATTATGGTGATAAATAAAATTTAAAGAGCAAAACCTTCAAGAGTTTTTATTTGAGGGTTTTGTTGTTTAAAATTTCAAAGTTAAATTAAGATAATTAAAATGTCACTTAAGATGAAATTGGGGTTATTATTGGAACAACAGGATTCCACCAAGGAGATAATATCAAGCTACGACATCTTTATTGACCTCTCAAGGCACGTTGAAGCCGTAACCCTGCTTACAAG
>CAZIII010000305.1:0-2452 GCA_964539425.1 uncultured Tissierellaceae bacterium | reverse complement strand
GAGACCAGCTGATTTAGGGTAGTATGATGAGGAACATCAGAAAACAAGAAAAGAATAGGATTACTTCAAGTATTACTAACGATAACTAAAGTTTTAAATGATTATGAATGATAATAAAAAGTAAATATGATATACTTGTTAAGTGAGATTAATTTAAGGAGGATTTCATATGGCAGTTAGTTATAAACCCTTGTGGCATACACTCATAGAAAAGGATATGAATAGAGAGGACTTAAAGAAGGCAGCTAATATAACCAGTAATGTAGTTGCAAGAATGGGAAAAAATGAATATGTAAATCTTGAATCTATAGAGAAAATATGTCTTGCACTTGATTGTAAGATTGAAGATGTAATTGAGATAATTAAGGAGGACTTATAATGAAACCATTTATAAAATGGCCAGGAGGTAAAAGTGAGGAATTAGATATTGTTTTAAAAAACTTACCAAATACAATAGAAGATTATTATGAGCCATTTATTGGTGGAGGGGCAGTTTTTTGGAGAGTAAATGACTTTAAACACTATTACATTAATGATAAATCAGATGAGTTAATAAATTTGTATAAGGCTATACAAAATCAAAATGATACTTTCTTTTTTGCAATTAAAGAAATTGATAATTGTTGGAAGATATTAGAGGATATAACTGAAAAATATATTGATGATTTTGTAAATGTTTATAATAAATATAAAAATGATATTTATTCGGATGAAGAAGTATCATTATTTGTGAAAGATTTTATGTTATCAAGAACAAATGAGTTTAATGGGATATTGAATGAACAATTTATTGTTGATGGGGAACGAATTATAAAAGAGATAAATAAAAGTGTATCTGGTAAATTAAAGCGAATGAAAAAGATTGAAAAATCAAAAGGAGATTTATCTATTGAAGATGTAAAGGTAAATATTGAAACAGGATTCAAAGCAGGACTTTATACACATTTTAGGTTTTTGTATAATAATTCAAAGGAACTAAAAATAGACAACAATTTTATAAATGCAATCTTTTATTTTATAAGAGAATATTGCTATTCATCAATGTTTAGATATAATAAAAGTGGAGGGTTCAATGTGCCTTATGGTGGTATTAGTTATAATAGGAAATATTTAAACAAAAAAATAGAATATATAGAAACACAAAAAGTTATTAATCGATTAAAGAAAACAGATATATTTTCTATGGACTTTGAAAAATTTCTTAATTTAAATCCACCTAAAGCAAATGATTTCATATTTTTAGATCCTCCCTATGATAGTGCATTTTCCACATATGCAAATAATATTTTTGAGGATACAGATCATATTAGATTAGCAAACTTTTGTAAAGAAACTAAAGCTAATTTTATGTTAATAATTAAAAATACTGACTTCATATACAACTTATATAAAGATTTTTATATAAGGAGTTTTGATAAAAAATACATTGTAAGTTTTCAAAATAGGAATGATAAGGATGCTGAACATTTATTGATAACAAACTATAAAATGGAGGGGGAATAATATGCATACAGAAGCGGAAATTAGAAGGGCTATAAAACCTTTGCTTGATAAGTATGGACAACTAAATACATCAGAGGTTAAACAAAAGTTGGATGAGGTTTTAATTTTTGATGAAGAAGATAAAATAATGTCTAAAACAAGAAATGAAATGCTAATCATCCAAAGAATTGGTAATATAGTAGCCCACCAAACAGATATTATCAAATATTATGAAGAAGGATTTATTGTAGATAAAAGTCATAGACCAGCACTATTTATAGCAATTACAGGTATAACTAAGAAAAAAATTAGCCCAATTTCAGATAATGAAATAAAGAAAAGAAAGGAAAAATCGAAGCAATTTGTTGGTAGAGATGTAGACTGGGCGAAAAAACACGAGGATAATCAAGAAATAGGTAATATGGGTGAAGAATTTGTTTATCAATATGAGAGGGATCGTGTATCAGAATTTAGTAAGGAAGATATTGATAGAGTTCAACACTTAAGCAGATTACAAGGGGATGGTTTAGGATATGATATTAGTTCGATAGATGAAAATGGTAATGTACTAAGGATAGAAGTAAAAACAACATCAGGTCCTGTTAATACCGTTTTTTATATGAGCAGAAACGAAAAAAATTTTTTTGAGCAATATGAAGATGATGGGGCAGTTATATATAGGGTCTACGATTTTGATAAAAAATCACGACGAGGAAAGATAAAGATAATTACTGCAACAGACTTACTAAATAATTATAATTTTGACCCCGTTACTTATGCAGTAACGGAAAAATAAAGATATTTAAGCGATTGGAAACAAATCTAATCGCTTTTTTCATGCAAAAAATGAAAGGAGATATAGAAAAATGAAAGAAAAAAATAATATTCTTGGACTTATGGATAAGAAAAGCAAGGCACTAGAAAAGGAAAGACAACTAAAGAATAAAGAGCAGATAATTTTAAATAGGAA
>CAZIII010000304.1:1009-2454 GCA_964539425.1 uncultured Tissierellaceae bacterium | reverse complement strand
TTTTGTCAGAGAATTGAAACAATTAAAACTTTAAAAAAGGAAATTGAAAATAGATTAAACCGATCACAAATAAAGGAGATTAAAAGGCTATTCCCAGAAACGGGGCAAAAGGGATTTGAAAACTATTGGAAACGGTTTTATAATAAGCAGGATGTTTCCTGGTTATTATTACAAGAAAACTATATTTATTCTGTATTATACCCTGTATTAGATTTGTGTGGAGAAGATAGTAGTATTATTCCTAGAGTAAATGAGATTCAAGAAGAAGTGGAGGCACTTTACAGAAGATATAATACAACTATAAAGGCTAATTATATGTATCTAAAGAGAATTGTTGAACACCTTATTTTTAAAAAGACCATAAAAAAGATAAGTAATTGGAGAAAAAAGCTTCCTGAGAAACTTAAACAGGCTATAGAAAATATTACCTATACAGACTATATTAAGCTTGGATTAAATTTGAAATTAGATGATAATGAAGATGAAGAAATAGATGATTATGACAATGAGTCAAGAAATATTTCTGCTAATGTAATTAACAATATTATTAATTATAAAGGGATTTGGAATATTTATAGGGACAAACTAAATATACTTGATCCTGTAGAGCGGGATGAAATTGTTAATGAAATGATAAGTTTCTTAAGAAGGGATAAAAGATTCTTTCTTGAACTTAGGAGTATAAATGAAAGATATCCAGAAAAAGATGATAGTTTTTGTGTTAACAGGACTTTTAATCGTGGGGATTTGTTGGATTGGAATAAAGCATATGAGCGATTCATAAATAATTATATTAATGAGTCTACAGCAAACCGGGAAGAGATGAAATTAGGTTTAAAAACATCAGATATTGTAACTACTATTACCGGAGCAACATCTCATGATGCAAGGAAAAAGATAAAGGCAGGTTTTAATACACCTTTTTATCCGCAAATTTTAATAGCCACAGGTACTATGCAAGAAGGAATTGATTTACAAATAGAATGTAAGAGGATAAACCACTATGATTTAGAATGGAACCCTGCATCATTGGAACAAAGAGTGGGGAGAATTGACAGAATTAATAGTTTGACGTCAAAATTAAGGCAAGAAGACAAAGATATTACTTTAGATATTTATTATCCATTTATTAAAAATACTATCGATGAAAGCATATATAAGACAGTTAAGGATAGAGAGAAATGGTTTAATTTAATTCTTGGTGGAGCTCCTCAATGGGATACATTTGATATTGATCCTCAAGTTACAAGTATTTCACCAAGTGCATTTAAAAGTTTACAAATAGATTTAAGTGTTAAGGATAAGGAAGATCTTAAGATACTAAAATTAAGTTATTAGTATAAATAGGGGGTAATATAATTGCCATTTGAAAAGTTACCAGAAAAGTTAAAAAGGAAATTGTTTTGGGGTATTAGTTCTTTAGGTTATCTTGCACTGGCCTATAA
>CAZIII010000304.1:0-999 GCA_964539425.1 uncultured Tissierellaceae bacterium | reverse complement strand
TAACTTCTTTCATCACCATGGAATGAAAGATTGGTCCAATATGTTGGCCATTGCAAGTGCAGTTATTATAATTCTATTTTCTATTTTTGCTAGGCGTATACCTTCTATAGCAGCAGTTTTAGCTTATATAGGAGGATTTGGCTTGGCTATGTTGTTTAATTCAGATGGAGTAGACCCAGGTGGTGCAAGGACAAATAATGCATGGATAATATGGACTGTAGTATATATTGTAATATTATTAGGTGGAATAGTGTTTGATTTTATAATGCATAACAGGGGGGTAGACCATGCCACTAAAGATAATTAGAAATGATATAGTTAAAATGAAAACCGATGCAATAGTAAATGCTGCCAATATAAAGCTTCAAAAGGGCGGAGGGGTTTGTGGCGCTATTTTTGCTGCAGCAGGTGCAAAAGAACTTCAGGCTGAATGTGATAAAATAGGTTATTGTGATGTTGGAGAAGCAGTTATAACAAGTGGCTACAAATTAAATGCCAAATATATAATACATACCGTTGGTCCTATTTGGCAAGGTGGAAATAAGAATGAGAAAGAGCTATTATATAATGCCTATACCAATTCCTTAGTTTTAGCCCTTGAACATGGAATAAAATCAATAGCATTTCCATTAATATCTTCGGGAATATACGGATATCCAAAGGAACAAGCTCTTGGTATTGCAATTGCTGCAATAAGTGAATTTCTGTTAGGAAATGAAATGGATGTGTATTTAGTTATTTATGATAAAAAGGCAATGCTATTAAGTGAAAAACTATTTTTTACTATTGAAAAATATATTGATGATAATTATGTAGAAGATAGTCGTATTAGACAAAAACCTAGAGGAATTGAACCTTATGAGGTTCAAAGTAAGCCTAGATTAGAGGATGCAGATTTTGTAGTTGAAATGATGTCTCCATCTTACCAGTTAAAAGAATCAAGAAGCCTTGAAGACTTAATGGACCAACTAGAAGATAGCTTTGCAGAAATGCTATTTA
>CAZIII010000303.1:0-2462 GCA_964539425.1 uncultured Tissierellaceae bacterium | reverse complement strand
TCCTTTAAAAAATTAATAGTTTTGCTTATGTTCTCCCCCATTTTTTACCTCCTAAGTTTTTTGGTCTTTCTGTTTTTTATAACCTAGTGTAGCATATACCCATGGTCTATTAATTATATGGTTTCTCATTTCTTCTTTATTTTCTTTACTAATTTTAATTCTGGAATCCAAATTATCAACTTCTATATATTTATGTATTGTGAAAGTAGATTAAAATAATCATCACTATATCTATAAAAGCTTCCATCATTTATCATCCGCTTTAACTCTTCTGCATTAACCCACTTAACATCATCTACTTCTTCTTTCTGTAAGACGATGTCCTCTAATTCAACATTTTGTCTCACAAGCCAAATATCAGTAAAACTATTTTCGCGTTTATACCTTAAAGGTTCTGACATATTGTCTATATTAATTTTTATGCCTAATTCTTCTTTTGTTTCTCTACAGGCAGCCGTAATACTATCTTCCCCTTGAATCGCAGATCCTCCTGTTGTTGCCCATAATCCAGGGGCGAAGTCTAGATGCTTTGGTCTTTTTTGAATTAATATATCTCCATTACTATTAATAATCCATATATGAACTACCAACTGATATTCATCTTTTTTTAACTTTTCTCCTCTAATAATGGTTCTGCCTGTTATATTTCCATCTTCATCTAATATGTCCCATATCTCCATAGTAATAAACTCCCCCACAATTTAATTATTAAAATAATTCATCAAGTAGAATATAATAATCTATTTTTTCCCAATTAGGTTCTATACCTAGATGTTTGAAGAACAAAGTATTATACTCATCTGTATCAAAATTATGTCTTAATGACCTAACACATAGTGCTATGTCCTGATAAATATCTGCTATTCCACCTCTCCCCAGATCTATGAAACCATTGATCTGATTGTCTTTGGTTATAATATTAGGAAGACAATAATCTCCATGAGCAAATATAGGTGTAAACTCTTTAGGTTTACTTGTCCTTAAATATTCCAGTAATTCTTTTGGTGTGTTAAATCTGTTATTCTCCTCCCAATCAGATATATCAACAAGATTATTATTTATATTATCTAATGCTTCTTCTAACTTTATTTCAAGACTGTTATCAAATGGACAGTCTTGAATTGATATAGTTTTCAACATTTTAATTCCATCTGCTAATAGTTTAACTGTCTTCTCTGGATTGTTAATGGAATAATTTGAGCATAGCATTTCTCCATTAATTTCTGTCATAAGTAAATACTCGTATCCATTATATGAATTGAAGTATATTATCCTAGGGACTGGCAGCTTATCTTGTAACCACTCCATAACTTTATATTCTCTGTGAAGTTCTTGTAGAGCGGGTTGAACCTTTAGAAAATAAGATATTACATTATTATAATACCTATATACTCCAGCTGTAGAACGACCAATATCATCTACTTCACAGATCATTCCATCTAAGAGTGTCTGTAAATCTTTAGGAAATTGTTGTATATTCATTTCATTTCACCTAAATTCCATTTAGAAATCTAAATGACTTTATTACCTTTACTGGATCAAATTCTATTAGCTTAATAGTTTCAATGTTGGCATCAAATGGCTTAAAATCTTCTTTGACAACTTCAAATGCCTCTGGCATTTTTGACTTGGAAATATTCATTCCTAGTGTACAATGAGGATGCCAAAACTCAGGTAAATAATACTTGGATTGCCCTTTTATATTCTCCATATATTTGTGTAGTTTTTTATGGAAGTTAACTAATGTATCTGAGGTATCTGGAGATATAAATAATACACCTTCGTCTGTTGGAAAACTCCCTAAATTAGACATCCTTATTTTAAACATACTTTCATCCTTAACTACCTTTTCAATTATCATTTCTACCTCTGAAATATTTACATCATCAATTATAGCCAATGAAATATGCGGGTACTCTCCAAATTCATCCATATAATCTGATATACCTCTTTCTTTTAGCTTTTTCCACATATTTTTAACAATTAGGCTGCTCTCCTCATCAAAGTTCAATTCAATAGAAAATGGCATAAGTTGTCCCTCCTAAATTTAATGTTTCTATAATTAAATATTATTTTTATCTTGAAAGCATATATACTTTTTTATTGGTGGCATCCAACTTAATTTCTGCACCTATTTTTAATTCATCTGCTCTTTCTTTTATAGTCCCTGATCTATAATAATCATGCTTTCCAGTCAAATCACCTTCAATTATTTTAAATCCTTTAGCCTCTAAGAAAGTCTTTGCCCGCTCAAATCTTTTTGGCACCAAATATGTTATAGGCGATGATGATGAAAATATCCCTATACAATCTCCAACTTCTAATTTTCTCATTTTAATCCTCCAATTATATATAACTAGAAATACTATGATATAGAAATTTAGCCAAAACAATCGCTTTCCGAATCAAAATAACTCATGATCCAATTATAACAATCTCTTAATTCGTTCTCAGTTAGAGTC
>CAZIII010000302.1:0-2469 GCA_964539425.1 uncultured Tissierellaceae bacterium | reverse complement strand
CTTGGTTTCATAACATTAACTGCACCCATCACTATTATGACACGTTCCCCTGTAGCGGCCACCACTAAATTTTTATAATATCCTCTAACTTTTCGTTCAGCATTTAATTTATCTAAGATTTCTTGTTGAAATGGATAAGGTCTTATGTCGAAGATAAATTCAGATTGATTATTGTTTTCTATGTATCTCTCTGATTTTAATGCCCTTACTAATACTTTTTTCTTTCCTTTATCGTAGCCTTCAAATTCTGATGAATTCCAGTAACTTTCAAAAGTAGCCTCTATTTTTTTAATAGTTTCCGGTAAATCCTTTGCTGTTACTTTTACATTCCACTCCAAACCACTTGTGATAGCTACATTAGAAAGATTTGATGAACCAATATAAGAGGTTGTAAATCCAGTTTTTCTATAAAAAACATAGGATTTGGCATGTAATCTTGTACTTTTAGTATCATAAGAAATCTTAATTTCTGTATTTATCATTTCCTCTAATTCTTCAATAGCCTTTATATCCGTAGCTCCCATATAAGAAGTTGTAATGACACGAAGCTTTCCACCTCTTTGAGTAAAATTCTTAAGATCATCTATTATCATCCTAAGACCACTCCATTTGATAAAAGAAACTAAGAAATCTATTCGGTCTGCTGATGCGATTTCTTTTTTTAATTCTGTAACCATACTTGGTTCATGTATAGCACCCGTAAATAGAGAACTTTGAGCAATGGAAGTCTGTGGTCTAACAATTTCTGCTTTTTCATTTAATGCATATACACTATTTTCTTTATCTAATAATGCAAGAAGCTGTTCTGCACGTTCATCTACTGTGAAAAGTTCAAGATCAACTTCTCCCGTTTCCCTTACAATAGTATTAACTATTTTATTAGCAAGATCTACTTGTCCTTGTATATCTCCACCATTATCTTTGATGTTTTCTAAACCTCGAGCAATGACTTCTCCAATATACTTTGATAGTATTGAAGATGCCTCGGCAGTGTCTATGGGAGCTGTAACTTTCACTTTATTAGTATCATTTGCAAGTTCTTGTCCAATAATTTTGCTTATTACTTGTTCGTATAATCCAGGTTTTAGCATGGAGTTTGCTCCTTTCTAAGAAATTTATACTATACAGGATTTTCAAAGGAGCACGGGACCGCAGTAAGGCATTTCCCACATACTTGTGCCTCTCCACCTAATTCACTATGAATATTGTCATTTTCTAGGCACATCTCAAAGCACTTAAACCGATCAAATCCATCTATAAACAATGCATCATTAACACATCTATCTACACAATAAGCACAGGATCCATCATATTTAAATAGGCAATACTCCTTATCTGGTCTTTGTGTTGCTTCAATCTCTATATTGGTAACCACATTACCTAAGCGACCGCAACAGCCACTCTTAGTAATCAACATATTGTTTAAACCAAAGGTACCAAGTCCTGCAATATATGCCACATGCCTGTTAGACCATAGGCTAATCAGCTTTTCATAGTCCATATTCATGGCTGGATTTAGTTTTGCAGCTTTATAATCCATCTTTTCAATTGATTCGATTAAATAATCATTAAGACTACCAATCAAATAATTGGTCTCAATATATGCCTTGGCCCATTCTATGGAGCTGTTTTTCCCTTCCATATTACTTATTGGAATTGACTCATCAAAAGGTAAAAAATAAGTAATGACAGTCTCAGCTCCCTTCAAAATATCTTCAGGAAGAAAATGCTCAGGATTTGCTACTTCCTTTAACTTATGAAACAATGGATCCCTTGCATCTGCAAAAGCAATCAGGGGTTTCTTCCATTTTGTTTTTACCTCTGGATTTTCCATATATTTATTTACATAGTCGATGATTAGATTTTCGATTATTTTTTCCATATGTCTCCCCTTCCCGACAATTATTATTCTTCCTATTACCTTAATTCAAAATAATCCATTTTTGATCTTATCTCAAATCCAGTTGATTTGTACAAATGTAATGCATTTTCATTAGATACTGATACCTGAAGCATTACTTCCTTTGTACCCATTTCTTTTAGCTTCTTAATCGACCAAATAAGAATGTCTCTCCCATAACCTTTCCCACGATACTCTGGAAGTACACCTAATCCATAGATTCCCCCAATACCATTATTTACTTCTAATCTAACTTTTCCGATTATCTCATTGTCAATATTAGCTATATAAGTATCAAGAGCTTCCATTGCTTCTTCAGGAGATATTAAGGTATCATCCTTATCATATTCAGAATTAAAATATATGGAGTTTTGTCTTTTAACTTCCTTAAAATCAGTATTTGTGCCTTTTCTAAAACTAATATTATTTGATAACTCAAGAGTTCTATCATCATTATTAAAAAACATCTCATATTCAGAATGTACATGGGTAGCACCTAAAAAGTTAATAAAGCCAAGTCCTGAAATAGACTTATTATCACTTAGTAAAAGCATCTTTTTAGGCTTTCT
>CAZIII010000301.1:0-2484 GCA_964539425.1 uncultured Tissierellaceae bacterium | reverse complement strand
TTACTATTCTTGCTAGAGCTTTTGCTTACAGGCTAGATAACAGTGAAGTTCATGTTGTATGTGCTGGTGATACTTCAATTGGAGTAATTATGCAGCGTGATTGGTTTAATGAAAATAGACTAATATGTATATTAGATCAGTTTATGATAGATGGTCCTTACCAAGGGAAAGGTTTTGGTAAGAAGGCAATGCAATTATGGATGTCCATGATTAAATCAGAAGGTAAGTATGATTCTATTGAGCTTTGCTTTGTTGAGGGAGATATTGCTGCAGAGAAGATGTACAAAAATCTTGGATTTATTAGAAGACCTGAGTTGGATGATGAAGATGAACTTGTGATGGTTTACAAGTTATGAGACAATAATATGAAGTAGGTGATTGGATTGAAATACGAAATTAGAAGAGCTGCATTAGATGATGCTTCATCCTTAGCAAATATCATTGTTGAGAGTTGGAAATCAGCTTATACTGATATTATACCTGCAGACGAGATGATTAAATATTTAGATAAACAACGAAGACAACAGCAATTTGAAAGATTTATTAGAGATGAAGAAATTGTTTTAATTTGCATATGCGAGGGGGCACCATGTGGATTAATATTTGCAAATAAAGATAATGATGAACAATTAATGGAGTGTGGATCTATTTATTCTATATATTTTCTTGAGGATTATTGGGGTAAAGGGTTATCTACTAAGCTCATGACAGAAGTCATAAACATATTGAGAGCTAAAGGCTGCAAGCAAGTTTCACTATGGGTTTATGAGGCTAATTTGAGAGCGAGACATTTTTATGAAAATTGTGGATTCATATTTGATGGTACTAAAAAGTATAGTCATTTTTCTAATAAGCCAATTGAATTAAGATATATAAAGCAAATATAGGATTTAGTAAATAAAAAATATTAAAACAAGCATCAAGACCCATCTTTATATTATGTGCCTTAACTAGTAAAATAAGTTAATCAAGGGGGAGTATAATCATGAAGAAGATAATCGCGAAAAGAGCATTATGTGTTATGGTAGCTATATTTGTTATTGGATTAACATTAGTTCTTTCTTCTACTTCAATAGGAAATCGTATGGGACATAATGCTATACAGAGCAATGGGGGTGTTATGGATACTAACAAATATGAAAGGATTATTGATACTAATACATCTAATTTTCGAACTGTTGGTTTGATATTATCCTTGGTTGGAGGTTTTGGATTATTACTAAGTGGATTTGCCTTATATAATGAACTATAATCAAAAATAATATATATAGCATGAACAGGGGGGTCAAAATGAAAAAGAAACATGTAGTTACAATAATTATTATCTCAGTTGTATTTTTAGCATTATGGTTTTCTGAATTTTTACCTAAACAGGTAGTTAAGATTGTTGCTGGCAACTATATTTCTAAGCAGGAGGATAGTGCAAAATACAAACTCAAAGATGTAGAGTACTCTCCAGCACATGATTGTTATTTTGCATATTATCAGAATGAAAACGATTCAAATGCAGAAACTCGAAATATAGGAGTCTATTATCGTTGGTTTCCAGTAAAGGTATATTTTGACTCTGCATACCCTGGATAATGAGCGTTTTCCACAACTATTTTAAACCTAAGGAGAAACTTATGAAAATACAATATGAATGCATCCATTGCCTTGCTAGGCAAGCAGTAGAAATAGCTGAAGAAGTAACCAGTGATGTAGCAATGCAAGAAGAAATAATAAAAAGATCTTTGAAGGAATTAGGGGAGATGGACTTCAATGAAACAGCACCTGAAATAGCTTTTAGGATGCATCAACATGCTAAGAATATTACTGGTATCAATGATCCATATATAGAATTGAAGAAACAGTATAATGAAATTGCTCAAGAAATATACGATAGAATTATTAAAGAAAAGTGGCTAGAAAATGCAGATGACCCTTTTGATATGGCATGTAGATTAGCTATTGCAGGGAATATAATAGATTTTTCAGTAGGATTAAAACTAGATTATACAGATATTATTAAATCTGTTGAAGATAGTATCAAATATGATATTTTTGGAACAGGAACAGCAGCTCTAAGAGAAGCAGTAGAAAAGGCAGATAAGATAATGTATATTGCTGACAACTCAGGTGAAATAATATTTGATAAATTCCTACTTGAGTATCTTCCACTACATAAAGTTACTTATGTGGTCAAGGGAGGTCCTATAGTTAATGATGCTACTATGGAAGATGCAATAAGTACAGGCCTTATTGACTTGGTTAAAGTCATTGACAATGGACATTCTGCTCAGGGAACAATATTAAAAGATTGCTCAAGTACATTTATCAATGAATTTGATAAGGCTGATCTAGTTATAAGTAAGGGACAAGCAAATTTTGAAACATTGAGTAGTGCTAAAGACAAGACTATATTTTATCTATTGCGAGCAAAATGCAGTTCAGTTGCTCATGCTATAGGATGTAACAGAATGGATTATGTCCTTACAAATTACT
>CAZIII010000300.1:0-2486 GCA_964539425.1 uncultured Tissierellaceae bacterium | reverse complement strand
CAACCATATGAGCTATACTGATTTACCATTGTTTTCACCATTGCTGGCAAATCAGTTGTCTGGAATTTCTGGTGGATCAACAAAAGCTAATGTTGATGAGTACTATTGTATAGAAACAATGAATAAGTTGGTGTTGGAATTTTTCAACTGTTATGTCAA
Source organism: uncultured Tissierellaceae bacterium (assembly GCA_964539425.1). GTDB lineage: Bacteria > Bacillota > Clostridia > Tissierellales > Tissierellaceae > JAVKTS01. The sequence goes on along the minus strand of CAZIII010000300.1, from coordinate 2,327 downwards.
GGGTGATAGTACTTTTTCTGCGAAAGAATACTATTGATAGGTAAATATTTTTTATTATGAAAGGAGAAGTTATGAAAAATATAAAAGGAACACATTTTATCGTAATATTTATAATGGCAGTTATATCTTTTTCAAACTTATTTGGTTTAAAAGTTTCAGGAGCATCAGTTGTTATTGGAGTTATATTTTTCTTTGTCAATAAGTTTTATGAAAAGCAGCCATTTCAAGATAGTGGACTTGATATGAAATCAATTGGAAATGACTTAAAAGATAAAGGGATTTGGTTTTGGGTTATACTACCACTAATTATGGATGCGGTTAGCATCATAATAGCAAAAATATTTTTACCTGAATATATAGAGCATGTGCTTGCAAGAACGGAGATCTTTATATCCTTTGATAAGGTAATTTTAATGGTATTTCAACTTGCAATTCTTGCTTTAGGAGAAGAAATTGCTTGGCGAGCTTTCTTCCAAAAACAGTTAAATAAGGCTTTTTCTATTATACCAGTACTACTAATTTCGTCAATATTATTTGCCATTGGGCATTTTAGCCAAGGAAATAGTGTTATCGTAGTTTATGATATTTTATTTGTATTTATAAACAGTATTCTATATGGAATAATCTTTTATAAATCAAACAATGCGTGGGTTAGTGCAATATCACATTTTATTGCCAACCTATTTAGTATTATTGTATTACTACCTATGCTATAGCAATTATGATGATAAGTTGCATATTTTCTATCATTTCTTAGGTAAAATAATATCAATAAGTATATAATGAGATATAAACTTTGACATTAAACTTATTATATATAGTGGAGGCGCTATGAAAGGCATGGATTCTATTAGACAATTAATGAGAGACTACTTTGTTATATTTGGAATATTAATTATAGGCAGCGTGCTTCTTACTCCACCAAATACGATAAATAGGGACTATATTCTTTTAGCTATGGTATTTGCTGCGATAGGAGATTTGCCAAGCATAGTATTCTGGTCAAGGTCAGAACTGAATGAAAGTAGCAGGCGATTGAGGAGTATTATCCATTTTATACTGCTAATGACTCTTATACTTATTTTTGGCGGTATTACAGGTGTTGTATCAGGATTTGCAGAATATCTAATTTTTGCTGTTGAGATTGTAATAATTTATGTAATTGTAAAACTTATTATATATCAGGGTGACATGACAACAGCAAAAATAATTAATGAAAAGTTGAAGCGTTTTAGTGAGACAGATGAGTAGGTTGAATTACTTCTTACTACATTCAATATTTTATTAAAATAACTGTTGACATATTATTGATATAGAGGTAATATAATTCTATCGACCCGAAGTCGAGAGAAAAGGAGTTTGTTATGAAGATAGTTAAGGAAGGCGAAGTACGAAGACGAGAGATTCTCATTGCTGCACGGGAATTATTCGTTAAAAAGGGTTATGAACAGACATCAGTTAATGATATCCTAAAAATTGTGAATATAGCCAAAGGTACCTTTTACTATTATTTTGCTTCTAAAGGAGAAGTACTGGAGGCCATCATTCTTGATATAGTTGAAGAAGGAGCAATAAGGGCAGAGAATATCTTAAAAGATAAATCTATTCTTTTAGTGAATCGTATTATGATGGCCATAATGGCACAGGCACCGGAATTTGAAGGAACGGATGAGATAAAAGACGAACTTCATAAGGTTGAGAATACAAAATTAGAACGGTTATATTTGAGAGAAATGCTTAAGCGTATGACTCCAATTTTACAGGAGTCTGTTGCTGAAGGTATGGAGCAGGGTATTTTCCATATGGAGTATCCAATTGAGTCCATAGAATCCGTTTTATTGCTAGGACATATGATGTTTGATTGCGATGTTTTTCAATGGGAAATGGAGGATTATCCAAGGAAGATAAAGGCATTTTTGTTTAATGTGGAGAAATTGCTGGGGACTAAAGAAGGAGAACTTAATGTTTTTTTACAGATGTTTGGACAGATGAAATAAATTTCCTTGCATTTGTAAAGAAACTTTTTTTACCCTTTAACCGACCATCGGTCTAATGAAAATTACAGATTATTTTTTATTACATAAATATGGAAATAAGTTAAAAAGGAGAGTATATTAGTATGAAGCTATTGCTAAATCTTGTCTACAAAGATTTCAAGAGAAACAGAGTGATTACAACAGCTCTGGCAGTATTTTTGATGATCTCCACCCTTTTTATGGCAGGTGGATTGAGGGTGACAGGTACAATTATATCATCAATGAAAGGACTAAATGAACTGGCTATTCCTCCCCAATACTTGCAGATGCATAAGGGAGACTATGATGAAA
>CAZIII010000299.1:593-2498 GCA_964539425.1 uncultured Tissierellaceae bacterium | reverse complement strand
CCCTAGTGCATCCTTGCGCAAATACCTTGTAAGAAGATGTGGCGACTTCTTTTCCCCAATAATTCTTCAAATAATACATAGATTGTGTAGTATCAACTTCTATATATGTTTTTTGTTAAAAATTATTATATTTGCGTTAAATAACACTTGATTGCTTCAAAACTTCACTACTTTTCTCCAAAAGCTCTAAAGCATACTTCTTAACACTATCCACTTTATCTATCCAAACCTTTTCATCATTCATGTATTCACTCTCAAATATTTTCTGAGACATTTCATTAATAATTCTATATGCAGCTACTGAATGGCTATTATTAGGATTACTATTATCTGATTCCCTAAGTATCTCTTTTATTTTTTCATCGTTAGGCCAATAAATCAATTCTACCAATTTGGCCCGATATTCCAAATCAATAGCTGTAATGTCTAAATACTTTTTCTTATCGTAGGCATGTTGCGCTTCATGCTTCAGAAATGAAAGATTGAATTTATCACTTTCTATCTCATATGCACTACTAACACAACATAAAGTCCCATTTTCGCTAACCCAACCACCAGCTCCTGTGTTTCCAAAAGAAATAAAATCTAACCAACTTCGTGATATAAATCCATCCATCATAATAATTGTATATGGTTCTATACCGCTTGGTAGTTCTACTTCATGAGTTACTTTTGTGGAACTTTGCCAAATATATGGTCCAAAGAATCCTTGTGTATCTCCACCTAAATATTCATACCCTTCTGCTTCCACAATCTTTGCAATTTCATATTCAATATTATCATCCTTTGGTAAATCAGACTTTGAGCCACAAAATAGCCATAATTCGTGAAAAAGCATTTTTTTTGCATCCTCATTTGAAAGATTCTTCCAAAATACGTTTCTATAATAGTTTTGGTAAATTCGATCTATATCTCCAAGTACTTCATTATCTGTTCTTCTATAATACTGACCTTTTTCAAAAATATTTATGTACATTTCAAGCCAGTCGTTCTTATCAGGAAACTTACTAAGATAATTTATGGCCTCATGCAATTGGCCTTTTACTAAATATGAGCCAAACTCATACTTATTGTATTTACTCATGTCAACCCCTCCAAAAATTAAAATAACTTACTCATTATCCAGCATTATTGACGCTATTTACTAAGTTCCCCTATGTGCAACTAATCTTCATTAATACAACAAGGTGTTTCAAGATAATAAACAGGTTTTCCAATTCTTTCAGCATATTCAATCTCTGACCTTGTACTGTCACCAATGTAGTTATCAACATTTAGTACAAATACCGTATCGCAAAGTTCTATTTTTCTTTTGTGAAGTTCATCAAGCCTTATTTTATCTTCATCAGTAAGATTTAAACCCTCATCACTTTTTGTATTACAACCTATGCTTAAAACTATTTTGCCTTGTAAAGTGAAGTTGAAATTCCACTCATCAAAAGTTTTATAAAATCTTGTACTACCACATAAACACACTATTTCTGGTCTATTCATTTTAAAGCACTCCTTCACATTTTTCTAAAAATATGACTATCATTTTTTACCCTCATTTCATATTTTCAACATCAAGTCAACTACTAACACAGTATTATGCTAAGGATTGCAGGTAACGTCCAATTATTTCGACATTTCTGAAACAGACCCCAGAGATAGGCCTCTTGGTGAAGCTTTGTTCTCAGCGAAGGTAAGTGGTGCACATCGCCCTAAGATTGCACCCTAGTACACCCTTGCGCAAATGCTTTGTTATAGTAATTGATGACTCTTTCACCTGTATAATCTTACATAATAAAGAATGAGTATTAATTCTGGGTACTGGTATAATCATTATCATAATAATTGCTATAATTTTTATAATCTATAAAATGTATTAGTAAAAGAATAATTGCAATTATAGATAAAAATGAA
>CAZIII010000299.1:0-583 GCA_964539425.1 uncultured Tissierellaceae bacterium | reverse complement strand
TACCTATTACTCTTAACCAAGATAAAATGATTGCCACAAATCCTCCAATAGCTATTATTTTCTTGTGTTTTGGAGCAATTTTTCGAGAGTCATAGTAATGTCCTTTAATGATAAAAAGCAAAACAATTGTAAAACAAATCACAAATCCCATACTAACATAGAAGAATAAGTTACGATAATCTTTATAGACACTATAAAATGCTAGTGTAATCCACAATATAGAAATAAAAGCGTTTAATAGGATCTGTTTTTTTATTGAATGTTTTACAACTATCTTAATAAGAAAATACTGTATTCCTACTGTAATAACAGTAAATATCAGAAGTAAAAATAATCTTTGAATGCTACCTTCTGTCATAAACCATCATCCTCCCTCATTCTATTTAACCGATGTACATAACTATTTCTTAAGTTAGAATTCTATACTCTCTAAAACCTTTTTTATTCTTTTTTTATTCGTTTTGTAAAACCTTTTTTCTGCACTAATATGGGCATAGCGATATGCGTAATCTTCATCTTCATCTTTATTGTCAAATGTTATAAGCTTATAAATTATGTCCCCATATTCTTCTGAGTATATTTT
>CAZIII010000298.1:0-2520 GCA_964539425.1 uncultured Tissierellaceae bacterium | reverse complement strand
CAGTTCCTGATTTAATGCCTACATCTGGAAGAATTACTTCTAAGTTTGGAAATAGAAAAAATCCATTTGGCAGAGGAATTCAATTTCATCAAGGAATAGATATTGCTAACTCAAAAGGTACAAACGTTAAGGCTTCAGCTAAGGGTACTGTAATATTTTCCGGCTATAAAGGTGGATATGGTAAAACAGTTATTATTGATCATGGTAATGAATATAGAACCTTGTATGCTCATAATAGTAGTTTGGTAGTTTCAGTTGGAGATAAGGTGGACAAGGGTCAATTGATTTCCAAAATGGGTAGCACAGGAGTATCTACAGGAAATCATCTGCATTTTGAGATCCATAAAAACAACAGTCTTATAAACCCATTAACCATAATAAAAGATTAGAGTCAAAGGAGGTTAATTATGTTTAAGAAAAGGGATGATATAGTGGAAGAATTAGATTCTTTAATTGGCGAAAACATCAAAATTATTGGCAAAATTGTTGGTAAGGGAAGTATTCGAATCGATGGCAGTGTTGAGGGTGATATTGAATATGACGGAAATATTGTTGTTGGAGAAACAGGGACAGTTGTCGGAAATATCACTTCAAATGATGTATCCTTAGCTGGTACTATTAAAGGAAATGTTGATTCAACAACTAAGCTGGTCATTCTTCCTACTGGAATCTTGATTGGAGATGTGCAAGTTCCTAGCTTTATAGTCCATGAAAATGCTAGATTTGATGGCAATTGTAAGATGATAAGTAATAATGTAACGGAAATTCTCTCAAAGGAAACTAAAAAAACTACATCAGAAAAATCTAGTTAAAAAAAAGCTAAGTTTATCTCATAGATATAACTTAGCTTTTTTTAAAAAAATAGGAATTTTTAATAATCTTTACCTGCTGCCATAATTCTTTCTGCTTTTGATGTTGAACAAGGTGTTACACCATAGACCATGCTACAATGTGGACATTTTGTTTCTAAATGAGTCATCTCAAATTCATTTTCACATTCTACACATTTTATAGTCATCGCCATTGGCATTGGGCGAGTGTTGAACCCCATCATCCTTATTTTATCCACTACTGCCTTTCCATCTCCAAAACTTCCTGTACATCCATCATGCATTTTATATTTCCTCCCTTTCTAAGCTTTCGCCTACTCTTAGTTTATTTCTCATACCTTGAATAATATTATCCATTCTTTCAAGCTCTACTAACAACTCTTTTTCCTTTGGACTAGTCTCTATTACTGTGGAAATCCCACCATTTTTAATGACTATTCTTTTATCCGCAATAAGTGCCAGTGTAGGATCATGAGTAGCCATTAGAACTATTTTGTCCTCAGATAAAAGTAAATCTAAAGCCTTCTTTCTATCTATACCTGCATTTTCTATTTCATCAATTAAGACTATAGGAGAAGAACTGAGTATTGCAGTATCTGCAATCATTAATGCTCTTGATTGTCCACCGCTTAAACTGGTAATTGGTGTATCTAAATCAAATTTTTCCCCTGCTAATTTATTAGCTGCTTCTATTATCTTAGATACTATTTCTTCCACATCTTCCACTAATCTACTCTGTGCATGTAGCTCTAAAAATTCTCTAACTGATAAATCCATTACAAAATTCATATTTTGTGAAAGTTGAGCTACAAGTTTATTATTAGAGGAAAACCTCCATTTCTTATCTGGTTGTTCCCCATTTATAAGTATTCCTCTGCCTGTAGGAGTATCTCTTTGTGCAGTCCACTCAATGTCTGCAAGTAGTCTGGATTTCCCTGAGCCTGTTGGTCCCACTATTGATATGATTTCAGACTTGTGAATAGTAATCTCAGTAAAACCCTCTTTATCTCCAGATTTATCATGTCCTGCAAGTATGGTTAGGGAATTGATACCTAATTCCTCTTTGATCCCTAAAAACTCCTTCATTTGATCTATAAATGCTTCTAAATCTTCTTCTAACTTTACCTTGTCAATTGCCCAATTCTCCACATCTTCTTGAGTAAAATGGTCTAGGTATTCTCTAAATGTTACCTCTTTAAAATCATCTGTATCTAATTTGTTTTCCTCAAAGTAGTTGCTTATAAATGGGTATTTCTCTTCTAATTGTCTTATGGTCATATTATGCATAGTCATCACCTAATTCCATCTTTCTTACATTACCCATTTGATATGCTTCTAGTTTCTCCTAGACAGTAGGAGCACATAGCTGCTGGCATTGGGAATCTCAATTCCATTCCCTGTACTGAATCTATAGTTTGTTCTTCATCAAATAATAAGGTACTTAGTTCATAAGCTCCCTGACCTGTAAGTCCATTGATATGCATAGTTGTTGCTCTTGGATTTACTGAGTTTACTCTAGAGGCAAATACTTCCCTCTCTGCTTGTGACACTATATCTCCTTTAGTGATAACAACTATATCTGCTGCCTTTAGCATTGGACCAATTTTCTTTGGAGTATTTATTCCAGATAAATTATCTATAACACATATACCCTTTATTTCTTTTATATAGGGTGAACACCTATTACAAA
>CAZIII010000297.1:0-2536 GCA_964539425.1 uncultured Tissierellaceae bacterium | reverse complement strand
TAATAGTAATATAAGCACCACCATCTTTTTTATCATCTGGCTCAAAGTAAGTTATATTTATTTTAGGTTCTTCTTTGACTTTATCCACCAGTATTTGTAGTTTATGATTCAGCTTTTCTTTCATGTACTGATCTAGTTCTAGCCTTTTCTCTGTTATTCTTGCTGTTTCTTTTACCTCTGCATCATGGCCTGTCAATGCAGCAAAGGGTGAAAATTGGGCAGCACGATCTTTTATTGACATAGGTAGCCTTTTCTGTGAGACATGTCTTGGTAGATTTATTATATCATCATATTTATCTGTCATGCTTTATGACCTCCTATTTGTTTGTTTCTATCCAAAGTTGTAGCTCCCTCTTCTAGATTTACTCCTTTTAGTACTGCATTTTTACCATACTTTTCTTTTATATTTAATATAGTTTCTTGGATTTTTCTTTCTTTTGAAAGTTCAATTTTCTCTTCCTCTTTTTCCTTTTCTACTTCTTTATAGTCTATAAAGAGGTTGAGTTGTTCTATTTCCTTTTCTTTTTCAATGCTTCCTTCTTCCAATATATTGTTTGCTGATATAGTAACCCTTCTTATCAGAAGATTTTTATCCACTATACGTTCAAATAGTTCCATTACTGCATCTATAATTAATCTTGTTGATGATGTGTATCTATCTAGATTTGTAGTTCCCTGTGCTGATTTTGGTCTTACTCTGCCGTAAGCATCAGTGGTTGTTTGTCCTTTATATAATTTCTTTATTTTTGGATCCAATAGGCTTTCTCTATCATAACCTATTCTTAATACAATCTGATTTGTTACTAATCTTTTAGACACTAAATCAAGTACTAGGAGATCTGTCATTTCCCATACTATTAATTTTCCTTTGTCAAAGGTATAAGGTGAATGTAGTACTTGCCCTGAACCTATGCTTTTAGACATTGGTTTGTATGCCTTAATATCTTCTATGGTACAAGGCTCCCACCCCCATGCATGATCTATTAGTAACTCTGCATTTATTCCAAATGTTTTGTATAATAAATCTTCATTGTAATAATCTGTAGGCTTTCCTATGGAACATCTTGCTATATCTCCCATGGTATATAGTCCTTGTTTTTCAAGTCTTTTGGCATATCCTTGTCCTACTCTCCAAAAGTCTGTGATAGGTCTATGCGACCACAATAATCTACGATAACTCACTTCATCTAGTTCTGCTATTTGTACTCCACTCTTATCTATGGGGATTCTTTTTGCTAGTATGTCCATGGCAACTTTGGTTAGATATAGATTTGTACCAATTCCTGCTGTTGCCGTAACCCCTGTGGTTCCAAGAATATCTAGAAGTATTTTTGTAGTAAGTTCTCTTGCTGTAAGATTATATGTTCCTAAATAATTGGTAATATCTATGAATACTTCATCTATAGAATATACATGGATATCTTCTGGAGCTATATATTTTAAATATATATTGTAAATCCTTGTACTATACTCTATATAACATGCCATTCTAGGTGTTGCTACTATATAGTCTACTCCTATATTTGGTGATGTTTTAAGTTCATTATAGTCATAAGATTTTCCTAGAAATTTTCTTCCTTTTACTTTATTTAATCTTATAGCATTTACTTCTTTAATCTTCTGTACAACTTCAAATAGTCTTGGTCTTCCTTTTATTCCATAGGATTTTAGAGTTGGAGAGACAGCAAGACATATGGTTTTTTCAGTACGACTATTATCTGCAACTACAAGATTTGTAGTCAGGGGATCTAATCCCCTTTCTATACATTCAACAGAAGCATAGAATGATTTTAGGTCAATTGATATATAAGTTCTATTATCCATAAATTGCTACCACCCCATAAGGTATCAGTTTTATACCATAGTTTCCTTTTCAATCACAAACTTCTATTCCCACTGCTATATCTTTGCACCTTTTCCTATCATCAATAAGTTCTTTAAGCTTCAAAGGATTTTTATCAATATTTAATAATGGGGTATACTTCTCAATAAGTTTACCTTCTATTAAATTAAAGTTACCCTCATATGCTACGATACTAACTTCAGTATTTTCTTTTAACCAATTAACTATTTCCTCTGTATCTCTTTTGGAAAACTTAAAGTTATTCTGATTCACTTTCCCAATTAAATGTCCTTTCATTGGCGAATATCCTAGAACACAACCTATGCTTCTAAAAAAGGTGCCAGGTGACTTATGCTCTAATTCTTGTTCCAATCTTTGTTTAATTGACTTTTCAGATTTCCCAATATATATATTTCTATGTTTTCTAGTCTCTAGTATTACTTGGTATTTGGATGGCAATTTTGATTTTTCTTTTAATCTGATACAGTAAAATCCTTTCTTAGCTAATATCTCTTTATCCAATTTAGATATTACCTTAAAGTTATTATCAGTTATTAACTTCTCATTGATATACACTTCTTCTTTATTATCTAAAAAATTATTTCCTATTGTCAAATTATTTCCCTCCTTTACAAACATACTTATTTATAATTATATCATTACCTTGCTACAAATTTGTAAATAAAGATATTA
>CAZIII010000296.1:0-2537 GCA_964539425.1 uncultured Tissierellaceae bacterium | reverse complement strand
TTAATTGTTAGAAATAAAGTTGTTTTAGATATTGAAGCTAAGTCTAAATCTAGAAAAATAGAAGGACATATAGCAGCAATTACAGAAAACAATAAACAATATACTATTACTATAGAAGATGATAAAGGCGTTAAATCAGATTATGAACTAAGTGAAAAAGCCTATATATATAGAAACAATAAATCAGCTAAGATTGTAGAGTTGAGAATTGGGGATAAGGCATATATAGAACTTGAATACAATGTAATACTTGATATTGAAGCAGAAATAGTTAGAAAAGAAATAGAAGGATATATTATAGGTATCAATAGAGTTATAAATAAAAGTGCAGAAATAACAATAAAAGATAGAAAGACCGATAAAGAAGAAACCTATGTAATTGCACCAAGTGCATATATTAAAATTGATAATTTGGTTGTTACATCATGGGATCTAAGAGAAGGATATTTTGTTGATGTAGTAGTTGGTGGAAATGAAATAATCGAAATATATGCAGATTCAGTTTCTAGTGAATCTATGATTAGAGGAAAAGTATTATATATTAATTCTAGATCTGATGAACTGGAAATAGAAGTAACTAGCTCTGACTTAGATATTATTAAGTACGGCGATGAAGTATTAATTAGAACTGCTAAAGATGTAGTTATAGGTGATGGAAGATATATAAACTTGATTTTAAGTGATGTTAAAAAAGGTATGAATGTTGTTATATTTGGAACCTATGATGGAGCAACATTTATTGCAAATGAAATTAGTATTAGATAAAACAAAAAGACCAGATTATAATCTGGTCTTTTTTCTATTCTGATCTTATTGTATCTAATGCTAACAAAATTAACTTATACTATTATAAACTCTAATAATTAGATATAATGAAAGTAAGAATTAGAAGATTTCCAATAATAGGAGGGGTGACATGTCTGAAACCATAAGCACTAACTTTACATACACATCTAGTGACGGGACGGAAATATATGTCTATAAATGGGCGCCGAAGGAAGATGTAAGAGGAGTAGTTCAAATTTCCCATGGAATGGCAGAAACTGCTGCTAGGTATGAAAGATTTGCGAAAGTACTAAACCAAAATGGTTTTATAGTCTATGTTAATGACCATAGAGGTCATGGAAAAACAGCTGGAAATGTAGAAAGTTTAGGTTATTTGGGAGACGATGATGGCTTTAATCTATTAATCCAAGATATAGGAAAATTATCAGTTATAATAAAAGAAGAAAATCCTGGATTAAAACTTTATCTATTTAGCCATAGTATGGGTTCATTTGCTGCCCAAAGATATATTATGGATTATAAGGATAAAATAGACGGGCTTGTATTATCTGGATCTAATGGAGAGCAAGGTTTTACACTTACTGTTGCTAAAACCATAGCCAAGATTGAAATGATGATTAGAGGTAGGAAGGCTAAGTCCAAGTTAATGAATACTCTATCCTTTGGTGCTTATAATAAGAAATTTAAACCAGAGAAAACAGGAAGTGAATGGTTAAGTAGAGATGAAGATGAGGTACAAAAATATATTGAAGACCCTTATTGTGGAACAATATTTCCTACTAGCTTTTATTATGACTTTTTAGGTAGTTTACAATATATTGAAGATAAGGACAACTTTAAAAAGATACCTAAGGATTTACCAATACTGATAATTTCAGGAGATGAAGATCCAGTAGGTGATTTTGGTAAAGGGCTAAAAAAACTTTATACTAGATATAAAGAGGCAGGAGTTAAAGACCTAGAAATCAAACTTTATCCAGGAGCCAGACATGAAATCTTAAATGAAAGCAATAGAGATGAAGTAATGAATGATGTGGTAAATTGGTTAAAGAATAGAAAATAGTATCACTTGCTTGATACTTGAAAATTATATGAAAAAGCTCCTTACTGAAAAAGCATTAAGATTTCAGTAAGGAGCTTTTTATAAAGCTATATTCAATTTATACTATTGTGTCTTTATTCTGACCTAATAGCCTCCAAAGCTGACAAGCTCATTGCACGTCTGGCTGGGAAGTAGCCTGATATTACTCCTATTACTGCAGAGAATCCCATTGATGCAAATATTAGCCATAGTGGAATTATAGAAATTTTAGAGTCAGGCGGTATTCCCAAATTTACTAAGAATGAACCACCGAATTTATTTGCAATAAATGATAGTAACAAGCTTAATCCTACTCCTAAAACCCCACCTAAAAGTCCTATTAATGCTGATTCAAAGAGGAAGAGTCTCTTAATGTCCTTTAGTGAAGCGCCAATAACCTTCATAACCCCAATTTCTCTAGTTCTTTCATAAATACTCATAACCATAGTGTTAGCAATTCCAATAGCTGCTACTAATAGGGATATTGCTCCAATACCTCCTAATACTGCTTGGAAAATACCAGCGGTTTTTTTCATTTCATCTAACCAGTCATTTAAACTATAGGCATTATAGCCCATATCTTTAATAGTTGTTTGTATTTCTTGAACATTTTTAATATCGTTAACTTTTACAAGTACTTGGTTATAACCTTTTTCTTTCTTTCTACCAG
>CAZIII010000295.1:1458-2542 GCA_964539425.1 uncultured Tissierellaceae bacterium | reverse complement strand
AAAATTTTAGGGTCAATAAAAAGATTTTCTACCTGCTGCAATATCACGAGCAAAATAAACAAAAGAAAGCCTTTTTGGGAGTTATACAAAACATTTATCAAAACAATGGGAATACCCCCTATGAATGTACCGAAATATGGAATCATATTGGTAATTCCTATAACCATTCCGTCAATAAGAGGGTATGGACATTTTATTATATATTTTGACCCTATATAAATTAAGATTGCCATAATTAGGGAAGCTGTTGCCTTTCCGGATATGTAGCTTGAAAGATTGCGGTAAAGGGTGTGACTTATTTTAACAATATCATTTGCAGCTTTTCTTCCTGCAAAAATGCCGGATAATTCTATAATCCAATTTTCAATACTCTCTTTATCAATTAAGATATAGACAGAAATAATTATTGACAACTACAGGTTACGGGTGTAAACTATAACTAAGGTTACAAAAGTAAACTGGAGGTGTAAATATGATATCAAAGATAACAGATTCTGAAGTTACAGTGATGAAGGTATTGTGGGAGAGAAAGGGAGAGCTCACGATTACAGAAATTAGAAAAACCTTAGAAGAAACAACGGATTGGGAAAGCTCTACGATAAAGACTTTAATCCGTAGACTTGTAAAAAAAGGTGCAATTGAGGCTACAAAGAAGGATGTATTTTATTATAAGCCTTTAGTCACAGAAGAAGAATATAATGAGTATACGACCCAAGAATTAATTGACAGATTATATAATGGAAGTGCGAAGAATTTAGTTGCATCTCTTTTGGATAATAAAAAGTTAAATAAAAAAGATATTGATGAATTGCAGAAGATGTTTAAGGTAGGTGGAAAAGATGAATGACCTACTTAAATTGGTATTATCTCTTTCTTTATCGGGAAGCATTTTAGCATTAATAATATTTGCAATTAAACCCCTTATAAAAAATAAACTGTCCAAGACTATACAATATTATATATGGGTAATAGTGCTATTTCGCTTAATCTTACCATTTTCCTTTGAAGAAAGTGCCATGAATAAGGTGTTTTATCATAATAGAATAGAATCCAAGATATTTTCCAAAGAAGAAAAACTATCAAT
>CAZIII010000295.1:0-1448 GCA_964539425.1 uncultured Tissierellaceae bacterium | reverse complement strand
TGGCTTTCAAGTTTCTAGCACAAAGGATAATATAGAAAACCAGGATTATGATCTTGACCATGACAGATATTTTAATGATATATCAAAGGATACTGCTTCCTATATATTTTTAATCTACCTAATAGGAGCAATAGTTTTTTTATCCATTAATATAGTAGGCTATTTAAGATTTTTAAAATACTTAAAACTAAAAAATATAAGTGTTATTGATGAAGAAAAGCTACTATTAGAATCCTTAGTCAATGAGAAATATAAAGTTAAGTTATTTCGAAACCCACTGATAAATACTCCTATGCTTATTGGAATATTCAAACCCAAGATTATTATTCCAGATAGAGAATATAGTGAAAGTCAGTTAAGAAATATATTGAAACATGAAATCATTCATCTAGAGCGGTTTGATATATTAATAAAATGGATTGCCATGATAACTAAATCAATTCATTGGTTCAATCCGATGGTGTATATTATTGGTAAAGAAATTAATCATATATGTGAATTAGCTTGTGATGAAGCTGTAATAAAGAACTTAAATGATAAAGAAAAACAATCATACGGTGATACTTTAATTTCCATAGTATCTGATGAACAAAGTTTTAAAGGAGTATTACAGGTGACCATGAGTGAAGACAAAAGCAAGTTAAAAGACAGACTTATGGCAATAATGAACTATAATAAGAAGTCTAAAACAATTATATTTATTTCAGGGATTCTGATTTTAGTTGTTATAATTGGAGGATTATATTTAGGGGCAGGAGTTGGTAAAGATAAAGTAGAAAAAAATATAATTACTAATATACCTATAGAACCCCCCTTGATTAAAATCAATAATGAAACAAATCTTGAAGCAATAGAAAATTATGCTACGCTTAAGACAAAATGGAATGGAAGTATTTATGATAGAGCTTCTTTTTATCAAGCAGCATGGAGTGATGAATTTAGTATATTAACTGGTCTTCGTCGATTGGCTCCAGAAGAGGAAATAACCATAGACTTTGGAGAATTTAAGCCAGAAAAGGTTATAGTCAAGATGGCTTATTTAACAGAAGACTATATAAAATCCCTACTACCAATAGAAGATGTTTCCGTAAGTTATCATACTGATGGAATTTATACATTTAAAAATCCAAAAGCATCCACTAGTCATATAAAAACTACAGGTAGAGTATTTAGCATAGAAGCTACTTGGGGAGATAATATTTGTGAATATGTATTTGCTTCAGATGGAAAGTTTGATAATAATGTAGAGATAAAATGGATACCAGTTGAGCTTGATATGGAAAAACTAGAAGAATTACAAAAAAACATAGGCAATGAAGAAAGAAAGAGTCATATAGCTGTTAGTGCCGAGTTTGTTGACTCTTTGGGATATTCAAGTGAAAAGGCCTATAGAATCATTAGAGAAGAGAAACTTGATTATAGAATTGTAAGATATGAGTTTAAAGATA
>CAZIII010000294.1:0-2552 GCA_964539425.1 uncultured Tissierellaceae bacterium | reverse complement strand
ATATTGTTGACCATAATAAATATAGGGTTGTTCAAAGTTAAACTCCTTTTCCCAAGATATACTACCATCTGGATTTAGGAAACTAAGATTATTTTTATTCCATTTTACCAATATATCATCGTATAGATTAATATTGTCGACCTCTTCCTCTAGGTCTATTCTGCTAATAAAATCTAATGACTTTTCTCTTACTGTAATATTTTGAATTATACTGCTAATTCTATCTCTATTTTCTACTCTCAAAAAAACCAAAATAGCAACAATAAGAATTATAAGGAATACCTTAAATCCTTTACTAATAGTCTTTGCACTTTCTTCCATAAACCCACCCCTTATAACACTCTACTTAAATTGTATAATATATAGACTAAAATTACTATCTATTTAGCTATAATACAAAAGAAGAAAGCAAGATATAAGCGCTATTATCTGAATATATTTTAATATCTTTAGCTGTATTGGATTTTATAACTAATAATTCATTAGGGTGTAGGGTAAAGTCTTCCCCATCTATAGAAATCTTAAATGGGTTATCAAAGGAATATAATAGATTAAATCCATAATCTGCAAGTATTATTACTTCTGTTTTCTCCTTTATATAAAAACTTTTTAACTTTCCTTTAGTTCCATCTGCAAGCATTAGATTAAAGTCTCTAGCTTTACTATAACTAGTAGTATCTATATGGCCTGGAAATTCATGTACTTCAAATGGTTTTAGATTTACAGCCTCCAATCCATTATGTGTTAGTTTTAAATTGTTATCTAATGGTGCTATAAATCTATTAACCCCATTTAATTTAGTAAAATCTGATTGGTCTAATTCTACTGTAGCTGTAGAAATACGAACTTTAAAATCTCTTTCACTATATTTTGAACCCTTTGGGTATATAAACAATTCTGTAGTTGTTCCCCCAGACCATGTAGATGTGTTGAAATCTACCTCTTTTAAAATTTCAATATAATTATCCATAATTTATCTCCCCTTTAATAATTATTATACCAAATTGTATAATATTTATTGGTAAAAATCCACTATTTTGATATACTATCTGTATGGGTACATTTGAGGAGGATTTTATGAATAATTTTATGATTAATAAAAAGCTATCTACACCCCTTTATATACAATTATCTAATAACATTAGAACTTTAATTGAAGATAACACAATTGAAAATGAGAAATTGCCATCTATAAGAGCATTATCCAAGCATCTTGGTGTAAATAATGTTACTGTAGTTAATGCATATAAACTATTAGAACAAGAAGGCTATGTCTATTCTGTTAAGGGAAGTGGTACTTATATTAAAAAGAATACATATTCTGAAAATCTGCCTTTTGTAGAAGAAGGTGATTTAGAATTAATGCTATCAGGTATATTACCTATTTCTATTAATAGTATTAATTTTGCAAGCATTTCTCCTACAGCTGATTTGTTTCCAATTGAAGAGTTTAAACAGGCCTTAGTACAAGTTTTAGATAGGGATAAGGGGTTAGCCTTCTTATATCCTGAGATCACTGGATATAGGCCTTTAAAGCAGTCTATTAGCAAGTTTCTTATGGACAACTACTCTACATATGTTAATGAGGACCAAATACTTATTACTTCTGGTGGACAACAAGGATTAGATATAATTTCAAAGACACTTATAAGCCCTGGTGATTGCATATTAGTAGAGAACCCAACATATTCTGGAGCTATTGCTGTATTTCAATCTAGAGGTGCCAAAATTATTGGAATACCTATGGAAGAAGACGGTATTAATATATCTCAACTCGAATCTTATATAAAGAGATATAATCCTAAGTTTTTATATATAATGACTAATTATCAAAGCCCTACTACCTACTCATATAGTAAAGCTAAAAAAGAAAAACTTCTTAAATTATCAAGAGAATATGACTTTTATATAATTGAGGATGACTTTTTAACAGATTTATCATTCGATACTCAACCAAATACACCATTAAAATCCATGGATAATATGGACAAGGTAATTTTTATTAAAAGCTTCTCTAAGATATTTATGCCTGGTGTTAGAATTGGATTTATAACTCTACCTAATAATCTTTTTAAAAATATCATTAGGGCAAAGCATACTACAGATATATCATCATCAGGATTTTTACAGAGGGCATTTGACCTTTACTTAAGAGCAGGTTACTGGAAAAGTCATATAGATAATACTAAAAAGGTTTATGAAGAAAGATATCTTCTTATGTTGAAACATTTAGAAAGACTAAAACCCCTAGGAATTCAATATATTCCTCCAAATGGTGGCCTTAGTCTTTGGGTAAAACTACCTAAAAATATTGATGCTATACAACTTTATAAAGAAGCTATTAATTATAACCTGGCAATAGTCCCTGGAAAGGTATTTTATATTGATGATAGTATAAATACAAATTATATTAGGCTTAGTTTTGGTTCTGTAAATAAGGAAGAAATAATAAAAGGCATAAGTATACTAGAAAGTATATTGACTAAATCAATGAGGAATTCCAGTAATAATTATATGCCTTTTGTTTAATCATTTTAATATATTAGGACTAC
>CAZIII010000293.1:0-2566 GCA_964539425.1 uncultured Tissierellaceae bacterium | reverse complement strand
TACTATTCATTATCCAAACATTTCTAATGGCTTGAAATATATCGTATACTCCCATTTTAGGATCAAATACTTTTACTTCATCTATAAATCCTTCAGTAATATTTGCATATCCACTTTCAATGAAGAAGTCTATAATACTATCTTCATAATTAGACATATTTAATTCCATATCCTTTATCAGTCCAAATATTTCTCTTCTTAAGTCTTCCTCTTCATTTTCATTCTTTGGTATTTTCTTTAGGCTATTAAATAATTGTTTTCTAAAGTTCTCTATTCCCTTCTCATTTCTTAGTTTATCCAGAAAAGAAACTTTTTCATTTTTCATATGTAAGATAGGTGATGTTTCCCACCATATTTCTAGGTATTTAGCTGTTAAATCCCTAATCACTTTACCACCGCCCTTACCTCATTATGTTAGATTAATTATATCCCATTAGTTAATTTATGGAAAGCAAAAGGAGTAAAAGAAATCCAAGATTCTGACTCCTCTTACTCCTTAATATCCTTATATGTAAATTAGATTATATAAAGAGCCTCTATTGTAGAGACTCTTTATATAATATTATTAAAATTTAAATTTTCTACTTCTTGCCTATGGAAACTCTCCAGACTTCAGGTCCTTCTTCTAGGTATTCCCATTCAAATTGTCCATCCATTTCAGCTATCATTTGATAATGTAATGGTCTTGGATCATGGTCATTAGTTAACTCCATTTTTTCTCCTGAAGCAAGAGAATCAAAAGTTTCAAATATTACTCTATGTTTATCCCTAGGCTCATATTCCCTAGCATCTACTTTTTTTGCAAACATAATTATTCCTCCCTATTTCCTTACTTAGTATAAATTATACCCAAAGGTTTTATAATAAGTCAGTTATAATTATTATGTTTATTTAATATTTGTATTTTGCAATCTCTAAATATATTGTACTCCTAATTTGCTTACAATAATAATCTATTTCTGTAAATCTAGCCAAAATCCATCGATTTCAATTTTGTCACTTTCAGGTCTATAGCTATTTATCATACTATAAGATGCCTTATTGAATTTTTTATCTTTATATACTAACTGAAATGGATTCCCTTTGTAAACGGTTTCTATAATATCATAGTGCATTATTGTATTTCCCATGATCTTATATTTTCCAGACTGATCAACAAAGGTATCTTGGAATCCTCCAACACTTATTGCTATCCTCTGATAGGTTCCATCATCTTTGTATTTATAAGAATTAGCAAAAGATGATAATCCTACTGCTCCACTAACTACATCTTTATAAGCAGTAAACAAATCAGTATGAACATCTGACCATGTTCCTACAAGTAAGCCAGAAGGAAAGTCATCCTTGTATTGTAAATATAAAACATTTAATTCTTCGTCCAGTATTGGTTTCATCTCAAACAATAATATAAAAATATTAGCTGGAACATACAGCTTACCATCCTTATCAAATGGTCCTACTCCAATATCTATAATGTCTCCATCAAGAGCAATTTCTGTGCTCCCTTTTTTCATGTCTATCTGTAAAATAATTTCATTTTCCAGTTCCCAACTAAAGCTAATATTGTCATTAACCACATCTACATCTGGATAAGGATTCAAATATACATATAATGAAGGAAACTTAACTGCATATTGTAGTTTGTCTAAAGATACAAAAATATTAACTTCATCATCCTTCTCTATGGCTATATAGTCAGACTTTGGTATTTCAATGTCATTTATTACAACATAATCCCAATCGTATGGTCCTGAACTACTACTCTCCTTAGCAAAGCTTATGGTGGCTTCTTTTGTGCTATCCTTCCACTTTACATCGGCACCCAGATTTTCAGCAACGAACCTTACAGGTATCATAGTTCTACTACTGATTGTCATTGGTGGTACATCCATAATTACTCTTTCCTCATTTATTATTGCATCTCTTTTATCTATCCAAAGTTGAATCTTTATTGTGCCTAGTTCAATGTCTATTCTTTTTTCATTTGGCTCCCAACCAATAGTCCCACCCATCTCTTCAACTATAGCCCTTACAGGTACTAATACTCTACCATCCACCTTTGCTGGAATAGTATTTCTCCCAGGATCTATCTCCTTCTTTACTCCATTTACAACCATCCACGGGTCTCCTAATTTCACTACTATCGTATCTGTAGATGCAGCAAAAGACTGAATTGAAAATAAGGGAATTATTAATACTAAAATCAATAATATTAAAATAGATTTCTTCCAAAGTTTGTAGTTATTAAAGCAACTCTCCATTATATCACCCCATAATTTAGTAAAATATAGTTATATATAATATCGTATACTTATAGGGCTTTAATTTCCTTTTAAATAGTATCATGTTTCTTATAAATTACTGCTATTGTTATTCTATAACTGGGCATCAATTACTTATATCCCCCTCTTCTCCTACACATTTGCATTTGCAAACTGACTTTGATACAAATCATAATAATGTCCCTTTTTATTCAATAAATTCGTGTGACTGCCTTGCTCTACAATATCTCCATCTTTCATTACAAGGATTAAGTCTGCATCTCTTATGGTTGAAAGTCTGTGAG
>CAZIII010000292.1:0-2590 GCA_964539425.1 uncultured Tissierellaceae bacterium | reverse complement strand
AAGGAATTTTCAAGGATTATAGAAGAAGGAAATATGCCTATGGATGCAGTTAAGGAAACCATCACATTAAGGGGTATTAAAGGAACCATAGATGAAAAAACATTTAATGATGTAATCGCATCATATAAAACATTGCCTCCTATGGAGATACGGTTTAGAGATAGGGAAATTGAACTTAACGCACCAGAACACTACTTGTCCTTAACGGGTAAATTTATTATAAAAGATGGGCAAATACTCCAATTTGAAGGGGAAAAGGGAAGCTTTTATAATATGCCTTTGGAAAAAGGAACCATAGATGAATTATTTAAGGAAGGGTATTTTGTATTAAATCTTGAACCCTTAATAGGCAAAAACATTATTAAATCTGTTGATATAAAGGAAGGATATCTTGAATTATTAGTAGCTATAAAATTATTTTAAGACTGGGGGAGAGCTAAGTGATAGAGGCAAAGAATATGTCTTTGATATATAGTGATGGTACTATTGGTTTAAAGGATGTAAATTTGAAAATCGATACTGGTGATATTGTTTATATTACAGGACCCAGTGGATCAGGAAAAACAAGTTTATTAAAATTATTTATGGGGATAGAATATCCTACATCTGGTGAGTTAAATATATTAAATTTACCCATTGTAAGGGAAGAGTCGTCTAGGATAAGGAAATTAAGAAGAATTATTGGACCGGTTTTCCAAGAATTTAAGCTAATAAAGGGAAGAACTGCTTTAGAAAATACCATGTTAGGTATGAGATTTATAGGATTATCAAATAAGCAAATAAAAGAAGCCTCAATTAACGCCTTGTGTAAAGTAGGCTTAGAACATAAAATATACTCATTAGTAGAGCATCTTTCCTTTGGTGAGACTCAGAGAGTTGCCATAGCAAGAGCAGTGGCAAGAAAACCTGCTATAATATTAGCCGATGAACCAACAGGAAATTTAGATTTGGACAATGCAATTAATATATTAGAACTACTTACATCTTTTAAAGATAAAGACACTACTGTAATAATAACAACCCATGCTACACATTTGATTTCAGACATAAAAGAGGGAAAATTTATTCAAGTCGATAAGGGTAATGTTTCAGTGGGAAGTCGAGGTGAGGCCTAATGAGAAACTTTTTCTATAATATAGGATACTTTTTAAAAGAATCAAAGACCATATTTCGCATAGATTTGCTATCAAATATTTTTTCTATCTTCAGCATAGGGCTTATTTTCTTCATTCTTTCAATGATTTTCTCTGGATGGTGGATAAGCAACCAAGTAGTGGATGTTTTACAAAAAGAAGCAGAACTCAATGTATATTATGATGAAAATATTGGAGATTTAGAAATTTCAGAGTTAATTGATGATATAGGAAGAATTAAAGGGGTGAAAGAAGTTAATCTAGTAAAAGAAGAGGAATCATTTAATAGAATGGAAGATATCTTAGGTAAAGAATCTAGTATATTGCAATTATTCGATGATAATCCATTTACTGCATTTATAGAGATGAAGATTGACTTAAATGAAATAGATAATATATTGGAAAAGTTGGAAAGTATAGATAATATGGAATATGTGAGAGACAATAAAGAGGTAATTGATAAATTGCAAAATATAGTAGTAATACTTAAGGTCTTAGGAGTCTTAGTCATGGCAGCTGTGGGGATTTCCACTTTAGTAGTAGTATCTCATATTATTAGGCAGGGGATATATAATAATAGGGAGCAAATCAACACTTTGAAATTATTGGGGGCACCTGAGGGTTTCATAGGATTTCCATTTTTACTAGAAGGCCTATTCCTAACAATAGGGGGAGGGATACTAGCTTCTATTTTAATATCATTGATTATTTTTTATGGGTTTGACCAAACGGGAGGAACAATTCCATTCATTCCCTTACCTCCAAAGGCAGATTTGGTATATACTATGGTAATTATAATAATGGGAATTAGTGGAATTCTAGGGATTATCGGCAGTTTGTTTGGACTTTCATCAGCTAAAAGCAACTAATTATGGAAATACTTTACATCACTTTACTTTTTTAATATTATATAGATAGAATAATATATTTTAGAGAAAAGGAGTTGAGGAGCAGGATAATATCCTGTGTTAATATGAATATTGGACTTATAGGACTACCATCAGTGGGTAAAACTACATTATTTAATCTTCTAACAGGCTCAGACATTGAAGTAACAGGATTTTCTCAAGGAAAGATAGAAGCAAATTTAGGTATGGCAAAAATTCCAGATGAAAGAATAGATTTTTTATCAGACTTATATCAATCCAAGAAGACAACCTATGCAACAATAGAAGTAATTGATGTACCAGGTCTCGTAAAGGGATCTTCTACTGGGAAAGGTGTGGGCAATCAATTCTTAGACAATATTAGAAAAGCGGATGTTCTAGTTCATGTACTGAGAGTGTTTGAAAATGATAATGTTATACATGTTGATGGGGATATAGATCCTATGAGAGATATTGAAACAATAAATCTAGAATTATTATTTGCAGATTTAGGTGTTATTGAAAATCGTATAGAACGAATAGAAACATCTAAAAAGTCAACTAAAGAGAATCAAGAAGAACTAGAAGTAT
>CAZIII010000291.1:0-2605 GCA_964539425.1 uncultured Tissierellaceae bacterium | reverse complement strand
GGTCCCAAAAGTTTAGATGGACCACTGGTGAAGCCCGAAAATACCGGAACACCAGCAAAACCAACTAACAAATATATGATTAAGCTTAGAGTTCCTTTTTTCATTCCTAGGGTGTACAGTGTAATATAAATTGCAAGGATTGTAAATGAGATAGGTACCAAGCCAATAGGTATGGATAAAGGGCCTAATATACATATTACTGCAGCCATAAGTCCTATGCTTGCCATTTGATAAACCTTTGATTTGTTTGCAGAATTACTATTTTCCATAATTATTTCCCTCCATGTAAGTAATTTAATTGTCTTAGTGTAAGCTTTATTAATTCAAGATTGTATGTAATTAATCATAATACATATTTAAATATACCTTATCCAAAAAGTATTGTCAACCAAAAACAAATAGTAGGTTGACAATACTTTTGCTTTATATATTCTTTTTAATATTTACTTCTTTAATTAAGTAAAAACTATGATAAAATAGCTATAAGATATATATTGGAGTGTGTATACATGATAAGAAAAATATTAAAATTGTTAAAGAGCAATGATGGATTCATATCTGGTCAAAGAATTTCTGAAGAGTGTGAAGTAAGTAGAACTTCCATTTGGAAATATATTAATTCCTTAAAGGAAGATGGCTATGAGATAGAATCAGTTTCTAGAAAGGGATATAAATTAATTTCTTGCCCTGATTTGCTTACATATGAGGAAGCAAAAAAATATTTAGATACTAAATATTTAGGGAATGAAATAATTCATTTTGAATCTATAGATTCTACTAATAATTACGCTAAAGATATTGCAATGGATAAAGCAGAAGGTACTGTTGTAACTGCCGAACAGCAAATCTCAGGGAAAGGGCGTCTAGGAAGAAATTGGACATCTCCATCAAGAAAAGGTATATATTTTTCAATTATCTTAAAACCAAATCTAGAACCAAATAAAGTAGCTAAGTTAACCTTAATAGGTGCAGCAGCAGTCCATTTGGCTTTAATGGAAATGAATATAGATTCCAAGATAAAATGGCCCAACGATATAGTCATAGATGGTAAAAAGCTATGTGGTATCCTTACTGAAATGAGCTGCGAATTAAATAAAATAAATTATATAGTAATTGGAATAGGCATCAATGCTAACTTAGATGAAGATGATTTTACTGATGATTTGAAAGATAAGGCAACATCATTAAAAATATTTACAGGTGAAAAGATAGAACGCAACAAACTACTTGCATTGCTTTTAAACCATTTTGAAAAGCTTTATGATTCCTTTAAAGAAGATTTCAATTTATTAGAAGCCATTGAAATATGCAGAAAACACTCTGCCTTGATTGGAAAAGAAATTCAGATAATCAAAGATGGTGGTATTAAGATAGGTAAAGCTATTGACTTAAATGATGAAGGAGAACTTATAGTAGAATTTGAAGATGGTATAGAAAATATATATTCTGGGGAAGTATCAGTAAGAGGCTTAAATAATTATATTTAAGCCTCTTTAAATATTTTTAGAATAAAATGTAAAATTTTGATGTAGGTCAATTTTATTTATTTAAATCCTTGCTATAATAAGATCATAGAAGTTATGAGAAAATAAAAAAAGAAAGAGGAGATAATATGAAATCAACATTTAATCAAGTTAATGAAGGTAATTTTACGAAGTTAAAGCTTTATGTACCAGTTGTAGCACGAGTTCATGGAGGAAGTCACCCAGAGTTTCATGAAGTACACAAACTATATGACACAATCATAGAGAAAATAAAAGAAGCAGGAGAAGAAAAACCTGAACTAAATGAGGAGTTTGCAAAATTACGTGAGATTACAGATAACTATACAGTTCCAGGTGATGTATGCGAAAGCTATGAAGCAGTATACAATATGTTAGCTGAAGTAGACAAATCATATCAAGCTTAAAGACAATTTTCATAAGTTTACTTGAATTGATTCGAAATCAATTTCGAATCAATTCAAGATACTTAAACAGGATATACTAAAATAATATAATAAAAAAATATTAGGATATATTTGGGAATAGAGTAATTGGAATAGAGAGGAGAGTAAATATGCAAAAATTTATACTAGGCAGAAAAAACCATATAACAGTAGTTAGTGCAATCTTAATTGCAATAGCTTTTATTAGTGAATTAGGTTTTCACAATGAAGTAATATTTACTTGGGCCTTGGTTATTGCTTCAATATTAGGTGTTGCACCTATAGTAATCCAAGCATATCAAGCATTGAGAGTAAATGTTGTCAGTATTGATGTTTTAGTTACAATCGCCGTTTTAGGTGCATTTTTCATTAAAAACTTTGAAGAATCAGCCATAGTAACATTCTTGTTCTTATTCGGAGCATATTTAGAGCAACGTACACTAAACAAAACCCGTTCCGCAATAAAAGAATTAACTGAAATGGCACCAGAAAGTGCTTTGAAACAAATGGAAAATGGAGAATTTGAAGAAGTGGAAGTAGATGATGTAGATGTAGGAGATATATTATTAGTTAAAACAGGTGCAAAGGTTCCTGTAGATGGAACAGTATTAACAGGGGAAGGTAGTATCAATGAAGCAAGTATAACAGGGGAATCAATACCAGTAAGTAAAGAAAAAG
>CAZIII010000290.1:0-2612 GCA_964539425.1 uncultured Tissierellaceae bacterium | reverse complement strand
TATAGTTCATATGTCTACAATAACAACTATCTCTGAGTCAGTAGGAGCTAATAGAATTGTTCCAACTATTGCTATTCCATATCCAGTTGGAAATCCAAATCTTCCAAAGAATGAAGAATATGCTATGAGAAAGAAAATGGTTGGTAGTGCATTAACAGGATTATCGACAGAGATCACTAAAGCTACACATTTTGAATAATATAACAGATTAGGTTAAAGGCTACAATGTAGTGTAGCCTTTAACCTATAATTTACAATAACCTAATTGCACAATGGATTGTTAAGAATAATACAATGGGAGAGTGTAAAGATGGAAAACAATAAAAGAGAAAATTGGGGCAGTAGATTTGGGTTTATAATGGCAGCAGCAGGGTTCTCTATAGGACTGGGAAATATATGGAGATTCCCATATTTAGTAGGTATGAATGGTGGAGGAGCTTTTGTACTTGTATATTTAATAATATGTTTAGTAATTGGTATTCCTTTATTTACAATGGAGATGTCCTTAGGTCGCAAGACTCAGCTTAATCCAGTAGAAGGAATGAGATCTTTAACTAAAAAAGGTAGTCCATGGGCATTATTCGGTTGGTTTGGTGTTATTGCTGCATTTGTCATTTTAACATACTATATTCAAATCATGGGTTGGATTGCAGCATATATAGTAAAAATGGCATCAGGTCAACTTGCAGGATTAACTGCTGATGGATATACACAAGCATTTGCAGATTTTACTGGGAATCCGTTAGTAGTAGGAGGATTTACATTAGCTTGTATCGTCATAATAGGATTAATTTCTTCTAAGGGACTGGAAAATGGTATTGAAAAGGCATGTAAGATATTGATGCCAGCATTATTTATTATGTTAGTTATATTAGCAATTAGATCTCTTACTTTACCAGGAGCTATGGAAGGGCTTAAATGGTATTTAAATGTTGATTTTACAAAAATAAGTGGAAAAGTAATTTTAACTGCATTAGGTCAATGTTTCTTTTCAATAGGAATTGCCAGTGGTGGTGCATTTGTTTATGGTTCTTATCTTAAAAAAGATAGTAATATACCAACAGATGGATTAATGATAGTGGGATTTGATGTATTGGCAGCATTAATAGCAGGTGTGGTAATATTCCCAGCTATATTTGCACTAGGTTTGCCAACAGATTCTGGTTCATCTTTATTATTTGTAACTATGTCAAATTTATTTAACCAATTACCTTTAGGTAGTTTGTTTGGAACAATGTTTTTTGTATTAATATTCTTTGCTGCTTTATCTTCGGCTTTAGGATATTTAGAGCCAGTTGTAATTACAGGAACAGAGTTATTTAAATTAGATAGAAAGAAATCAGTATGGTTGAGCTTAGGACTAATATTTATAATAGGTTTACCAACAATAATGGCTCAAGGTCCATGGAAAGATATTTTAATAGGTGGTAGAAACTTCTTTGACTTTGCAGATTATCTTTCAGGAAATATTTTAATGCCTTTAGGTGCGCTATTGTTATCATTCTTTACTCTTTTAGTTTGGAAATTTGAAAAATATCAAGAAGAAACTAATGTAGGTGCAACAGGTTTTATGGTATATAGTTGGTGGAGCCCATTGGTTAAAATCATTATACCAATAGCATTAGTTATTATATTTGTAACAGGTGTATTTTAGCAAAGAAAAAAATAACTTCGATTTCAGATTTTGAAATCGAAGTTATTTTTTTATCTACTACTTCTTTTTTAAAACATAACATGATATAATAACTATATGTTTAGTGACTCGAAATACATAATAAGGTGGTTAAATATGAAAAAACAAGATAAAACAGAGATGATTTTAAAAGGAAGCATTTATAAGATACTGATTACACTGTCAATCCCAATTATGATAAATAGCCTTATACAAACATTGTATAATCTAGTGGATGGGCTATATGTGAGTATGATTTCTTCGGTACATTTTGCAGCAACTGCCTTTGTGTGGCCAGTTAACTTTTTATTTATTTCTTTGGGAATAGGACTTTCCATAGCAGGAACTTCCCTACTTTCACAGTTAGTTGGTGCAGGAAAATTTAAGAAGGCAAATGAATATTCTGCCCAATTAATTGCAATTAGCGTACTCAGTTCAGTTGTATTCACCATATTAGGATATCTTGTTAGTCCACTTATTATTAAATTAATGGGTGGAACAGGAGAACTAGCAGCCCTTGGAAACATATATTTAAGGATTACGTTTTTAGACATGCCATTTATGTTCTTGTTTTTTAATATAAGTTCTATAATGAATTCACAGGGAAATACATTTATAACTATGATTCTTAGTGGAGTTTCTGCAGTAATAAATGTAATATTAGATCCAATATTTATTTTTACTTTAGATATGGGAATTTCAGGAGCAGCATTGGCAACACTAATCTCTAGGGCTACCTTGGCAATATTTGGATTTATCTTATTGTTTAGCAATAAGAATAAAGTTAGACCATCTTTTAGAGGTTTTAAGTTTAACAAAGAAATAATTAAAGAAATATTTAAAGTTGGATTACCATCATCCATAGGTCAAACCGGAGCTTCTTTAGGATTTATTGTACTTAATGGATTTATTGGATCCTATGGAACAGCAACTTTAGCAG
>CAZIII010000289.1:0-2617 GCA_964539425.1 uncultured Tissierellaceae bacterium | reverse complement strand
AAATGATAGCAGGCTGTATGGAATTAAAAAGACTAGGCCTTGCCAATAAATCCCTAATATCAGTACCCAATCATTTAACAGAACAAATGGGGGCAGAGTTTTTAAGACTATATCCTTCAGCTAACATCTTAATAGCAAGTAAAAAAGACTTTCAGAAGGAAAATAGGAAGAGATTTTTATCCAAGATAGCTACAGGAGACTATGATGCAATTATCCTTGGCCATACCCAATTTGAAAGACTTCCACTATCCATAGAAAGGCAAACTATGATGATGGAAAGACAAA
This sequence comes from uncultured Tissierellaceae bacterium, assembly GCA_964539425.1. Lineage (GTDB taxonomy): Bacteria > Bacillota > Clostridia > Tissierellales > Tissierellaceae > JAVKTS01. The sequence continues at coordinate 2,332 of CAZIII010000289.1, read as the reverse complement.
TTGATGAAATGACCCATGCTATAAACCAAATTAAGGAAGACAGGGGGTCCAGGTCTTCAATTAAGCAAATAGAATCCCTAAGGAAGAAATTAGAAACAGAACTTAAAAGATTACTAGATTCCCCTAAGGATAATATAGTGAATTTTGAAGAACTAGGGGTAGATACAATAATTGTAGATGAGGCCCACTATTATAAAAACTGTGCAGTATTTTCTAAAATGCAAAATGTAGCAGGAATAAATAACACTAATTCTAAAAAAGCACAAGATATGCTAATGAAAACTGAATATATAAATGAAATAAATAATGGTAGGGGAATTATATTTGCCACAGGGACCCCCATCTCCAATACGATGACGGAAATGTATGTAATGCAAAGATACCTGCAAAACCATAAATTAAGGGAAATAGAATTATATCATTTTGATGCCTGGGCATCTAACTTTGGAGAGGTAGTATCATCTTTAGAATTAGCACCTGAAGGAACAGGATATAGGATGAAAAATAGGTTTTCTAAATTTAAAAACCTACCTGAATTAATGACCTTGTTTAAAGAAATAGCAGATGTTCAAACTCCTGATATGCTAAAACTTCCAGTACCAGAGTTAAAAAATAAGGCCTATAAAATAGAAGTAGCAGAATCCAATGAGTTCACAAAGGAAGTAATGGATGAATTTGTTCTTAGGGCTGAAGCTATAAGAAGTGGTTCTGTCGATCCATCAATCGATAATATGCTTAAGATAACCAACCAAGCAAGATTACTAGGGACAGATCCAAGGCTACTGGATATAAATGCAGAAAATGACCCTGATTCAAAGGTAAATAAGGCCATAGATAATATATTTAATGAATATAAAAATTCGGAAGAAATAAAAGGAACTCAAATAGTCTTTTGTGATGTAGGTACTCCCAATAAGGATGGTAGGTTTTCAATATATAATTATGTAAAAGATGAACTAATAAATAAGGGTATTCCTGAAGATGAAATCTGTTTTATACATGATGCCAATAATGAGAAGCAAAGGACTGAAATATTTGATGATATGAAGTCAGGAAACAAGAGAATAATCCTAGGTTCTACGCAGAAAATGGGAACTGGAACCAATATCCAAGATAGGCTGGTAGCCCTTCATCACCTAGATTGTCCCTATAGACCTTCTGACATTGAGCAAAGGGAAGGTAGGATACTTAGGCAAGGAAATATGAATAAAGAAGTAGAGATTTATAGGTATGTTACCAAAAATACCTTTGATAGCTACCTTTGGCAACTGGTAGAACAAAAGCAGAAATTTATATCCCAAATAATGACTTCAAAATCCATATCTAGAAACTGTGAAGATATTGATGAATCAGTCCTATCCTTTGCAGAAGTTAAGGCTATAGCCACAGGAAATCCTTTAATTAAGGAGAAAATGGAGGTAGACATGGAAGTCCAGAAACTAAAAATGCTTAAATCTTCCTTCAATAACCAAAGATACAAGATGGAAAATAAGTTAAACTTTCAATTACCTAAAGACCTACAGACTAATAATTCCCATCTTGAGGCTGTAATTAAAGATATTGAAAGACGAGATATACAAACCACCAAGGACACAGAAGGAAATGAAAAATTTAAAATATCTATTGCAGGAAGAATATTTGAAGACAGGGTTAAGGCAGGGGAAATGCTTAATTCATTGATAGACTATAAGAAATTAATGACAAGAGAAGAAATACCTATAGGTAAGTACAAGGACTTTAACCTTTCACTAGTTATGCCCTACCTTGGGGATACACCAAATATTATAGTAAGAGGGAATTTAAAATATAATGTAGATTTGGGTCAATCAGCCCTGGGGAATATAACTAAAATTGAAAATATAGTTAATAAATTAGATGAAAGAAAAGAAAGAATAGAAACTCTTATAGACAAGATAAATAATGATATAATAAATGCAGAAAAAGAAGTTAAAAAAACATTTCCACAGGAAGAATTGCTAAGTGAAAAAATCCTTAGACAAAATGAATTAAATAACCTTCTAGATATGAATTTAAGGCATGATGAAATAATAGAAAGTGAAGAGGTTAAGGAAAGTCTAATAGACTATGGTTTAAAGGGACTTAAGGTTAAATTAAACTCCTTAGATAGTATAGTAAAGGAATTTAGGGAAAACCCTACTATAACAAAGGACAAATTTGTAATTGCTACTGTGGAAAGATAGAGAGGACAATTCTATGAAGTTAATCGTAACAGAAAAGCCATCTGTGGCCAGTGATATTTCAAAGGTTTTAAAAGTAAATAATAGAGGAAATGGATATTTTCAAAATGAAGAATATTATATTACATGGGCAG
>CAZIII010000288.1:0-2628 GCA_964539425.1 uncultured Tissierellaceae bacterium | reverse complement strand
GGGACTTCCTTGTATTTGAAAACGGTCAACCTCTAGTAAAAGAATTCAAACAAATAATAGGATTATTTCTGTATAATGAGAAACTAGCAGGACTTTATACCCGAATTGGTGAAAATAATATAATATCTGGATTAACAGAATACTATACATTACCGAATATAAAAGCGAAACAATTAAATAGTAATTAAAAAAAGATCTCCTTTTATGTGAATTAAAAGGAGATTTAAAAATTTCTATTACAAATTACTACTTTTATCCCGATTATTTTGGTATATTATAATAGAGGTGAGAATGGATGAAGGTAATGATAATAGGTGCAGGTAAATTAGGAAGTAAATTAGCCGAAGCAATGGTTAGTGAGGATATAGATGTAACAATAATAGATTCAAATGCCAAGGTGGTAGAAAGAATAAATGAACATATGGATGCTCTTACAGTTGTTGCAAATGGTATAGATATGGGTGTACTAAAGGAGCTCAATATTGAGACCTATGACCTCTTGGTAGCTTCTACAGATAGTGACGAAACTAATACAGTAATTTGTTCCCTAGCGAAAAAAATGGGCTGTAAAATGACTATTGCTAGAGTAAGAAACCCAGAATATATGAAACAATTAGATTTCATAAAAAAAGAAATGGGAATAAATCATATAGTTAATCCAGATCTTGCAACAGCCCAATCCATAGAAAAATACTTATTAAAAAGCTTTACTTTCTATTCAGGGGATTTTGCCAGTGGAAAGGTTCAAATGGTAGATTTTAATATTGGGCATAATGAGAATTTCGTAGGTAAGCAGTTATTGGAATTAGACTATTTTAAGGAACTAGTAATTACAGTAATCTTTAGGGAAGGTGGAATAATTATACCTAAAGGGTCTACAGTTCTTCATGAAAATGATGTGATTCATATTGTTGGTAAATCTGAGGACATAATTAAAATTAGCGCTCATTTTCAAAGTGATAGAAAGTATAAAGATATAGATAAGGTAATGATTCTTGGCGGAGGAAATATTGGGTATTACTTAGCCGAAAAACTATCTAAACACAAGATATCTGTTACTTTAATAGAACAGAACAAAGAAAGGGCACAGGAGCTTTCAGAAAAACTAAAATCAGTATTAATAATTCATGGTGATGGTACAGATATCCATCTATTAGAGGAAGAAATGCTCCATACTATGGATGCTTTTATAGGGGCAACAGGTTATGATGAGCAAAATTTATTAATGGCCCTAATGGCCAAGCAATTAGGAGTACAAAAAACTATTGCAAAGATTAGCCGTGAAAACTATACTAAAATAATTGATAGACTAGGAATAGATGCAGCATTAAATCCGATTTATATTACTGCTTCAAATATATTAAAACTAATTAGGGGGGGCAAGGTAGTTTCCGTATCCTTATTATTAGGTGGAGATGCAGAAGTTACAGAGATAATACTAGATAAAGATCTACCATTTCTCAATAAAACCCTAACAGAGTTAAAGTTACCAAATGGAGTCATAATAGGTGCAATTATAAGACATGGTCATGTAATAATACCAAAAGGTGATTCGGTATTAAAAGCAAATGATAGAATTGTAGTATTTAGCTTAACAGAAGATGTAATGACTCTAAAGATGTTCTTTAAAGTTCATAAAGGAGGACTCCTAAATGAATTATGGAATCGTACTAAGGGTATTAGGTGATATTCTTATAGTTGAATCTCTCTTAATGATACCTTCCTTGTTAATAGCATTATATACAGGTGGAAGTGATGTAAAAGCATTTATTATAACCATAATATTAACTGCTATAGTTGGGTTCTTTATGAGGAGAAAAAGACAAGGTAAGTTAATAAACACCAGTGATGGCTTAGCTATAGTAGCATTTGGTTGGATATTAGCCTCAATATTTGGAGCTTTACCATTATTTTTATCTCATTCAACCAATTATCTAGATGCACTTTTTGAAACTGTATCCGGATTTACAACTACAGGGGCTACAGTTATTTCAAATGTAGAAGTCCTACCTCAAGGGATTTTATTTTGGAGATCCTTTACTCACTGGATAGGTGGTATGGGAATATTAGTATTTACAATTGCCCTAATCCCTGCACTAGGAATTGGTGGATTTCAAATATTTAAAGCGGAAAGTCCTGGACCTGTGGCAGGTAAAATAGCTCCTAGGATAAAGGATACTGCAAAAATTTTATATGGAATATATTTTGGAATGACAATACTACAAATCATTATGCTTAAGATAGGTGGTATGAATCTCTTTGATTCAATGGTATATTCATTTGGGACAGTGGGTACAGGAGGATTAGCAACAAAGAATAACAGTGTTGCTTTTTATAATTCTACTTATATCCATTTAGTAATCGGAACATTTATGATAATGGCAGGAACAAATTTTACAATATACTATTCAATCTTAAAAAGGAAATTTAAAGATGCATTCTTAGACGAAGAACTGAGACTTTACCTATCTATAATAGCTGTAGCAGTTGTTGCTATTGCGGCTAATTTATATTTAACCAAATATGGCAGCTTAGGATTATCGCTGAGGGATTCATACTTTCAAGTAGGCTCGGTAATGACTACTACTGGATATACAACAGCAGACTTTGATTTATGGCCAAGTTTTA
>CAZIII010000287.1:0-2630 GCA_964539425.1 uncultured Tissierellaceae bacterium | reverse complement strand
GGGATTTTCTATTTATTAATAATAAGTCAATCCATTATATTCAAAGCTCTGATGAAGCTATTGTAATTATATTTTATATTAATTTAAATTACTTTGAAGAACAATTCCCCTATATTAAAAACATGTTTTTTAGAAATAGTATTTATTATGATAATCCTCAAAGTCAAAGTGAATTTGATACAGAGACTAAGGAAAAATTCAAAACTTACTTTAGAAATCTCTTAATTAGCCTTTTATTAGAGTCAATGAATCACAAATTTACAGAGGAGTCTTTGTTGGACAAATTAGTACATAAATTGGTTTATCAAATGATTTATGAGTTTAATTGGATACAATTTATGCAAAAAGATGGGGATTTTATTAGTTCTGATCTTTTGGATAGGTATCACAGAATCGTAAAATATATTGATGAAAACTATCAGAGTAAAATAAGCCTGGATGATATTGTATCTCAAGAATATATTTCTAAGACATACTTCTCTCACTTTTGGAAAAATCTTAGCACTTTTACTTTTAGAGAGAGAATTAGCTACGAAAGAGTATTAAAATCCGAGTTTCTATTATTTAAGAATATGACAATTTTAGAAATATCTGATCAATGTGGATTCTCTGATGTAAAATACTATTATGGAAATTTTAAAAAATGGTATGGATGTATGCCCTTAGAACATAGAGGAAAATGTATTTTATACGAGACGAAAGGCTCTAACTACAAAGAATTAGAGTTTTCAAAAGTTGAAGAAGCATTTTCTAATTATATGAAAGAATACTTTGTATTCCACAATGGCCGGGATAGAGACATGGATTTTCCAACCTTAATCGATAAATATCTTTATTTGAAATATTACCATAATATTCACAATAAAATTCAATCAGATACTCCTAAATATCTTTTATTGGATCCATTGAAATTTTCTACTATTAATTTAGATGATAGTAGTATTGTCTTTAATTGGGGGACCTTAGACCTTTTGCTTAATCTTATATTTGATTTTGAATTTAAGGCTCAGATTAAGTTAAGTAGTGATAATATTGAAAATGGTTTTACCCACCATTATATAAGCTCTTTTATTGAGAGTTGCATTTCTCGTTATGGTATTGATGCTGTTCAGAATTGGCATTTTTTGATTAATTATAGGGACAGTTTAATGTTTGACAATCACGATCCTATTGAAAAAGTACTCACTGATAAAATTGGAGATGTGAATATTAGTTATTTTATAGAGCCATAGATGGAAAAATATTCATTTTAATAGGAAAGTTTTCACAAAGATTCATATATTTACAAATCTGTTAATATCCTATAAACTATAAGTTGGTACATAATAATATACGAGGTGATATCTTGGTAAATTTTGAAACAAAATTAAATGAGTATGCAAAACTATGTGTTAAAGTAGGTATCAATCTTCAACCTGGTCAGCCTTTAGTTATATCCGCTCCTATTGAAGGTGCTGATTTTGTAAGACTTGTGGCTAAAAATGCTTATGAGTTTGGTGCTAGTGAAGTTCATATTAACTGGAATGATGAAGTACTTACAAAATTAAAATATGAAAATGCTCCTATGGAAGTATTTGAAAACTTTCCTCAATGGTTTGCAGATGGTCAAGTGGACTTTGCTAAGAAAAATGCAGGTTTCCTTTCAATTTCTGCTCAAGACCCAGAACTTTTAAAATCAATTGATCCAAAGAAGATTGCTGCTAATAACAAATCTGGTTCTTTGGCTTTAAAAGAATTTAGAAACTATACTATGAATGATATAAATTCTTGGTGTGTAGTATCTATTCCTACAAAATCTTGGGCTAAGAGAGTTTTCCATGATCTTTCTGAAGATGCAGCTGTTGAAAAACTTTGGGATGCAATATTCAATGCTACTCGCATGGATTCTGAAGATCCTGTAAAAGCTTGGGAAAAACATATAGAAACTTTAATTACAAAAAGCACTTTCTTAAATGAAAAAGATTTTAAATCCTTACATTATACTGCATCAAATGGTACTGATTTAGTAGTTGAACTACCTAATAATCACATATGGGTATCAGGTGGAAGCAACAATGCTGAGGGAACTTATTTTGTAGCTAATATGCCTACTGAAGAAGTATTTACAATGCCTCTTAAAACTGGGGTAAATGGTGTAGTATATAGCACTAAACCTTTAAATTATGGTGGAAAACTAATTGATGATTTTAAACTTACATTTAAAGATGGTAAGGTAGTTGACTTTGATGCTAAGGTAGGTAAAGAAGTGTTAACTGATTTACTTTCCATAGATGATGGAGCTAAATATCTTGGTGAAGTAGCTTTGGTGCCTTTTGCTTCTCCTATTTCTGAATCAAATATAATATTCATGAATACATTATTTGATGAAAATGCTTCCTGTCACTTTGCCTTTGGAAAAGCTTATCCAACAAATATAAAAGGTGGAGAAAAAATGAACGATCAGGAGTTAGAAGCGAATGGTGTTAACAATTCTCTAACTCACGTAGACTTCATGATTGGATCCCCTGATATGTCTATCCTTGGGGAAACAAAAACTGGAGAAAAAATAAAAATATTTGAAAATGGAAACTGGGCATTTTAGCTAGAAAAATAGCTGAGAATTAATTCTCAGCTATTTTTTAAAGCATCGG
>CAZIII010000286.1:0-2636 GCA_964539425.1 uncultured Tissierellaceae bacterium | reverse complement strand
ACTATCTCTGCCTTTTCAATAATTACATCTTCTATTGGTTCTTTAGTTATAGGATTTATATCTACTTTATTTATTTCCATCACCGTATCCATGCCATAAAACACTTGTGCAAAGATCGTAAATCTCAAATCCAATCTTGGAACTCCACCCAATGCTTCATATGCCTTTACTACTTCTTTAGGAAATCCTTCTTCATCCAACTCTTTCATGACCTCAAGATATTCTTCATCTAGTCCATCTTGGACAATTATATAAAAATGGCTACTATTCTCATTCTCCTTTTTCTTTGCCAACCCTACTGTTCCTGTAATATGCCTATAATTTAAATCATACTCATCCTCATAAAAGTCTCCAAAGATACTTTTCCCATCTGGATACTCTTGATTATCTCCTGTTTGAATTAGAAAATTATCCTCCACCCGTGAGAACTTCATTCCATCATAAAATCCTTCTTTGACTAAAGTCTTAAAGTTTTCAACTGCCTTTGGTGCTATTTCTGGGAATAACCTCATCTTTATTTCTCCCATACTGGTAGTAATTACAGCTATCTCCTCTCCATTCTTAGGCAATTGAATTTGTTCTAGCTTCAAGTTGCCTATTTCCGTATATCCATTTACTATTTGACCTATATTATCACTGCATGCACTTAGTACTATAACCATGGTTAATACAACCAATATTATTTTTATATTTTTCATATTTTTCACACCTGCCTCCTTCTATTCCTTAGCACCAAGAAAATCCTTTTTTATAAATGCATAATAACTAGCTAGAAATAAAAGGATTGTCAGCATGCTATTATACAATATACCAAATAAATAATTTGTCTTGGTCTTCATTTCTATTACATTGTCTATAAACAAATAACAATAGGGATAGATTAAATTTACTATGGAATCTTTTGAAAGAAAATTATTGAATATAAGGGCTAAAGCCAATAGCATTATGGAGATTCCTAATGTCTTTGTACTTGAATCTAATAGTATGGATATACTCATAATCATAGAGATTGTTAATAATAAAATAGGCAACAATAATCCAAATCCCATGATTGCATATTTCCATAATGGTATAATCCTATATTCCATAGCACCGCTACTTGCAATAAATGGATAATTCATATCTCCTACACCATATATTAGACACATAATTATAAAATTTAACAGCACCCCTATAACAATAAGAAATAGTGATATGAAACTTATTGTTATCACCTTTCCTAGAAATAGTTCCTTTCTTCCAAAGGGCTGGCTATAGGAAAGTTTATAGCTTCCTTCCTCAACTTCTCCTAAGTATATATCTATGGATAACAAGGCTATTAACAATATCAAAACCAATAGATTGTTTCCTTCCAAGAACATTTTCAACGAATTTGCTCCTGTCATGATATAAGGATTTAATATAGGCTGTATTTCATTATCCAATATATATTGGTTCAATATCAATGCCTTTTTCATACCTTCAATGGTCAAACCCTTATCTACCAAAAATTCTTTTGGTATTACTCCTTCTTCTATATTTCTGATTATATTGTTGTACCGCTCGATCTCCGCAATCAATATATGTTTATACTTTTCCTCATTATTTTCCCTATGATTATGCTCTATTACTAACAGTTTATTTTTTTCCACCTTGTAAAATTCTGTTTTTTCTATTAGTTCTTCTCTTTCTTCTACTGTCAAGTTTTCCTCTTTTTCCAAAGTCAAAATATCCTGTCCTAAAATAGCCTCCGCTTGATACCGCTTATTTACATACAACATACTTGTTTCCATCATATATCCTTTACACTTATATCCATTAAAAATATTGATACCAAAAAGATATACAAATACGAGAGCTATAATAATCAAATTTTTTCTGTTCTTAAAAAACTTATAGAACTCGTTCTTTATGATCTTATACATAGACATCACCATATACCTCTTTATAGATTGATTCCACATCAATATTGTCCTTATATATATCCAATATTGCTATATCCCTTTCCACTAGTTTTTTTATAATCTTATATAGCTCATCTTGATTGTTTAACTCCATCCTAACAGAATCACCAGATATTTTCTCCACTTTATCCTCTTGGATTTCTTCCCTTATAATTTTAAAAGCTTCTTTGTTGTCTATTACCTGTAAAATATATCTATATTTTTGCTCCAGTGCCTTTGGTGTTTCTATGAGCTTTCCTTTATTTATACATATAATTCGATCTGCCAATTTCTCTACTTCCCCCAGTTGATGAGAGGAAAACAGTATGGAAACATCCTCATCTTTTATCAACTTTTGTAATGTATTTCTTAAATGTATGATACCCGTTGGATCTAATCCATTGGTAGGTTCATCTAGTATGATAAATTTAGGTTTACTCATTATAGCGATTCCAAGACCTAGCCTTTGCTTCATTCCCATGGAGTATCCTGATACTTTCCGATCTAGTGCATCTCCTATTTCTGTAAATTCATAGATTTCCTCTACTCTTTCTTTAGGGATATTTCTCAATCTTGCTATTAATTTTATATTTTCTCTTCCTGTCATGTCTAGATATAATCCTGGACTTTCTATTAACGCAGCCTGAGCCTCCAAAGCCTTTTCTCTTTCTTTAAATAAATCATATCCATTTATGGTTATTTCACCACTATCTG
>CAZIII010000285.1:0-2711 GCA_964539425.1 uncultured Tissierellaceae bacterium | reverse complement strand
CCAAGGTCATTTTCCTGGCATGCCAGTGATGCCTGGAGTCCTAATAGTTGAAACTATGGCACAAGTAGGTGCTGTAATTCTTTTATCTGATGAGAGATTTAAGGGGAAAATTCCATATTTCGCTGGAATAAATAAAGTAAGATTTAAGAGAAAGGTAGTACCTGGCGATACCCTTAGAATGGAAGTAATTTTAACCAAAATAAGAGGTTCAATCGGTGTAGGTGAAGGCAAGGCTTATGTCGGGGACGAGCTTGCTTGTGAAGGTGAATTCTTATTTGCAATAGAATAAGTCTGTGGAATTTTAAAAGGTTGCCAAGTTGGCAACCTTTTTAATATCTATAACTTAAATCATATTCTTTATCTCATCTGAACTATACCATTCATCTTCGTCTAATATTAGACTAATTTCTTCTTCATCATTAGGTTCTAGTAATAGAGTAGGTTCCTCCTCTTCTTTAATAAACTTAATAAAACTAATCACCTTCCCAAGTTTCTCCTCTGGTAAATCATCTACTAATTCTGATATTATCTTTCTGGGAATAGCCATATTTAACACTCCCTTTTATATTTTTCTTCATATACCATTATATCATGATTTTGCAATTAACGATTATTGAATTATCTTTATTTTAAACCTAATTTACAGCACCTTTTCCAATGCTTCCATAAGCACCTTTGCTTCTTCATCTGATAATGTAACCCCCTTGCCCATTTTACCTTCTTCATGATTCCAGTCTCTCAAATCAAATTTAGCTGCTCTATCATTAATTAATTAGAGCAAATAACACTACCTTTTACACTTAATACATCAATAACAAAAAAAGACCTTGACTATTCAGAAAAGGTCTTTTTTTTTAGACAAGGGAGGAACTATCGTAATTCCCTTGTTTTTTATCTAGTTGTCAATGAGAAGAGCTATCACAATTCTCTATTATAGTATGCATTTTAGCCACAAAAGTTATTCATCTATAACCTTAATTAAATTATAATGTATAATACCCTTTTTGTCAAATATTTAAATAAACTCAACATTACTTGTAATTTATGGCATTTGTTTGAATCCAAATCTATTTTTTAAGCCAACATGTCCATCATACAAGTGTTCTAAAATTATATCCGTTATAAATGGATCTTTTGGATTCAAGCCATTGCAATATCTATTCAATGCACCAGGCACAAAATCCGCTAATTGTAGTCCTATATTATTATCAGCTTTTATTAAAAAGTTTATATTAGTCAATTTAGTTTGAAATAGATTTCTGTTTAGAAACAAAGTACCATTTGCCACTATCCTATGATAGTGGTTGCGGATATTTGTATCCTCCGTTGGATTTCTTGATTCAATATATATTGAACCAATCCCATTATTAATTTGCAAAAAATGTACAAAGTTTTCTAATACAATTTGAGTTACTATAAAATAGGGATCATTTATATAGTCATTCTTATAAAAAGATTCAAACTCTGGAAAATGAATTGAAGCACCGATAAATTTAAATTCATTTGTTGATAGTATATTTCTTAAGTCATCCCAAAACTTCTCTCTAACTTCCTTTTCTCTAAATAATTTGTAATTATCAATCCTTGCATTTCTAATATCAACTTCATGTAGAATTATATCTGTTGTTGAGAATATTTTGTTTTTTAAGTTGTTAATAGCTTTTATAATTTTCTTTTCGTATACTTCTTTTTTTATAATAATTCCTGCTAAACATAAACTATCTATATTATGACCATTGGGCTTCGATTCATCTAAAAATAAATAATATGTATCCATCTATCACAGTCCCCCAAGTTAAATCAATATATTTATTATTATAACATATTATATTAAATAATAATGATTAATTTCACCCATAGTAATCCCTTTTTCCATGCCTCCTTCTATCCACTCTTTAGCTAATGTCATAGCCTTATATCAATAGCTTATTTAATTCACCAATGATTTCTATAGCACCTTCTCCAATGCTTCCTTTAGAACCTTTGCTTCTTCATCTGATAATGTGACTCCCTTGCCCATTTTACCTTCTTCATGATTCCAGTCTCTCAAATCAAATTTAGCTGCCCTATCATTCCAACTAACTTTGTTTAGTTCTTTTGTCCAGTTACCTTTTTCTGATAGTATTGCTATTTTCTCTGTTATTTCGTATTTTATTTCCGCCATTTTTTTGGCCTCCTTTGTTGGTTTTTAAGTTGAACGTTTTTTAATCCTAGCTTCTTTATCCTAAAAAAATATTTTCGTTATGCCACTCAATATATTCCTTAGCGGGTCGTTCTTCATAATTGTGTGGCAATATTATTAGTTCTTTGCCGTGTAGTTTATAATACTCTCTTCCGTTTCCATAATCTTCTTTTATTCTATTGCTTACTTCAACTTTATTATCATTTGTAATAGTTAGATATCCCCTATCATATAAAGTATGCAAATCACTTCTGAGTAATAATCCATTGTTTAGGGCATGTGGCCCATCTTCTGAATAAGGTTTAATATGAGAAGCTTCTAATACTGGCAAGCTCCTCTCACCTGTGATAGCACATCTTCTATCATAAGCCTCTGTTACAATAACTCTAAAAGAACCTTGTCCTAATCTTGGTAAAATTAAAGATGGTTCTCCATATCTTGGTAACTCATCTTCTTCCATTACTATACTATCCTTATCATAAACATAGTATCTTAGGCGTTCATAAACTGCATCATACAATCTTTTCCC
>CAZIII010000284.1:0-2713 GCA_964539425.1 uncultured Tissierellaceae bacterium | reverse complement strand
AAATCAAAGAAGGCGGTAGAGTTGGATTACCATGCCTGGTAATAGGCAATGGAGATCAAATAGTATTTGATGTTGAAAATTTAGATATTGAAGATTTGAAAAGGTAGCATAGTTTATAGATTTACTAGTTGATCTATTGGAAGGTGAAAATATGATTAGCATTTTAGGGTCAATGCAGGAAGCGGTTATGAAGTATGCAGAGGTTTTATCTAAGATTTTAAGAGTAGATGTGGAAATTGTAGATAATAATCTAGTTCGAATAGCAGGAACAGGAATGTACTTTAAAGGTATAAATGAAAATATGGGCGAAGAAGGCTATGTTTATAGGGAAGTTATAAGAACTGGTAAAGAACAAATTGTAATGGAACCTGGATCACATCCCATATGTAGATTTTGTTATAAACAAGATAACTGTGATGAAACTTTTGAAGTTAGTATGCCTATTAAAATAGATGAAGAGGTTATAGGTGTTATCGGGCTTGTATGCTTTACTGAAGAACAAAGAGATCATATATTAGATAATCTATCAATATTTACTGAGTTCTTGGAGCAGATATCAGATCTCATTTCATCTAAGGCCAAGGAAGAGTCAGAAAAGCATAAAATGATTAATTTAATAGATGTATTAAAGAACATAATAGATAAAGTAGAGCAAGGAGTAATAGTAATAGATCAAGATAATAATATTAAAAGTATAAATAATATGGCTATGAGGATTTTAAACCTAAATACCAAACCTGAGAATAAAGTAGACATTAAGTATACTGGCAATAAAATTCTTAATCTACATGAATATGATCTAACTATAGATGATAAGAAATATCTAATACTTGGAGAAGATTATAAAGTTATAAAAAGTAATACTAAATTTGATGAGGTTTATATATTTACTGATATCAACACCTTGGAAAGCCTAAGTGCTTCTGTAGTTACTACTAGAGAGAATTTAGGATTAGAACAAATAATTGGTAACTCTGAAGAAATAAAATCACTTAAAACAAAAGTTAAGAGAATTGCTAGTTCAAATTCTACAGTATTAGTAACTGGTGAAAGTGGGACTGGAAAAGAGTTGTTTGCTAGGGCAATTCATATGGAAAGTGATAGAGTTGACAATGCCTTTGTTGCAATTAACTGTGCTGCCATACCTGATGCACTACTTGAAAGTGAGTTATTTGGTTATATAAAGGGAGCATTTACTGGTGCAGATCCAAAAGGAAAAATAGGAAAAATAGAATTTGCTAACAATGGAACGTTATTCTTAGATGAAATAGGGGACATGCCAATATATCTACAATCAAAATTACTTAGAGTTTTAGAACAAAGAGAGATTACTCGACTTGGATCTAATACTCCAATACCAATAGATGTAAAAATAATAGCTGCTACAAATAAAGATTTGGAAGAATTAATAAAAAACAATATATTTAGGGAAGATTTATATTATAGATTAAATGTTATACCTTTCCCAATACCTCCACTAAGAGAAAGAAAAGAAGATATAAAAGTAATGACTAATTATTTTGCAATAAAATATTCCAAATTATTCAAGAAACAATATGTAAAGATACATACTGATGTTTGGGATATATTATATAGCTATAGTTGGCCAGGAAATGTTAGAGAACTTGAAAATGTAGTTGAATATGCAATGAATATGGTAGAGGTAAATGGAACCGTGAAAAGGAATCACCTTCCAAAATCAATAATAGAAGTAGAATACACAGGAAATCACACTTTAAGTTTAGAATATATGGAGAAAGAATATATTAAAAAGGCTTTAAAGCTATATGGAAGATCTCCAGAAGGAAAACAAAAATCTGCAGATGAACTTGGAATAGGTATAGCTACACTCTATAGAAAAATAAAGAAATATAATTTGGAGTAGTATTATCAAAATGATAAAGCCTTATCATTTTGATAATAATGCTGTATTACAATGTTTAATGAAGTAAATATAAATGTTTACAAAGAGCTTATTATCAATTTGATAATAAGCTCTTTGTTTTTAAAATATAATATTAAGAAAAATATTATAGAAAATTTTACAGCCTAGTCATTCAAAGGATTAGAGGATAAAATGCATATAGTTTAAAAACTTGGCACGATTATTGCTTTATATAAGGACAGAATATTGATTTAGAGAAGGAGGAAGGATATTGCACAATAAAAATGAATTAATTAAATCACATCTTATGACAGGTGTCAGGGATAAAGATAAATCTAAAACAAATGTAGATTATATATCCGATGCAGTAATAGAAAGGGTAAGGGACTTTCATAAAAGTTTTGATGAATATTCCATAACACCACTACACAAATTAGAAAATCTTGCAAAAGATTTGGGCTTAAAAAATATTTTCTTAAAAGATGAAAGCTATAGATTTGGTTTAAATGCATTCAAGGTATTAGGAGGTTCATATGCAATAGGAAAGTATTTAGCAGAAAAACTAGGTATGGATATTTCAGAAGTATCCTTTGACTATCTTCGCTCAGAAGAAGTAAAAGAAAAACTTGGTCAAATAACTTTTGTAACTGCAACAGATGGAAATCATGGTAGAGGAGTAGCCTGGGCTGCCAATCAATTAGGACAAAAGTCTGTAGTATATATGCCAAAAGGATCTTCAGAAATTAGACTTAATAATATTAGAAAAGAAGGTTCAGATGCTTCTATTATAGAAGGAAATTATGATGATGCTGTTAGGCTTTCTGATGA
>CAZIII010000283.1:0-2739 GCA_964539425.1 uncultured Tissierellaceae bacterium | reverse complement strand
ACTATCTTCACAATCCTTAAATCCTAGTCTATTAAAGCCTGTATCATATTTTATATGGACTACAGGTTTCTTACTGTATTTTATACCTAATTCATTTAAGATTTTAGCCTGCTTATATGAGAATACGGTCTGTGTAATATTATTTTTGACAACATGTTCTAAATATTCGTCTGGCGTGTGTCCCATAACAAATATTTTATAGTCCTTAAATTTCTTTCTCAAATCCATAGCCTCACTCAGGGTTGCTACTGCCAAATAGTCTGCTCCATTTTCCACGAGAGTTTGAGCTATACCTCCTGCTCCATGTCCATATCCATTAGCTTTAACCACTGCGGCTATAGCCACATCTTCACCAACCATTTTCTTTATGCTTTTAATATTGAAAACTATATTATCAAGATTAACTTCAACTAATGTATCTCTCAATATTAGTTCCATAGTTTGATTCCTCCAAAGTTTATTATCTCTATTATATACTATATATCATTCCTTAGTAAATCTTCATAACTTTCTCTTTTTACTATTAATCTATCTTGCCCTTCAGATAACATAACTACTGGTGGTCTTGGGATTCTGTTGTAGTTACTTGACATTGAATAATTATATGCTCCTGTTGACCGTACTGCTAGCATATCTCCCGCCTCTATCTCAGGTACCTTTAAATCCCAAATTAAGATATCTCCAGATTCACAACATTTACCTGCTATGGTAACTGTCTTAGTTAAATCTTGATCTGCTTTGTTCACTATAACCCCTTCGTACTTAGCTTCATACAAACTTGGTCTTGGATTATCTGGCATACCACCATCTATTGAAACATAAGTCCGGATTCCGGGAATTTCTTTAATAGCCCCTATTGTATAAATAGTAATCCCCGCTTCCCCTACTAACCATCTTCCAGGCTCTATTATAATCAGGGGTCTTTCTAGGCTATATTCCTTACATTTGACCTCAATTTCTTCCATTATTGAATCTGTAAAATAAGCCAAAGGCTTTCGCTTTTCATCTTCAGCATAGTGGATACCATATCCTCCACCAGTATTTAATTCCTTAGTTATAAATCCATATTCGTCTTTTACCTTTTTCATTAATTTTGTCATTATATCAATTGCTTTAATATGATTTTTATTGTCTGAAATTTGAGACCCTATATGAAAGTGAAATCCTAATAATTCAACAAATTCTAATTTCATCACTTTTTCCATTGCTTCATTAATTGTTCTATCATCCAGTGGTATACCAAATTTAGTATCAACTTGACCAGTTTGAATATATTTATGGGTATCACTTTCTATTCCAGGACTAATTCTAAATAATATATATGTTTTTTTATTATATTTTCTTCCTATTTCTTCTATTAAATCAAGCTCTCTAAGGTTATCAACCACTATTCTTCCCACATTGTTTTCAATCGCTAGTTCTATTTCATCAAAAGTCTTGTTGTTTCCATGAAAAATTATCTTTTCCATGGGAAAATCAGCTTGAATTGCAGTATAAAGTTCTCCACCAGATACTACATCCATTCCAATACCTTCTCTTTTAATAATTCTGGCCATCTCTTTAGTTAGAAATGCCTTGCTTGCATATACCGCCCTTGTATTAGAATGTTTTTCCATGAAATCTTCCCTGATTTCCTTACATCTATCCTTAATATAATCTTCAGACATTATATATAAAGGTGTACCATATTTCTTTCCTAACTCAACAGTGTCACATCCTGCAAATATATAATTACTCATTAGATCACGTCCTCTCTATAAAATTATTTCTTTACTATTATACAAGCAATAAATATGCCAATATATTTACTACTAAATAGCCTTGTTTTTCTAAGAGTTGGTTAAATTAAGATGAGATTTTTTTCCCGGTATTCGCATTCCTTTCCGTCTTTCCGGAATCCTCGATGACCACCGTAAGCTAAAAGTAAAAATGCGATAGAGAGTTGAATACTCCCTATCGCATTTTTATCTTCTATAGTTTTTCTGCAAAACTCTTTCCAAATTCCCTACATCTTTCTAAAGCTTCCGTATCTGGATTCCACAGTTCTTTTGCTCCACCTTCTATCACTTCAAGCTTTGCTGCTTTTAATGCTGCTTCTAACACTGCCACTGATTCACCTGACCAACCATAGGATCCAAAAGCTGCAGCTTTTTTATTCTTAAATCCTATACCTTTTATCATTTCAAGGATTCCACCTGTTGCATTCATTATGCCTTTATTAACTGTAGATGATCCAAACAATATAGCCTTGGCTTTAAATAGCTCTGTTATTACATCATTTTTATCTGTATGAGCTGCATTAAATAATTTAACCGTTACTGTACTATCTACAGATCTAATTCCTTCTGCTATAGCTTCCGCCATTTTTCTTGTCGCATTCCACATTGTATCATATACTATTGTAATTTGATTTTCTTGATAAGCATCTGCCCACTCCAAATATTTGTGTACTATTTGTGCTGGATTATCTCTCCAAATAACTCCATGGGATGTAGCTATCATGCTTAGTGGTAGTTCAAGACTTAATACCTCTTTGATTTTGTTTGTAACCAATGGACTAAATGGAGTAAGTATATTTGCATAGTATTTTATAGCTTCTTGGAATAATTCTCCTTGGTCTACTAAATCATTGTACATTAGATCTGATGCATAATGTTGACCAAAGGCATCATTACTAAATAATATGCTATCTCCACTCATATAAGTCATCATACTATCTGGCCAGTGAAGCATTCTTGC